>CAYNWW010000025.1:0-3260 GCA_964401055.1 uncultured Candidatus Saccharibacteria bacterium | reverse complement strand
TGGAAACGGCCGTCGGCCGTCTGTGTCCCCATTTATATGTATCAGGCGACCAGGACTTTTGCTCCTCGACCGCACGTTTCAGGCTCCAGACTTCCATTGAGAGACTCCGCCGGAGCTTTTGATGCACCTTTTTATACATATGCAGTGAATCAAATTTCGCGAAGATGCGTGATTGGACAAGCGCGATATTGCGAGGAGTCAGGCGCTGATAACCGCATTTTTTGCGGGAGAAAAATGGTACCACGCAGGCATCAACCACGGGCACTCGCCACGGTTCCATGAGATCATACACCAAAGGATCATGCGAATTTCGCCCATGAAGCATGCCAACCTCAGGCACGAGCGCCGATTCCGCAACCACCTTCCAGATTTCCCCAGAAAGCGCCGTATATCCGATATTTAAAAGTTGATTGAGTGGATCGCGTGCATGTGGATATACACGGCACCAATCGGGATTTTGCTTACACAAGACGCGTACAGCCTCCCAATATGAGCGACTGGCACGCGCTTCAATTTGAAAAATATCTTGCTTCGACGTTGCAAAACGTAGATCGTCGCCAGCCCTCACTATCTGCGTCTGCGCGGGCCGAATCATCGTCCTTGTGCGCGCATAATTTGTCAAAAACATGCCTTGATTCCGAATTTTTGCACCAATAATCTGTCGCGCGCTCACAAGGCCGGCGGTCGAATTTTCGTACTGCAGCTGTTGCTCGATTAGGCCGATATTGAGGTGGTTGTGCTTCATAGATCTAAATTAAGAAAAAAGCCTCATGCAATCACTTGCACAAGGCTCTGATGTTTATACTTCCTCATTTGTTTGAGCCCGATCTCGCACGAGCTTGAGACGTTTCCGTTCTTGCAGTCGCCGCATGCCGATCTGCGCCACCAGCCGCGCTTGATGATCGTCTGGCACCGGCCCTGTGTACCCGCATTTGCGACATAAAAGCGTCCCGTTTTCCCTCCAGGTATCAGCCTTTGCGCCATCCTGCTTTGCCTTGCGACAAGCGCCGCACGCCGGACACGTGTAGCGCAATAGGTAATCACTCACTTCCGCAATCACGCCCACGGCAGGAGCGAGATCCAACCCTTTGTGCGCAATATATGCGGGAAGCTGAGCATAATTCCATTGAGAAAAGCGTTTGTTTGCCTCCAAGTCGCTCGAACATTTTTGTACATATGACAGCTCTTCGAGAGCCAGAGCCGCATCGTGTTGGGATGCGAGACCGGCAATCGTGCGAGCGATTTCGTAGGTGCGGCGCTCGAGGTCGCGGCTGGATTTGCGATCGCCTACCCAGCGTTGCTTTTTTTGATCGCCTTCAAGTCGGAGTTTTTCCGCCAATGCCGCATTGAGGACGGCATTGCCTTCGATTTTTCCTTCTTGGACAATCTCGCCGGTGTCGTCGCAGATCGCCCACCAGATGATTGGATCCAGGCAAAAATGCACGCCGAGGACGCGCGTACGCTCAGACGGAGTCGCGACCACTTTTGAGGTGGAGAATCTGAGTCCCCATTCGAGCCTGCCTTTCTTGTCCTTGTGTTGGACAAGAAGTGACCAATTGACGACGCGGCCGGTTTCACCACCAATGAGATGAGCAAATCGACTTTGCAGTGGATGTTTTCCCTCGTCGTGCTGGAGCGGAACCATGAGCAAGTCAAAACTTGGCTTGAGTCGGGTTCCGTCCCAATTTGCGAGAGGCTTGTACTGATCCACGTGCGCGTGCCATTTGAACAAATCCTTGTTGGTGGCCAATTTCCCCAGCGGTGAATCTGGCGCAACGCCTTTGAATAAAGGAATTGCGGCACAGAGTGCTGTCCGAGGAACTTGGCGCGTGCCTCGTTGTTCGATCCATGTGTGCTCGTATACGACCACGTCCGCGCTTTTGACAAAGTTGAGCGGAAGCGGCCAAGGTTCGGGCGATTTCACAAATTCAATCCAGTCCGGATCCACATTAACCAATCGATCACCGCGCCGATCACCCACGCCGTATTTGCTCGGGTCGATCTCGCGGGCTTTCTGATAGGTGAATGGTTCGTTGCGTCGGCACACTTTTGCCAACGCGGTAAGCCAGGTTGCTCGCCGTTTCTCTGGATCGCGCTCTTCGGTGGAGGGAAATCGCACGTTGGTTTGACTTCCTTCCCAGAGGAGTCCGATGAAAGAATTGAACTGTTCAGCCGCCTTTTGACACGCGCCGAGTAGACAGAGACTTGGTACGTCCGACGCGATTGGTCGCATCCAGCTGTAAATAATTTGCTGGAGGCAATTTTTTGCATCAGCCATGGCCAAGTCTTGGAGAATTTTCCCTTTGTCTTCACCGCGTCCCACTTGCCAAGCAAATGATTCCGCCACACGAAACCTCATCATCCAGTCGCCAGTTTCTGCATCCTGGAGAATTTCTTCCAGACGATAGGAATTTTTGTATTGCGGAGTGGCTTGGCCTTTGGGGCCGGGAACTGGGGATTTGGGTCTCGGCCGCGACGCGTGTTTGCGCGCGCGATCGATCGCATCTTGCGGACAAATAAATATGAGGTCGACAGATGCGATCTTGCCATCAACTGCGTATTCAATGCGGGTGGCCTGTTCAAGTGAGAGCAAAATGCGCTGCACTGCAGCCGATGTTGCTCGCACAGCTTCGCGCAGACAAGCTGCGATGGAGGGGTTGGTGATATGAATGCCAGCGCAAGCGGTTTTGAATTGCTTGGTCGCATCCAGTTCGGTGCCGCTTTCGTCGGTAATCGTGAGCTGCTGCTTCATCTTCCTACTCCTTTATGGAAGTTGGTTGTAGATGAGTGCAAAAACTTCGCCATGCTCATTGATGAGTCGCTCCAGGCACATCCGGTTTTTGTAGTCGCGATGGGCGAGAGGAGTGGCTGCAAAATGCGCCTTGATTTTTTCAATCTTGCGCTCGAGTCCGTCAAGTTTGTCGCACTGTGCTTGAAATGAACGCGGGGTACCTGTTATTTTCCTGACTGCCGGGCGCTTTTTCCGGATTTTTTTGCGCGATTTTGACGCCGTGGCATGTTCCTGAACTTTTGCTTCTGATTCAGATGTGATTTCTTGCAGCGCAGTTTTTTTGCTCTGCGCGGGCGTTTGCCGAGTTTTTGAATCGGATTTGCGCATGATCTATCTCTACCTCCTGTTGGCAGTGACAAAAACGGATCGCCAGAGCAATCCGCGGTAGTTCCTCCAGAACGCCTTATCTTAGCGCATTTTTATGACGCCGTCAATGTCTGGGTCTGGCGCTGCATGTTCCGCATTTTTC
>CAYNWW010000024.1:0-5047 GCA_964401055.1 uncultured Candidatus Saccharibacteria bacterium | reverse complement strand
GGAATTATCGAACACCTCGGCACCGTCCGCACCATCACCACCGTTGAGCAAGGCGCATTTTTGCGATTTACCATCGACGTCGGCGCAGACATCGCACACGACGCGCACGAAGGTGATAGCATTGCGGTCAACGGCGTCTGCCTGACTGCGGAAAAAATCACAGATGGCGCCGTCCAATTTGGCATTATGCAAGAAACTCTTCGCAAGACCGACCTCGGCGACCTCCGCGAAGGCGCACGCGTCAACCTCGAGCGCTCGATGCAAATCGGCGATCGCATCAGCGGGCATTTTGTCCTTGGCCACGTGGATGGCACCGGCACCATTGCCCGCATCGCCAAAACCGACACCAACTGCGAAGTCACCTTTGCCTGCGACCCCGCCCTCACCGACCAAATGATCACCAAAGGCAGCATCACACTCGACGGCACCAGCCTCACCCTCGTCTCTGTCACGCGCGGCGAATTTTCAGTCGCATTTATCCCCTACACGCTCGAACACACCGTCTTCGGCAGCAAACACGAGGGCGACCGAGTCAACATCGAAACCGATTATCTCGGCAAGTGGGTGCGCAAACTTATTCCGGAGCACCTGCTCGCACAACCCAAATAACAAAAAGACTGCCGACTAGGCAGTCTTTTGATAGCGAGTCAAAAACTCGTGGGCTTTTTTGCAATCGCGGATGATTTCTTGCACCATATCTTGCACTGAGGGAAAATTGAGCGTTGGGCGGATGAAATCCCTCACTTCTACATCAACAAATTCTTCATAAATATCCTGATCAAATCCAAACAAATGCACCTCAAAAATCGGCTTTCCTTGAGCAAATACAAATCGCGGACCATAATGCAAAATCGCATCATAGGTGACGCCACGCACCGTAAACTGGCAAGCATACACGCCAAAATCTAAAAACAACTCTTGATCGAGCGCAATGTTCGCTGTCGGAAACCCAATTTTTCTGCCATCCCCGTTGCCGTGGACGACGCGACCTGAAACTTTCATACGTTTTTATTTTCTCACAAACAAAAATAATTGTGAACAAAAAAATCCTTCAACAGGATTTTTTTGAGTTGCGCGAATTAACAACCGCAGTTGCCGCAATCGCAGCCTTTGTCTTCAGCTGAGGCATGAGCGCCGCAGACACAGCCGCCGTCTTTGCCGCACATGCAGGCAGACTCGTCGCCATGACCTTCGTGATTGAGAACGCGATATTCGTGTTGCATAGGTGTGTATTAATATCCTTAGCTATTATACTCGAAAAATTAGACTTTTGCAAGCTCAGGCGCCGCAAGTTGCACGGTCGCGACTGGAGCCTGAAGTGCAGTGTTTTTCACCCGTGCCAGTTTGAATACATCATTATCAAACCCTTTCAGCACGCTCGCGAATTCTTCAATCTGGTACTGGCCGGCGCCAACGATTTCGCGCGCCACATCCGGATCCTGCAATACCGATTGCGTCACGATCACATCCTCGCCAGTCGACAATCCTTCGAGACGAGCGGCAAAATTGATAGTAGAACCAAAATAGTCGAGGCGATCGTTGAGGTTGACCGCGATGCACGGACCATAATGAATGCCTGCCTTGAGCGTCAACGGGCGCTCGCCTTCGCGCGTAGGTTGTGCGAGTTCGCGCTGAGCACGCAGCATAGCTCGAATCGCGCCGCTCGGCTTGAAAAATACCGCCATCACCGCGTCGCCAATAGTTTTGACAATCGTGCCTTGCTCATCTGCAATCGCGCGCTTGAGCACATCAAAGTGATTCATTACCAAACCAAACGCAGGCGCGTCACCGATTTCCCGATACAGCTTGGTCGAACCGCGCAAATCGGTAAACAAAATTGCCAAACTACCGACGGAAATTTCTTGGCCGGCACGCAAAGCTTCGTGACCAAAGAGATCGCGGAAAATTTGGAGTGATGTCACTTCAGTCGCGCTCACTGCTTTGTCGTCCCAGGCCGTGGTCATAATGACCAGACCTTGCGGCTCATCAAACAGGTTGCTCACCGTCAGCACGCCACCACGACGCACGCGCACGCTCGCGTCTGATGAACCAGCTGAAAGACTCAACTCTACCCGCTCCGGAGCATCGGCAACGACTTCGACGCGCGCTTGGAATTGCGCGCCACGCAACAACAACGAATACGCACCCTCAGGAAGCGTAAGCGTGATTTCTTTCGCGGCGCCGGGCGCAACCAACTGCACTGCCAACATGTGCGGCGTCAATGAAGGAGCGGACAAACAATATCGCGCTTTCGCAACTTGGCGGACGGCCGGATTTGGCTCAAATGTCAGCTCGACCAAATGTTTGAAATCCACATCGTTGGAGCGACCGCAGCTTTCGCAATAGACATGCGACTCAATTGCGCTCAAGTTATGCGCAGATTTTCCCGGCTTACGGCACATTGAGCACAGCATGTCCCAATTTGCCGTCAACAATCCGACAGTCGTCGCACGCAAACACAGCTCGAGCACTTCCCTGCGCGGCGCGCGCCAGTGGTCGGCCAAGGCGTACGGCCGAATGCGCGCCGCATCAATATCATCTGCCGCGCGCAAAAATTCGGTGAATTTTTCAATCAGCCCAATAGCCACTCCCTGCTCGCCAAGCGCCTGAGTGTATGTAACCAAGCGATCCGCAGAAATGCTCACATCCGCGCGCCCGGCCTTGCTCGCCGCAACTGCCGGAAGAGGCATGGTCTGGCCGTTGAGCGCGGCCGCATCATATTCTTTCAACAGCTCTTCAAGCGCTGCCTGCGCACGCGCAGCAAACCGTTTGCCTGTAAACCCAAACGGCGTACGCGGCTCCATGCCCAACGTATACACCACCCGCGTCCCGCCCTCAGCACGCGCTTCAAGATCAATCCGAATCAGAATCGATGCAAACACGCCTTTGGTGTACGTCCGCGTAATAGCAAGCGTCGATGGATACACCCATTCAAACGGCGGCTCCACCCATTCGCTCGTCACACCCCACGAACTCGTCCGCATCACTGCAGAAAATTCACCCGACTTCGCAGCCGGCACACGCGCCACCTCAGGCAAACCCCAGGCTTTGTTGAGCCGGTTCGTATCAGAAACCAACGGCCAGAGCTGCTCACGGCTCGCCGCAAGATCAAAACTCCATGTAAACATATTCATAAAATCGCCAACAAGTTATTAGTTGAAAACAAAGCATACCAGATTTCTGCACGCCTGTCGATAGTAACAAAAACAGCCCCTTCAGGGCTATTTTCTACAGAAATCTTTGGTGGATCCCAGGAGACTCGAACTCCTCACGGATTTGACAATTGGTTTGTGGGCAGGTCTTTGGTGGACCCCAGGAGACTCGAACTCCTCACCTCCTGTGTGCAAAACAGGCGCTCTACCAGATGAGCTAGGGGCCCAAACAACGGACAGTTTTTCACGAACAAAACCAGTATACACGAACTATTGCCGAACGCCAAATAGTGGACCAACAATATTCACCAGAAACCCGGACAATTTGCCGGTCGCAACCAGAATGGCGAAGAAAATCGAGAACACTCCAACTAACTTGTACAATGCATAAGTCCCGCCGGGAAAGGAATTTTCTGCCCATCCGATGTGGCCAAACGATTGTACCAGTGTTTGCGTCTTTAACACAAGGAAGAATCCAATTGCGATAAATAGCAGGCCGAGTAAAATGTTCATAATATTCCTGGTGGGCGGCTCAAGAGTCGAACTTGAGACCTCGTCCTTATCAGAGACGCGCTCTAACCAACTGAGCTAGCCGCCCGAAAAATAAACAACGTTGTGCGCTCGCAACAACAAGATACACTGTACCAAACTTTATTTCCCGATGCAAGAAAAAAGCCGCTTTCGCAGCTTTTACGAATAAGTTTTAGTCAAAATACCCGGAACTTCATGCCGCACCCATCGCCCCTCCCCCTGACAATCAAGATCCCCAAGACCAAATTCAAGGAAATAAATCTCAATTGTATCAGTAGAAAACACGAGGCCGGCCAAAACCATTATTGCATTTTTTACCAAATGCGCCACGTCATTGTAATAATCAAATTCAGCACGCAAGCGCTCAATTCGATTGATCAATATCAACGGCACCTCATAAAAAAATGGCCTACCAAAACCCTCTTGCTCATCCTGATAAAACAGCGAAAAAATACATGCATTATCGTCAATTCTGCCATCTTTTTTGCGCACGACCACTCGAAGCTGTCTGCGCATGCTCCGCTCAAGATAGTTGATGACTTCCTCGAGCGCCAAATCAACAACATCACGATGAGTTTTCAGATCCAACATGAGCGGGATCTGATTAAAAAGCGCCTCGTGAAGATTTGTTGGAAGCTTGATTTTGAATGTATGCTGCCTGATCACGTCAACCTCCTCCTTGGACATGATACGAATACACAAAAAGCGCCGCGAAGGCGCCTTTTGTTAACAACTGAAATGTGACAGGAAAATGATGTCAGTACTTTGCGAAATCTTTGTGGTTTCACCACTGCTATTCGAAAGACAAACTGAAAGCGAACTTTACATCTTGTCTTCTGAAACAACCTAGAGTGGTTTTGTACACGGCCGTGAGGGCTGTGGACAAAACATTTTTCTCTTAGAAAGGAGGTGATCCATCCCCACGTTCTCGTAGGGATGCCTTGTTACGACTTCGCCCTAATCATTGACCCTACCTTCGGCCCTAGAACTAGGGACTTCGGGTATTGCCAACTTTCCTGACGTGACGGGCGGTGTGTACAAAGCCCGAGAACGTATTCACCGCCGTATGGCTGACCGGCGGTTACTAGCGATTCCGACTTCATGAGGGCGAGTTGCAGCCCTCAATCTGAACTGGGGGAAGGTTTGGTGGGATTAGCTTCGCCTTGCGGCTTTGCAACCCATTGTTACTTCCCATTGTAGCACGTGTGTCGCCCTGGGCATCAGAGGACCATGCTGACTTGACGTCGTCCCCGCCTTCCTCCGAATTAATCATCGGCAGTCTTCTATGAGAGGCCGAAACCAACATAGAATAGGGGTTGCGCTCGTTGCGGGACTTAACCCAACATCTCACGACACGAGCTGAC
>CAYNWW010000023.1:0-5527 GCA_964401055.1 uncultured Candidatus Saccharibacteria bacterium | reverse complement strand
GGAATGCCGGACGCGAGCAAGCCTTTGAAAATGCCGGGATAGGCGAGGGCGTTGTTGATTTGGTTGGGAAAATCGCTCCGACCGGTGCCGACGATGGCCGCACCTGCCGCGCGTGCAAGGTCGGGCATGATTTCGGGTGTCGGGTTTGCGAGCGCAAACACAATCGGCTGCGGGCGCATCGAGCGCACCAGATCTTGTGTGAGAATTCCGGGCGCAGATACACCGATAAAGACGTCGGCGCCGCGAAGGGCGTCGGCCATTGAGCGCGTTTGGGTTTGCTGGGTAAGCGTCGCGAGCTCGGCTTTGTATGGGTCCAGATCGGTGCGGTCGGTACTGACCACGCCTTTGGAATCGACCACTGCGATGTCTGTGATCGGAAGCGCGCCGTCGTGCATTTCTGCGAGCAATAATTTTGTGATCGCATTTCCGGCAGCGCCAGCGCCGCTGATCACCACGCGCGCGTCGGTTTTGTGCGTGAGGGCAAACGCGCCTTTGAGTGCGGCAAGCGCCACGATGGCGGTGCCGTGCTGGTCGTCGTGCATGACTGGAATGCCGAGTGTGCGCTGGAGCTCAGCTTCTACTTCAAAGCAGCGCGGTGCGGCAATATCTTCCAGATTGATGGCCGCAAAATTGAGCGCGAGCGACTTGATGATGGCGATCAGCTTGGCAGTGTCTTGCTCTTCAATACAAAGCGGAAACGCGTCGACTCCGGCGAATTCTTTGAAAATCACGCATTTGCCTTCCATCACCGGCAAACCGGCGCGCGGACCGACGTTGCCGAGGCCAAGCACTGCTGAACCGTCGGAAATTACGGCGACCATTTTGCCTGCCATGGTGTAGCGCCGGGTCAACGCAGGATCGGCTGCGATGGCGCGCGAAACTTCGGCCACGTGCGGCGTGTAGACAAGTGATAATTCTTCGCGCGTGGTCACGCTTACTTCCGAGCGAATGCCGATTTTTCCTTTGTGTTGTTCGTGCAGTTCAAATGTATTCATGCGTGCAGTATATACAAAAATCCGCACGCCGCACAACTTTGACACTCGCGTGTGCCTGTGAAATAATAGCTATGTATTAGCATAAAATATGCCTCAAAATAAACCATACAATCCGGAAGATGCTCAAGACCGGCGCCCGCGTGATTTGCCGGACAATGTCGTTGAAATTGGCGGCGTGCACAAGGAATTGCCCGAGACCTGGCGTGGCGCTGGTGGAGAAAAGTTGCGTTCTGAACAAGAATCGCGTCGTGCGCCTGAGAGTGTGTTTGCATCCGCAACCCAGCAACGCGAGCAAGGTTTTCGCATTCCCAAAGAAGTCACTGAAATAAATCGCGTCGATGCATCGGATTCGATGCTGGCGGCGCAGCATTTGTTGCGCGAAGTTCGCGATATGTATACGGATTTTCCTCATGCTATCCGTGAAGTGGAAAAAATCGTGGATGAGCGTCAGGCCTGGCACGTGATGGCACAAATGTATCGCGCCGCGCAGCAAGAAGTCGGTCGCCAGGCCGCACAAGAAGAAAGGCGTGCCGCATGATTCATCTCTCGCCCGCACTGTTTGCGCAAGCCTCAGATGCGATCGCCAATTCACCGCTCAGCGACAAGCTTTTTCTCGCTATGCTCGGCGGATTTGCCGCGTTGGTGTTTGGATTATCCAGCTTGCTGTATTGGCTGGTGCGTCGTGAACAATTCCGTTCGCGGATTTGGAAATCGATTCACATGGTCACGCTGCTTGTGCGCGTGCCCAAAGAAGCGAGCGAGCGCGAAGGTGAAGACGGCACGCGGTTTTCGGAAAAAGATATCATCGGCGCAGCTGAGCAAATGTTTGCCAATTTTCGTGAAATCAATCGCCGCAAAGAGCATGTCGCGTTTGAAATCGTCGCCACCAAAGGTGAAATTTATTTTTATGTGTCGGTGCCGCGGCATCTGCAGACGTTGGTGGAAAAACAAATTCTTGCGCAATATCCCAAAGCGTCGATCGAAGAACACGGCAGCCATGATATTTTCCCGATTTCGACTGAAGTGGTGAGCGCGCGCATTGTGTTGAAAAAACCAAGCGTGCTTCCGATTCGCACATACAAAATGCTCGACGCCGATCCGCTTACTGCGATCGTCAACGTGATGAGCAAGCTGGAAAAAAATGAAGGCGCGGCGCTGCAGCTGTTGATTCGTCCGGCAAAGCATCGGTGGCGACGCAAAAGCGTGCGTATCGCGCGCGACATGGAGCAAGGAAAAAGTTTGCACCAGGCCATGCATCATCCGATTGTGAAATTTTTCCGGAGTTTTGGGGAATCGTTTGCGGATACATTGCATTTGGCCGGGAAAAAAGAATCGCGACCCCAAAAATCTGCACGCGAGCGCGAGGACGAAAAATTGCGCAAGCTCACCTCCTTTGAGGAGGATCTCATCAAGCAGATTGAAGAAAAATCCGCCAAGCCTGCGTTTGAATCCAATATTTCCGTCGTGGTCGCCGCGCACACTCAAGAAAAAGCGCGCCGCCATCTGGAAAATATCGCGAGCTCGTTTGGACAATTTTATTCCGCCGAACTCAATGGCTTTCGCATGATCAAGCCGCATTCACAGGCGCAGCGCCGCAAGTGGATTCGCAATTTTATTTTCAAAGTGTTCAACCCGATTCGCGTGTCGATC
Source organism: uncultured Candidatus Saccharibacteria bacterium (assembly GCA_964401055.1). Taxonomy (GTDB): domain Bacteria; phylum Patescibacteriota; class JAUYIX01; order CAYNWW01; family CAYNWW01; genus CAYNWW01. Next base: position 2,882 of record CAYNWW010000023.1, on the reverse strand, counting down.
CTCAACATCGAAGAGCTCGTCAGCGTGTTTCATTTTCCGACAAAATATACCGAGATCCCCAATCTCAAGCGTCTCGAAGCCAAGGCGGCTCCGGCTCCGGCGCAGCTTCCGGACACCGGTGTGATCCTTGGGCAAAATGAATACCGCGGGGTGAAAAAAGTCATCCGCATGTTGCCGGACGATCGCCGCCGTCATATGTATGTGATCGGCAAAACCGGTTCGGGCAAGACGACGCTCATGAAATCGCTTGCCGCGCAAGATATTCAGAGCGGGCAGGGCGTGTGCGTGATCGATCCGCATGGAGATTTTATCGAAGACATGCTCAAGATCATTCCCAAAGAACGCGCCGAGGATGTGATTTTGTTTGATCCGGGGGACACCGAGCGGCCGATGGGTCTCAACATGCTCGAGTATCAGACGCCGGAGCAAAAAGATTTTGTGGTTGATGAGATGATCGCGATTTTTCACAAATTGTTTCCGCCTGAGATCGTAGGTCCTATGTTTGAGCACAACATGCGCAACGTGATGCTCACGCTTATGTCTGATCCGGACAAGCCGGGTACGATTGCTGAAATCCCGCGCATGTTTACCGACAAAGCGTTTCAGGAAATGAAAATCAATAGCGTCACCGATCCGATTGTGCGGGATTTCTGGGAAAAAGAAATGGCGCAGACGAGTGATTTTCACAAATCCGAAATGCTCGGCTATCTCATCAGCAAGGTCGGGCAGTTTGTCGAAAATTCGATGATGCGCAACATCATTGGTCAGCAGGTGTCGGCGTTTGATATTCGCGACGTGATGGATAAAGGGAAAATTTTGCTGGTCAATCTGTCCAAAGGAAAAACCGGCGAACTCAATGGGTCGTTGCTCGGTTTGATTATTGTCTCCAAAATCCAAATGGCTGCGATGGCGCGGGCGCGTGTTCCTGAGTCTGATCGGCGCGATTTCTTTTTATACATTGATGAATTTCAAAACTTTGTGACTGATTCGATCGCGACTATTTTGTCCGAGGCGCGCAAATACCATCTCAATTTGTGCATGGCGCATCAGTATATTTCGCAGTTGTCGCGCGGCGAAGATACCAAAGTGCGTGACGCGGTCTTTGGCAATGTGGGCTCGATGATTTCGTTTAAGATCGGCGCGACCGACGCGGAATATATGGAAAAAGAATTCGAGCCGATTTTTGATCGGAACGATTTGATCAATATTGAAAAATATCATGCCTACGCGCGGGTGATGTTTTTTGGACATTCGAGCGAGCCATTTAGTATGAAAATGTTTAATTTTGATGATGTATTTACGCAAGACAAGGAGATTGGCGCGGCCATTCGCAATTTGTCACGCATGAAATTTGGCAAAGATGCGCGGCTGGTGGAGCAGGAGATTTTCGCTCGCGATCGGGAGTAGAGCCGCTGGGCACTTGCAAAGATTTTAGTTTTGTGTTATAGTGTATCGAAGTCTTAAAAAAGGCTTGGAACCTATAAAATTAACCGAGGATTGTGGAAAATCAAATGCCTAATTCAATGAAGAAGTTGTCGCTTATTAAGCAAATGCTTGATAGTGCCGAGAAAAGTATTGCCAGCGCGCGCGAATTGCTCCTGGACATGAGTGGTGTCGAGGGCGTTGCCGTGTCCGCTGATAAAGAAGATTTGCGCGACAAGTTGCGCAGTCTGTCCGTGTCCGAAGTCGATCGCGTCGTCGAAGGCGTGTTTGACGGCCAAAATATGATTGGCGCGGACAAGAAAATTTATCCGGTGCCGGCAAACTATGCCAGCAAGTCCAAGCTCGTCGAGGGCGATACGCTCAAGCTGACGATCGCGGAAGACGGCTCGTTTATTTACAAACAAATCGGTCCGGTCGAGCGCAAAAAGGTGATCGGTACGCTCGTCAAGGAAGAAACCGGCCAGTACAAAGTCAAAGCCCGCGGCAAATCATTCAAGGTGCTGCTCGCGAGCGTGACCTATTTCAAAGCTGAAGAAGGCGATGAAGTGACCCTGGTGATCCCCGAAGGCGCTGAAGCCGAATGGGGCGCGGTGGAAAATGTGATCAAAAAAGCGGGCGATATCGCGGTGAGCGGTTCGGCGCTTGATGACGACATGGATGATATGAATGACGGCATCACGATCAAGAAAACGCGCACGCGCACGTCGAAAAAAGATGATGCACCTGCGTCAACCGGCTTGGAAGATTTTGCCAGCGGTCCGCAAGAGTTGCAACTTGATTTATTGAGCACGAGTCCAAAAAAATCTTCGTCAAAATAATTTTTAGTCTGGCGCAGTGGTGAAAAATAAAACACACAACTTAGTACTGCTGCGTCAGTTGGCGCTATTCGCCCTTGTGGGCGGAACCGGAGCGATGGTTGATCTATCGCTCTTTTGGTTGTTCACGAATGTGGCGGGATTGCATTATTTGAGTGCCAACGTGGCGAGTGTGGCTGCGGCGATTTGTTGGACGTTTGCGGGAAATGCGCTGCTGACGTTTCGACCTGCTGATGGTCGCGCGCGGTCGCGTGCCGAATGGCTGCGCTATGCGGGCAAATTTCTCGCCGTGAGTTTGTGTGGGTTGGCGCTGCAGGAATTGTTGCTGTTTGTGTTTGTGGAAAAAGGTGTATTTCCGGACAAAGTCTGGGCAAAAATAGTCGCGATCGTGATCGTGGCGTCGGGAAATTTTATTGGAAATAAATTGTGGGTGTTTCGAGTCGGTAAAAAATCATAGTCCCCACGCGCTGATTTTGAATTTCATTCACGCTCCTCTATAATAGAGGATATGGATCTGGTTTTATATCGAAAATATCGTCCGCGGTCGTTTGCCGAGGTGGTGGAGCAGCGTCATGTCACGCACACCCTGAGCAATGCGTTGAAAATGGGCAAGATTGCGCATGC
>CAYNWW010000022.1:5337-6817 GCA_964401055.1 uncultured Candidatus Saccharibacteria bacterium | reverse complement strand
TCGCCTTCCGCATATTCACCCGGGCCAGTTTTAAAAAATCGCCGCAGCACGGCACGCTTCTCCGGCCGCACATGCATGCGTAATTCTTTTTTAATCTGCTCCAGTTCCGATAGCGCGTGTTTCATATATCCAAATCATAACATAAAAAAGCCTTGCGACCAGAAAAGTGCAAGGCATACTATAGCGAAAAATTTCTTTTGACAAGCTCGACTTCTGTCAGACTCATATCAAGCGCAAGAGCAAACTGTAAATCGTCCGAGTTGATCGAAATTCGTGCGCCTCGCGATTGATCCGCAAGTCCAAGATAGAAAAAAATCCTTCCTTCCGGAGGCATGCATTCGACAGCAACTACGCGCAACCTATACACAACACCTAACCATTCGGCGAGAAATTCTCCCTCCAAAGGCAACTGCATAACTTTAACACCACTCGACGTCACCACCACAGGACACCCGCGCTCATCTCGACAGGGTCCGTATACGAAAGATGGAGCGATCCAGGGGTTATCAATTATTTCGGCGAGCGTAAACTGATCCTGCGGTGACATCGAATCCATCTGAAACGCAGATAAATCCACATGCCAAATCGCTCGAATATTTTCACTCGCCCTCATACGAACATCCTGAATGATCAATTCTTGCTTCATCACTCGCACATCCCTCAACATATGCTCATGATGAAGAAAAAGAAAAAGCAGCAAGATCATCAAGATCCGTGAACCAGGACCTGCATAAAACATGAACACACCTCCTCGCGCGGATTGATGTTGGATTATACGCTATGGGCGCACAAAGTCAACACGTATTGGAAAATAAAAAAACCTCGCATGACGAGATTTTCTGGTGGGCATTACAGGATTCGGACCTGTGACCTCTCGCGTGTGAGGCGAGCGCTCTAAACCACTGAGCTAAATGCCCATATACCTACATAATGACAGTTTGCGGGGAATTGTGTCTGTTGTCAACTATTTCGCCAGCAAAAAATATCCGATCACGGCGACGCCAAGGGCGATGCGATACCAGCCGAATGGGATGAAATTTTTGCGTTGAATGTATCCGAAAAACAAACGAATTGCGCCCCAAGCGACCGCGAGTGACGCAATGAAACCAACAGCGAGCAGCCCCGCTTCATAAGTACTGACCGACGCGTGGTGCTTGAGGAGTGAATACGCGGTGGCAGCGAGCATGGTTGGGACTGCAAGAAAAAAAGAAAATTCTGCCGCAACCACGCGCGAGACACCAAGGAGCAATGCACCAACGATAGTGGCGGCCGAGCGGGAAGTTCCGGGGATTAGCGCGAGACATTGGGCGAGGCCGATGAGAAACGCGGTTTTGTAATCAATCGCCGCAATGGATGTTCGCGATGGTTCCCCGCGCTTAGTTTTTTCAATTGCGACCAGCGCAACACCGCCGACAATCAATGCGCCTGCAACCACCCACGGTGTAAATAATTTTTCTTCAACTACGCTACCCGCCGCCGC
>CAYNWW010000022.1:0-5237 GCA_964401055.1 uncultured Candidatus Saccharibacteria bacterium | reverse complement strand
CTGCAACCACCCACGGTGTAAATAATTTTTCTTCAACTACGCTACCCGCCGCCGCGCCGAGCACAAGTGCAGGCACCACGGCGACAAGTATTTTCTTCCACATGTCCAACATACGCGCGCACTCATCCGCTGCCACTCCGCGTCGAAACGGCATCAAACGCGACCAAAAATGCACCACCACTGCGCCGATCGCACCCAATTGAATCACAATATCAAATAGGCGAGTAAAATCTTTATCAAACGAGATCCATTCATTTACTAAAATCAAATGCCCAGTCGAAGAAATCGGCAAAAATTCGGTCAGACCCTCGACCGCGCCCAGAATAACAACCTTCAAAATATCAAACATGTATTGCGTATTTTGTGTCGCACAATATAATTTTTCTATGGCGGAGAAGGTGAGATTTGAACTCACGATACGGAAACCGTATGCCGCTTTTCGAGAGCGGTGCCTTCAACCACTCAGCCACTTCTCCCCGCCACATACCCACTATACTCGGAGCCGCGCAATGATTCAACTCCAACACGGATTTTGCCACGCTGCACAGATTTCGACCCAAAAGAAAAAAGCGCCGATCACATATCGGACGCTTTTGCAAAAATTTACCTACTCATGGCCACTCGCTCGCGAGCAATCTGAGTGCCAACCTGGAAAGACATACTCTTCTCAAGCAACGCTCGCCCTCTCTCGGCCTGTTTTTCCTTGACCGATGGATGAATCCCGTCAGCATTCTTCTGCACTATGCGCAGCGCGAAATTTTGCTTCCTGCGCTCCCTCTTAGGATACGCCAAGGAAAAAAAATTCCCATGCAATTCAGAATTATTTTTTCTCACAATTCGAAGCGCCCTCTTACGAACAGCGGGGTCAAGCCGCCTGAACTCGATCGCACTCTTTTTGGTGCATTTTTCTATACAATTCAGAGCTTCCTGCAAGCGACGAACTCGCTCATCAGTGGCATTCTTCACATGAAATCGCTCTCCCTGGAACTCGACGAATTGCATTCACAAACTCCTTGTTAAAAAAACCACGAACACACAAGAACGTTCATCACATACGCACTCGCACCAGCTCAGGTCGCGCTCTGCGACCACAAAATCCCCTCCTTGCTCTGAAACTATCCAATCATCCTACCCAACTCAAGCCCGGATGTCAAGCGCTCGCTCCGCCGCCGCGCTTCTCCAGCTCCGCCAGCCGCACAGTCGTTTTCAACACCGTGTCCGGGTTGAGAGAAATACTGTCGATCCCCTCGCGCACCAAAAACTCAGCGAACTCGGGAAAATCCGACGGCGCTTGTCCGCAAATCCCGATCTTGCGCCGCGCCGCGCGCGCCTTGCGAATCGCCTCCGAGATCAGCGTGGTCACTGCATCATTTTGCTCATCATACACATGACGCACAATAGTCGAATCGCGATCCACGCCGAGCGTGAGCTGAGTGAGATCGTTGGAACCAATACTAAACCCGTCAAACAACTCCGCAAACTGCTCGAGCAAAATCACGTTGGCCGGAATTTCGGTCATCACATAGAGCTCGAGATCGTGTTGGCCGCGCACCAAGCCTTCGCTCTCCATGATCGCAATCACTTTGCGCGCCTCATCGATGGTGCGACAAAACGGAATCATGATTTTAATATTGACCAAGCCCATGTCCTCACGCGCCTTCTTAAGCGCGCGACACTCGAGCTTAAACGATCCGGAAAATCGCTCATCATAATATCGCGACGCACCCCGAAATCCGATCATCGGATTTTCTTCCTCAGGCTCAAACGCCGCGCCGCCCAGCAGTCCACGGTATTCGTTTGTTTTGAAATCCGATGTGCGCACGATCACATCTTTGGGGTAAAATGCGGCCGCGATGCGCCCAAGTCCCTCGCTCAATTTGTCGATAAAAAATGCTTCGCCGCCACGATCGCCGTAGCCGGCCGTGCTGATAATCTCCGCCACTTGCGCACGCGTACGATCATCGCTCACCCGATCCGGATGCAATAATGCCTCGGGGTGAATTTTAATAAAATTACTGATAATAAATTCTTCACGCGCGAGGCCGACTCCATCGTTTGGAATTTGCGAAAACGCAAACGCTTGATCCGGATCACCCACATTCATCATTATTTTTGTATGCGCCGGACGCGTGAGCCCGCTCAGATCTGTTTTTTCAATATCAAATCCGATCTCGCCACGAAATACCAATCCATCTTCACCACTCGCACAACTCACGGTCACCACTTCGCCTTCGGGCACGCGCTCAGTCGCATTGGTCGTCCCGACCACGCACGGAATTCCGAGTTCGCGCGAGACGATCGCCGCATGCGACGTCCGGCCGCCACTGTTGGTCACGATGGCGGATGCGATTTTCATAATCGGCTCCCAATCCGGGTCGGTCACCTCAGTCACCAGCACTTCTCCTTCTTGAAAATCCGCAATATGCGCCACGTCGCGAATAATCCGCGCCTTGCCGATGCCCACCTTTTGCCCGATACTCAGCCCACGCACCAAGACCTCACTTGAAGCCGCCGCGCGGAGGTGATATGTCTCGAGCACGGTACCTTTTTTGGACGCATGCACGGTCTCGGGTCGCGCCTGCACGATGTAGAGCAATCCATCCACGCCATCTTTCGCCCATTCGATATCCATGGGCTTGTCATGCCCGGCAAGCAGCGCATAATATTTTTCAATCTCCACGCCCCACTTCGCCAGTTCCACCACTTCAGCATCAGTCACGCACTGACGACGCGCATCTTCTTTGGTCACCACCACATCTTTGACCGCGGCCGAACCATCCGACGCGTAGACGAGTTTTTGTTTTTTACTTCCGAGCGTCCGGCCGATGATAGGATCATGTCCCTGCGCCATCGTCGGTTTGAATACATAAAATTCATCCGGATTGACCGCGCCCTTCACCACATATTCACCCAGCCCATACGACGCATTGATCGTCACCACATCGCGAAATCCCGAATCCGGATCAAGCGTAAACATCACCCCGCTCGCGCCCTTGTCTGAGCGCACCATTTTTTGTACGCCCACCGACAAACTAATCGCCGCATGATCAAATCCCTTGTCATGACGATACGAAATCGCACGATTGGTAAACAACGACGAAATGCATTTTTTCACCGCTTCGAGCAGCGCGTGCTCGCCTTGCACATTGAGATAACTTTCTTGCTGGCCGGCAAACGATGCATCCGGCAAATCTTCAGCAGTCGCGGATGAACGCACCGCGACATCCGTGCCGGCCGAATCATACTGTTTTGAAAGCTCACGATACGCCGCGCCAATCGCGTCGCGCAAATCATGCGGCATTTCCGCATTTAAAATCAGCTCCCGCACCGTGCGACCGGTTTGCTGGAGCTGTTCAATATCATCTGTTTTCAAGGCATCAAGAAGTTTTTTGATCTGCGCCGTGATGCCGGTCTCTCGCAAAAAATATTGATACGCCGACGCCGTGATCGCAAATCCGTTTGGCACACGAATCCCACGCGGCACCAGATGCTGCACCATTTCACCGAGCGAGGCATTTTTCCCGCCGACGAGGGGAATATCTGCAATCCCAAGTTCTTTGAACCACAAAATGTACGCGTCGTTTTTGCTCATGTTTTTGTATTTAAACGTTACTTGAAGATTTTGCAGTTCTCGAAATTGCCTAGCTCAGGGGCAATTGAGAGGGCTGCAAAATCTTAGAGAGTATGAATCTTTACCATGTTTACATTTCCCGGGGCACCTACCGGCTGACCTGCAACCACAATAATCCGCGCGCCGTCTTCTGCAAGTTTCTGATGCTTGATCGCCAACATGCACCGTCGAATCAACTCATCAATCGTGCGACACACCGGCATCTGCAGCGGCGTCACTCCCCAGCTCAACATCAACTGACGCTTCACTTTGTCACTATGAGTTGCCACAATAATCCGCGCATTCGGACGAAACTTGGAAATCAAATGCGCGGTCTCACCAGACAGCGACGCGACCAAAATCGCCTCCGCACCGGTCTGATGCGCGAGGTCACACGCGGTGTAGGCGATCGGTGTGTCGATTTTTTCACCTTTTTGCAATACGGAAAACGCGTCGAGCGTAGAATACGGCGACGCCTCAGCCTGCTCAATAATCTTTGCCATCATCTGCACAGTCTCCACCGGATATTTTCCACGCGCGGTTTCCTCAGACAACATCACTGCATCCGTATGGTCAATGACTGCGTTTGCCACATCACTCACTTCCGAGCGCGTCGGGCGCGGATTATCCACCATTGAAAGCAACATTTGCGTGGCCGTGATCACCGGTTTTGACGCGAGCAAACACCGATGAATCAATTCTTTTTGCACCATCGGCAACGTCTCAATCGGACTCTCGACACCAAGATCGCCGCGCGCCACCATGATCGCGTCCGCCACTTCCAAAATCTCATCAAAATCACGCACCGCTTCCGGCTTTTCTATTTTCACAATAATCTTTGTCGGGTGATGGACGCCCGCGCCTTCCCACTTTTCCAACAACCGCCGAAAAGCCATCACGTCTGCACGCGACCGGATAAAAGAAAGTGCAACAAAGTCCACTCCCTGCTTGAGGCCAAATTGGAGTTTTTCCATGTCGCTTTGTGTGACCGCGCTGAAATTTCCGACCAAATTGGGTATGTTGATGCCCTTGCGGGAATGAATTGTGCCGGCATTGTGCACTTTGCAATAAATGTCATGCTTTTTGATCGCGACCACGCCGAGCTCCATGATACCATCGGCAATTAAAATACGCGTCCCAACGGTCACGACTTTTTCGAGACCATCAAGCGCGACGGGCAAAACTTTAAACGCTTTATCAATAAACGCGCGCGGCGACAAAATAACCGTCTCGCCTTTTTTCACTTCAATGCCTTCGACGCCGAGATCGCCGATGCGCAATTTGAGTCCGGGCAAATCTTGCAAGATCGCCACGGGTTTATTCATTTCTCTCGCAGCTTCCCTGATTTCTTCAATCAGAAATTTGTGCTCTTCAAGTGAGCCGTGAGAAAAATTAAGTCGAGCGATATCCATTCCGGCTGCGATCATTTTTTTGATCGTAGCTTTAGTGCTGGATGCTGGTCCGATCGTACAGACAATCTTCGTTTTTCGCATAACTCGGTCGATATGAATTGGTAAAAAAAGAGGAACGCCCCTCCTCTGACCGTCGCCTCAAGTCGCAAGAGGCGAATGGTCAAAGAAGGGGCTATTTGGATTTATTTTGCAGACGAAGCGGAAGGCTTACGAGT
>CAYNWW010000021.1:0-7583 GCA_964401055.1 uncultured Candidatus Saccharibacteria bacterium | reverse complement strand
TGTTGAATCGAATTCTCCTCAAGCGAGGGGATTTTTTGTTGGAAAGGATGAAGAACATGATTCAAGTTGTTGATGCGATTCTTCAGTGTCACTTCAGTCGACGAGAGGTGTTTCGATTGGGCGGCGGCGTGTTTGTGGCCAAGTTGCTTGCGAGCGGATTGACTGCCTGTGGCAGCGCCCCAGAGGACATATTCAACTCTCAGCCTGATGTGACTGTCGCGCTCAAGGATGGTGATTTGCGCAACACTACGCAGTTCGATCTACTGAAGAGGCATCTTGATGACCACCCGGAAGACAAGGGGCGTGAGTACTGTATCGCCGTGGGTAGAACTGACGATAAAAACGTGGTTCATGAATCGCTGCTGATCACGCCGGATACACGCAAAGGCGAGGATCCGAACTCGGGCGATTTTCAGGTGCAGGGGGATTATCGCAAGGAGAGATGGCTGTATTATTTCGGAGGAAAGCGACACCAGTACAAAAACGATACGTTGTTGTATCTGTGGTTTTTGGAGAATTGATGGCGAGTGGCTTGGTTGCAGTGCGACCAAGCCTTTTTTCTTGCCTGCGCATTTGGTAAACTATGCGCATGGATCAGACACTCGCTCTTGATGTGGGCGGAACAAAAATAGAAATTTGTTTGTTGAATGAGCAGCTCGCGATTGTCCGCCAGGAAATTGTGCCCACGGCGCAGTTGGCGGTTGGGTCGTTGCGTTTTTTTGATGATTTTTTTACGTTGGTGCAATCGCGGTTGACACCCGAGACGCGTCGAGTGACGGTGGCGATGAAGGGAATGATGCGCGACGGAGTGGTGGTGCAGGGCGCGTTGTTTGGCGGTCGGGTCAATTTTCCTCTGCGTGTCGAATTGGCCAAGCGCTGCGGTCGCGCGGTGGCAATCGACAATGACGTGGTGTGTATGGCACATGCGGAAGCGCGACTCGGTCGCGGCAAGGGCGCATCGAGTTTCGTGTTGGTCAACCTGGGTACGGGTGTGCGGCTTGTGTATGTTCGTGATGGGGTGGTGGTTGCGGGTTTCTCCAATAACGCTGGTGAAATTTCCGAACGCCGCGTGACGGTGCCGGAATTCGGCCATGAAGTATGGCGGACGGATGATTTGGTCGCCGGTCGCGGAATTCAAAAGATATATAAAAAAATCACCGGTTCGGCATATGCAGGCGAGGAAGCGCTCGCGATTTGGACCTTGAAGGGTCGTGATCACGCGCGCGGCAATGCGGCTAACAAGGCGATTACGATTTTTTCGCGCGAGCTTGCCGTGCTATTTCAGGAGATTAGTTATTTTTACAATCCAGAGCGTATTGTGATTACCGGCGGTGCGCGGCAATCCGCTAGTGTATTTTTGCCTGATGCGGTGGCGCAGTATCGCGCCAATACGTTTGATTTTTTCTATCCGGCACAGATCGTGCTGTCCGAACTTGACCACCAGGCGGCGCTTGGCAGCGCGTTGTTGGCATAGTTTTGCACAGGTTGATGTGTGATTTTATCCTTTTTTCATGATTGGTTAAGGATTTTTTAATCTTTGGTTGATATCATGTGCTTGGTCGAGAATTTGGTATATAATTTTATCTATGACAGACGAACGGTTGGAACAAATTTTGGAGCGACAGCGAAAAGCGTATGAGCAGACGCTCGACGTTCGCTTTGCTGAGCAAGATCGGCGGTTTGATGCAAAACTTGAAGAGCAGCGCCTCCTGTTTGAGCGTGCGATTGGGGTGATCGCTGAAGATTTTCAGCATAAGCTTGGGTTGGTGGCTGAGTACGCGGTTGGTATTCGCGAGAGTCTGGATGTGGTTAAAGAAATGGTCGCAAAAAATACCGAAGATATTGAGATGATGAAAGTCGATATTGGATTCATCAAAAAAGAGCTTGCGCGCAAGGCGGACAAAGAGGAGTTATTGCTCTTGTCTCAGCGCGTGACCACGCTTGAGCGCGCGGCATAGACGGTCGGTGCGTGTGCGTGCTACCCTTGTGATATATGTACTCCTCGGCTCCTATTGAAGATATCAAGGCGCGGCTCGACATTGTTGAGCTCGTGGGTGAAACAGTTCGGCTGACAAAGGCGGGCGGCAATTTTCGCGGTCTTTGCCCGTTTCATCGCGAAAAAAGTCCGTCGTTTATGGTTAGTAAAGATAAACAGATTTGGCATTGTTTTGGGTGTGATGAAGGTGGGGATATATTTGGATTTGTGATGCGCACCGAGCATGTCGAATTTCCTGAGGCGCTCAAAATCCTCGCGCAAAAAGCACATGTGGAGCTTCAGCCATTTTCTCCGCGCGAGCAGCTAGCCAAGTCTCGGCGCACTCGAATTTTGGAAGCAAATGCGGTCGCAGCAAAGTTTTATCACGAGCAGTTGTGGCTGCCGCAGGGCGCGGATGCGCTCGCGTATGTGTGTAAGCGGGGATTGAAAGAAGAAACCATTCGCCAATTTTTGATCGGGTATAGTCCGGATTCGTATACGCAATTGTCGGACGTGCTGCGGCGCCAGGGATTTTCGCGGGAAGAAGCGGCCGCGGCCGGACTCATTGTTGATCGCGGCGGGTCACAGGTGTTTGATCGATTTCGGGATAGGGTGATGTTTCCGCTCAAGGACGCCAATGATCAAGTGGTTGGTTTTACTGCGCGCGTGCTGCACGAAAACCAAAAAAATATGGGCAAATATGTGAACACGCCCGAGACGGAAGTGTATCACAAGGGGCGCATGTTGTATGGGCTGGAAAAAGCAAAAACCGCCATTCGTAAATTTGGGTATGTGATTGTGGTTGAAGGGCAGATGGATGTGATCGCCTCACACGAAGCGGGCATCACGCATGTGGTGGCGTCATCCGGCACCGCATTGACCCCTGAGCAACTCGCACTGCTGAAACGATTCACTTCGCATTTGTTGCTCGCGTTTGACGCGGACGCGGCCGGACAGGCGGCGGCGCGGCGAGGAATTGAGGTTGCTGTGCAGCAAGGATTTGTGGTTAAGTTGATTACTATTCCGAGCGGCAAGGATCCGGATGAATCCATTAGGCATGATCCGCGCGAATGGCGCCGCGCGATCAAGGACGCGAAATTTGTGATGGATTTTTACATGGACAAATTGCTTGGTCATATCGACTTGGGCGACGTGTCGCAGAAAAAACGAGCGGCCGGCGAGCTCCTTGCGCTCATTGCCAAATTGCCGGATCCGATTGAGCAGACGCATTATTTACAGCGGCTGTCTCTTGCGATTCGAGTATCTGAGCAAACACTGCGTGATGCCATGGGGCGTACCGAGCGTGCTGCTCAGCCACGCGCGATTTCTCGCGAAAACGTCGCGCAGCAAAAAAGTGAAAAACAAGACGCGCCAGTGCGTTCGGTATCAGTGCTGGATGCGGTTGAGCAGGAGCTCTTGGGTCTCGTGTTGACCTTTCCTGAGCATTTGCCCGAATTGCTTGAACAATTGCCTCAAGCAGCACTGACAAAGTCGATTCACCAGCGACTTTACTCTCAGTTAAAATCATGGTATGATAACAAACAACTCATTGATCTCCAGCGATTTCAGCGGGAAATCGCGCTTACAGATCAGGAAATTGCTTCTCATATAGATGTGGTGATGTTGCGCATTGAGGCTCAGCCTGAGCTGATCGATGCGGGTCAGGCGCTCGGCGCCATTCGCGAGCGGATTCAACGACTCAAAATTGCTTTTCTCAAGCGTCGTATGGCCGACCTTGAGCATGAAATTCGGTTGGCTGAGCAGGTGGGCGAGCGAGATCGCCTCACGCAGCTGACGCTTGATTTTACCTCACTTTCGCGCGAGCTTGCCAAGTTCGCCGTTTAATTATTTTTACCCATGCCAACAAGCAAGAAGAAGAAAAAGCCCAGCCATTCATCTGCGCACACGCACGCTCATGCGTCCAAGTCCAAGGCAAAGCCCAAACACAAGCCGTTTGTGGTGAACAAAAGTCGTGTCGGCGCCAACAACAAGCGCCAAGCGCCGCGCGCGGTTCAGGGTGGCCAAAAGCGCCGCTCAGGTCGCGGTCGCGATGTGGAAATTCATACGCCGGAAGATATCAAATTCAAGGTAGAAAAATTATACAACCGTGGGCGTGAGCAGGGATTTATTACAGATGAGGAAGTAATTCACGATATCGACGACATTGCAAACCACCTCAAAGAAATTGAAGGCTTATTTGCTAAGCTGGAAAAAATTGGAATTAGTCTGATCGAAAGCAGTAGCGCACTCGGAGATTCGCGTTCGCTTATTGATGTCGAGCGTTCGAAAAAGCACGTCAAAGTGGTGGAGTCAAAAAAGAAAGATCGCGTATCCGCATCGCCCGATAGTGCTGATGATGAAGAAGACAACCTTGACCTTGGTGCGATTTCCGGTGACTCGGTACAAATGTATTTGCGTGAAATTGGTCGCATTGCCCTTTTGACCGGCGAAGAAGAAGTGTCGCTTGCAAAACGCAAGGAAGCCGGAGAAGGCGAAGCGAAAAAGCGCCTTATTGAAGCAAACTTGCGCTTGGTGGTGAGTATTGCAAAAAAATACGTGGGACGCGGTGGCCTGACACTGCTTGACTTGATTCAAGAAGGAAATCTCGGCTTGTTTCGTGCGGTGGAAAAATTTGATTATCGTCGTGGTTACAAATTTTCAACCTATGCGACCTGGTGGATTCGTCAGGCGATCACGCGTGCGCTCGCGGATCAGTCGCGCACGATCCGTATCCCGGTGCACATGGTAGAGACGATCAATCGCTATACGCAGACCGAGCGCCGTCTGGTGCAAGATCTCGGACGTGAGCCGCTTCCTGAAGAAATGGCCCAAGAAATGGGATTGCCGATCGAAAAAGTTCGCCAGATCAATAAAATTTCCCAAGAAACTGTCTCGCTTGAAACGAGTGTGGGCGAAGATGACGATGACGAGAGCACGCTTCGAGACTTTATCGAAGATGTAAAAACTCCGTCCCCCGATCAGCATGCAAGTCTGGATATTTTGCGCGACCAAGTGCAGACTATTTTGCGCTATCTGTTGCCGCGCGAGCAAAAAATCCTTGAAATGCGTTTTGGCCTTAAAGATGGCGTGAGCCACACCCTCGAAGAAGTGGGCAAGGAGTTTGGCGTGACGCGTGAGCGTATTCGTCAGATCGAAGCGAAGTCGCTCGAAAAGATCAAGGAGCATGAGGATACGAGGAAGCTAAGGGACTATTAAACTTGCGTCACGTGCGCAAACTCGCTAGCGTCTAGTATTGCATAAATATATATCTTCCTTTACACTAGTCTTGTGTCTTTTGTAATAAAAGTCACGTGTTCCCCGATAGCTCAATGGTAGAGCAGCTGACTGTACAGATGTTCGAGCGAAGAAGTGCAGCTTCCAAAAGAAATTTTGGTTGAAAAACGAGGTGAAAACGGTGAAACCCTTCGGGGCAATACCGTGCCAAGCTCTTTGGTACCTAAGGATGAAGAGAAGGTGTAGAGACTATCCGCACGGGAGTACTCCGACGTTGGTCGGGGGAAGCGCCTCGCATCCTTTGCTAGAAGCGCAAGGATGATGATATAGTCCATCCCTTTTGGAAACAGAAGGATAAATGTAATCAGCTTGTTGTTGGTTCGAATCCAGCTCGGGGAGCCAGTATGCAAAAAAACAGAGGCACATGCCTCTGTTTTTGCTATCTTTGTTTGGATTTTATGTGCATTAAGTATTAGGGTAAAGCTTCCCAAGCATTATTTGTTTTGTTACACTCTATTATATCAATACGGTCTTGGTTAATAAAATAAATATATGATTAAAGTAGAATATTTTTATGAATTTTTTTAGTGATTGGGGGATAAGTACCGAGGCAATTTTTGATACCTATACAACAATTATTGCTATTTTCATCGGCGTTGCCGCATCTGTTTCTACAGTATTTTTTTCTTTTCGACTGCGAGGATCTTTTGTTGGCGAGATTATGAATGCATTTAGTTTTGGAATACTACTTTTTGTACTTGGTTTTTTGTCAAATGCGTTCACTTGGGATGACGAGGCGAAGAGAACCATCGTCCATGATTCGCTGTTTATATTCGGTTTTCTTATCATGCTTTTGGGCTCGGTGCGTATGAGAAAGTTTATTGTGTAAGTTACGGCTTTTTTATTTTGATTAAATTCGCGAACTTGCTATGAAATAGAATAGGCGTATAGTTAAGCTTATAATAAGTAAAAAGAAATAAGGAAAAATATATGATGTGGCTACAATGCAAAGAGTGTGATCCAAAGGGTTGTGATTTTAAGGCAATGGGCGCAACTCAAGAAGAAGTGATGAAGGGCATGATGGAACATATGCAAGGCACACATGCAGACATGGTTTCCGCAATGAGCGAAGATGACAAGAAGATGATGATGGACAAGTGTATGCCTATGATTCATGCCGCATAACTTTCAGGCGTGATAAAAGGCTCGGGCGATTGCTCGAGCCTTTTATTTATGTTTGACCGTTTGTAGCGAGCTGATAGAATGAATGCATGAAGATTTCCGTGCTTATTTTTTCATTTCAGGAGCCGCGCACGTTGGAGCGGGCGGTTTTGGCATGTGCGCAGCAAGTGCGCGAGTTTCAAGGATTGAGTGCAAACATTGTGGGTGAAGCTGAGATTTTGGTTGTGGCGCCAGATGAGTCGGCACGACTTTTGGTAGAGCGGTTGCGGTCTGATTTTCCGTTTGTGCGATGGGTGTGCGATGAGGGTCGTGGAAAACCGGCGGCGATAAATTTGGGTTTTGCGCAGGTTCATGGTGATGTGGTGATTATGACTGATGGGGATGTGGAGATCACGGAGGGTGCGTTGAGCGCGTTGGTGCGGCCATTTGCTGATGCTGGGGTTGGCGCGGTGAGTGGCCGTCCCGTGGCGATTAATGATCGCGGGACAAAGTTTGGGTTTTGGGCGCATGCGTTGACGGATGCGGGAGCACACGAGATGCGCGCCGAGCTTGCGAGGCGCGGAGAGGCAATTGAGGCGTCGGCGTATTTGATGGCAGTGCGTCGAGAACTCTTCAAACAAATACCGGAAGACGCGCTTACCGATGATCCGCTGATTTCCTATGCGGTGGCGCGCGCGGGCAGGCGCGTGGTGTATGCGCCGGATGCGGTCGTGCGGGTAAAGTATCCCGATAATATGTATGATTGGCTACGACAGAAGTCTCGCAGCGTCGCAGGATATTATCAGATGTATGCACGCGGTGAGGTGCGGATGCGATCGTTTGGGCGTGAATCTGGCGGTGCTGCGCGTGTGTGGGCGTATGCGCGTGGTGCGCGTGAGAAATGGTGGGTGGTGCAATTGTTTGTGGCGCGAGCGTGGGCTTGGGCGCGAGCGTGGTGGATGGTACGGGTGCGGCGAGTGTCGTTTATGCGGATGTGGGAGAGGGTGGACTCGACCAAATAAAAACTGTTGTTGCCTGCTTTTTCAAGAATTGGGAATGTGGTAAGGTTGGATTATGGCTATTTCTACAAAAACCGGCGACAAGCAACAAACTTCCACTGGCAGCGGCCAGCGCGTGTCCAAGGCGTCGGCGCGGGTACAGGTGATTGGGGCGGCGGATGAGTTGGCGTCGCTTCTGGGCGTGGCCAAGGCGG
>CAYNWW010000020.1:0-7970 GCA_964401055.1 uncultured Candidatus Saccharibacteria bacterium | reverse complement strand
CGAGTGGCTTGATTTTCATACTCTGCTCCTTGAGTTAATTATGGATATGAATGAAGTGTTAGCACTCAGAAAGTTTGAGTGCTAAATCTGAATGCATTATAGCGAAGAAAAAATTTACACGTCAAGGGTTGGTCGTAGTATTGACTTTTATAAGTATTTATTATATAATGTGCCTTCGGTTGCAAAGGAGGAAACATGCGCCGAAATTGGGAAGAGGTTGCGAAATGCAGTGATTATTGGACACGATGCGTTGTGTCGTTTGCCGAAGATCCTGCGATCCTGGCTCGGCTTGAGCGAGGATTCCCAGAGCTTTTTGAGGAAGGAGAGGACGATTGCGAGCCGCGAGTGCCGGTCACGCGACTGATGGAACTTGCGACTACCCGGGCACTTCAAGAAATGGGCGATCACTATGATCCCACCGATACCCACACGGGTCTCATATATGGAATCAACGTTCTCAAAGAGCAAGGATGGAATCTTCCAGCTTCATTTGACTGGAACAATGACTCGCTCTCACTCAAGGCTGGAAGTGAAGATAAATGCGTACTTGCTCGAAAAATTTTTTCTCAGTTGATTGGGAAAAAGCTGCGCGCAGGATTGGTTGTCGATTTTGAAGGTGCGCGGCACTTGGTGATTAATGCCTGGTTTGAGACATACGAACCCAGAGTTGATGACATCATCGCCAAGCACATGGCTGATGATCTCTGCATGCTGGAGCTGATCAACACAAAACACGTCGTGCTGGATTTCGGCCAGAACGACCCGATCGCTGAAGAATAAACAGTACGCCGCAAGGCCGTTCAGAAATGAACGGCCTTTTCTTTTGACACGGTCGGCAGCGTGAGGTATGATTTTCTTCCGTCACAAGGAGGTGCGGCAGTGCTCTCTATTCTGCTTATTTGGTGCTGGAATCTTTTCATCAGCTTCGCCAATGCATACGGCGTCGGTATCTCGTGGGTGGAAACCCGCGCGTTCGGCGGTTGGCGGCATTTCATGAACTGGATGGGCGCAATCATGGCGGCCATCGGATTTACCTGGTGCGCGCTCTTGCCTCTTGGATATGCGGCACACGATCTCGAGCTGTTGAGCGATAGTGGGACAGAAGCGTTTTTCTCCCTTGGATATTTGCTAATTTTACCCGAACTGTTGTTGTGCGGGATAATTATCACAATTGATTCTTGGGCGCAGGCGTTTCGATCAGGAAAACTGAGAGATTATGCGGTGGCGGCATACAATTCATATGCCGACTACTACAATTTCTATCACGCATTTTCGGACGGCGGAGAGGCCTGGAAGAGCGTGGTGGAGTTTTTCTTCAAGACAGCAGGATTATCTCCTGAAAAATCATCCTCATCTTCTTCTGATAACGAAAATGGGAATGAGAAACTGATCGTGATCGTGCTCATTGTCATGGCCATTTCTATTGGCGTGATTACAACTTGGGTAATCATTAGAAGATATGCCGGAAGTCGGGCATTTGACCCGTCCATACGGGCATATCAAAAATCAATGGCGCGATAACACTTTTTGTACATAAAAACCTCTTTTCGAAGAGGTTTTCTTTTACGCCAATTTCTTGCGCATCGCCTTGGTCGCGCGGACTTCGTAGCCGAGTTTTTCATACATGGCTTGGGCGATCGGATTTTTGGTGGTGAGGTCGATGGCGCGGGCGCCGGCGCGGCGGGCGATATCGATGAGCTCCTGATTGACACGCGTACTCAGGCCCTGGCCTTCATAACCAGGCGCGGTGGCGATTTCTTGGACGTAGCCAGTAAGACCGGACGACGTGCGCATGAAAAAAATCATCCCGCACGACGCGATACGCCGAGCGCCCGCGCGTTCACGCGCGACGATCATTTGCATACATGACGCAGGCTGAGCAAGGATTTCGGCGATTTCTTCACGAGTGGCCACGCGCGGTTGCGAATGCAAATTGTCCCACAGCGCTTGGATGTCTGTGAGCTCGTAGGAATCAGGCGCGAGGTCGCGAAAATTCAGGATTTCGAACAGGTCAAGATTAAAAGGCATATCTTTAGTATGGGCGATCATCTCGCCCGCCGCAAGTTGACATCTGGACGAAAGTGTTATATAAATAGATGTGATAGCCCACATAAGCAGTCGATCAGTTGATGGCGAGCCTGTTTATTGAGAGTTAGCGCGCATCCGTGCCGCTCTCGCGGGCTCGTTTATTTTTTATCTTTATCGACGTTATGTACGAGATAGATCCAGGCGCTCAGACGCCAAAGCAGCAGCCAGAAAAAGTAGCAGCGACCACAGAAGAAAAAACATTTGAGGGACTCGGTATTTCCCCGCAAATGCTTGCGATTTTAACAGAAAAAAAATACACCACGCCGACCCCGATCCAGCACCAGGCGATTCCGCTGGCGGTGACGGGCAAAGACATTGTGGGCATTGCGCAAACAGGTACGGGCAAAACGCTCGCGTTTGGCGTGCCGCTTATTCAGCGATTGGGTGAAATTCGCAAAGTGACGCCCGGCTCCATCGGCTTGGTGATTTTGCCGACGCGCGAATTGGCGCTGCAAGTCGAAGAAACGTTTCAGAAAATTGGCGCAAAAATCGGTCTGCGCACCGCGGTGTTGATCGGCGGCGAAGCATTTGGTCGTCAAATCGGCCAGCTCCAACGCCGACCACATGTGATCGTGGCGACTCCAGGACGGTTGATCGATCACCTCAAGCAACGCACGGTGGATTTGTCGATTGTGCGCGTGCTCGTGCTCGATGAAGCCGACCGCATGTTTGACATGGGTTTTGAACCGCAACTGACACAAATTTTGAAATCAGTTTCAGCCGAGCGCCAGACGCTGCTCTTCTCCGCGACTATGCCGGCAGAAATCGTGACCATTGCGACCAAGCACATGAAGTTGCCGTTGCGCATCGAAGTTGCGCCGGCCGGAACTTCGGCGGAAAAAGTCGAGCAAGAAATTTGCATTGTGAAAAAAGAAGGTAAATTTGCCATGCTGGAAAAATTGCTTGGCGAATACAAAGGCACCGTACTCGTGTTTTCGCGCACCAAGCATCAGGCTTCAAAAATTTGCGCCGAATTGCGAGCACGCGGACACAACGCGGCCGAAATCCATTCCAACCGCAGCCTCGGCCAACGCCGCACCGCATTGGATGGATTTAAATCCGGACGCTTCCGCGTATTGGTCGCGACTGATATCGCGGCTCGCGGCATTGACGTGCGCGGGATCGAGCTGGTCGTCAACTACGATTTGCCGGACGCATCAGAAGATTACGTCCACCGCATCGGCCGCACCGGACGCGCAGGCGCCACCGGTCACGCGGTTTCATTTGCACTTCCCTCTCAGCGGTCCGACGTGGCTGCGATCGAACGATTGATTCGCAAATCATTGCCGATTGCCGCGTCGAGCGAAAAAGCTGAATTTGATAAATCACTCGGCGGATCCGGCGGACGCGTGCGTTCGTTTGGACCGAGCGGATTTCGACGCAATCGATCTGGCGGTGGCGCGCGGGGCGGATTTGGTGGCGGATCTCGAGGTGGATTTGGCGGCGGGCGCCCATCATCAGGTGGTGCACCTCGCAGTGCCGGCGGAGTATCACGCGGCGGCGCAACCAGCGAAAGTCGGCCCGGATTTGGAAGCCCTCGCCCACAAAGCGATGGCGGACGTCGTGGTGGATTTGGCAGCGCAGCTGCATATCGACCCAATTCAAATCGCCGCGGCGGACGCAGCGGCAACTCATTTTCCGATGATGATGGCGGTGACGATCTGAACGGTCGCACCAATTCGAATGGCGGTGGATTTTGGATGAAATCCAACGGCAACAATTCGCGCGGACGCGGCGGCAAGCGCGGCGGACGATAATATTTTTTCAGCTCACACAGAAAACCCGGCTCATGGCCGGGTTTTTGATTTTCCTCGTTATTTATGTGCAGCGAGTGCTTCACATGCCGCGCGATATCTTGCCCCAAACTCTTGCGCGAAATATGCGCGGCGATCTTGTTCGTGGAATTTGAGCATGGTGTCAGAGATGACGACGCCTGAGATGCTGCGGGTTTTTGCATGCACGTGATCGTCATCGCGGTCGCGCATGTGGCGGGTTTGAATTTTTTTTGCGAGGCGTTCGGCGGCCGCGCCCGGCGCGGCGCACAAGACGCGTTCGAACGCGTGGCGCGTGGCGCGAGTGAGGCGCGAGTCGAGCACTCGGCGCGGCCAGGCGATTTCGGGTGGAGCAGCGTTGGGCAACACACGGCGCGCCCAGGAGTTGGCGACAAAAAATGCGTCGCGCGTACCGGCGACATCAAACAACGACACCACTTGCGTGGCGTAATACGTCAGATACATGTCAGGCGAAACATCATCAGAAAGAGGCTCAGCGGATGCATCGGCCATATTTGTCAAAAGGATCCGCGACAAATCCAAACTTGCAAGCTCGTCCGTGAGATAAAAACTCAAACAAATGCGATCGGCCACACGAGAGCCGTGACGACGCAAACCAAAGAGCTGGATCACCGAAGTCACAAGCAATCGGGTCAACCACAGACGCCCGCGCGCGGCCACGACCAGGAAGTCGATATCACTGGTGTCGCGCGCGGCATCGATTGCGAGCGTATTGCACACCGCCGTCATGCGCAAAAAAGGAACCCAGCGAATCAGTCGCGCAGCGCGCACGGCGCGGTCCCATTTTTTCTTTCCGATCAAAAAACGCACCCGACGCTCGACCACGTTTTCTTCATGTCCAGGCAAAAAATAAAACCCCCACTTCTCACCTACCACACCGCGCACCGCGAGGTCGCGCATCACGTCCGCAATTTCGCGCTGCGAAAAAACGTCGCCGCCGTCCCGAGCCGCTTCATCAAGCCGCGCCAAATTCCACCAGACCTCAAACGCGGTCAGCGGCTTTGCAAACAAATCAAAATAACACAACGCGGCAAGAGCTTGCCGCTGCGCAACGTCAGCATTCATCTTATTGTCCAAGTGCCTTAGTGATATTTTGCAACGCACCGCTCGATGTGCCCGAGGAACCAAGCGATCCCAGTGAGCCCAACAACGCCGGGATCGCAATCGCGGTCAAAATCAGCGGCACCACAATCACAGCCACCGTCACCCAAAACGTCCACGCCATATATTTACGCGTTTTTTCGGTGGAGCGAAAAATCTGGGCGAGCATCTCGTCGTGGTTGTCGAAGCGCTGCTTGAGTTCAGGATCCATGACAGTAAATTTAATAAATCAACACGCCTTTAGCATACGGCAAGGCAGTCACATTGACAAACGGATAAAATTTGATTATAGTACAACTTCGTTTTCAGAGGAGGAAACGCGTGCAAATGACACAGAAAAGGTTTGAGAATTTAATTTCTCACTTAGAGCTCATGCTCAAAGAGAAAAACCCAAACGGTTTCTCTGGGCACGCACTTGAAATCATACAAGGCGTATACGGCAACAACGTGTTGATTATTCCCCAAACGGTCCGGACACTGGGGAAACCCAATGAAAACAACACACTATCACTTCAAGAAAGAGTTCGATTACTGCGATCTCTGGGCATTACTCTTTTTAGCCCATTCGTTATTCAGCGATCCGGGCAGAGACATACGAGTTATCAGCTTGGGCTTCTGCCAACCGGATGGAGTCTCAACAAAGAAAGCCTCGTAATCACGGACAGGCAAAAGCGAATACGCGGAATGATCAGCAAAGATTTCAACAACATTTGCTTCTTCTGCGCATTTCAGATAGCCAATACCAAAGAAGACGCCTACAATACACAGCTTGGCGTCTATCTATGGCAAGGTACCTGCAGTATCGCAAAAGTAACATCCTGCGGGAATCTTCTGCGCACAACAAGCACTTTTTGGTGGCAAGGCGACTCCACCACAGAAGAGCTAGCAGAATTTTACCGCAGCGCACGCGCCGAGCTATCAGATTGGCTTGACGTGTATTTTCCCGACTGGGCAGATCCATGCGCCTACTGGAGCCTAACAACCACAATCGCGCAAGAGCTCATTGCTCAAAATAGCGTCCACATACAACAATCGTCTCTCGTGTCATAGAACGCGGAGACGATTTTTTTATGCATGTCGACGATTCTACAGCATCCCCTTCAAATACCGCCCGGTGTGCGAGCGTTCCACACGCGCAACTTCGCGCGGAGTTCCTTCAGCGACAATCTCGCCACCGCCGGAGCCGCCTTCAGGCCCAAGGTCGATCAAGTGATCGGCGGTTTTGATCACGTCGAGATTGTGTTCGATCACGAGCACAGTGTTGCCTTTGTCCACGAGACGATTCAACACCGCGAGCAGCCGCTTCACGTCCGCAAAATGCAAACCGGTCGTGGGTTCATCCAAAATATACAGGGTCTTGCCGGTCGAGCGGCGCGCCAGTTCGGATGCGAGCTTGATACGCTGGGCTTCACCGCCCGAGAGCGTCGTCGCGGATTGGCCGAGCTGGACGTAGCCGAGGCCGACTTCATCGAGAATTTCCAACTTCTGGCGCAGCGCGGGAATATTTTTGAAAAATGAAAATGATTCTTGCACGGTCATGTTGAGCACTTCAGAAATCGTGCGGTCGCGATAATGTATTTCAAGCGCCTCGCGGTTGTAGCGCTGGCCTTTGCATTCTTCACATTCCACATACACGTCCGGAAGGAATTGCATTTCGATGCGCACCAAGCCGTCTCCACGGCAGGCTTCGCAGCGGCCACCTTTCACGTTGAAACTGAATCGGCCGGCTTTGTAGCCGCGGATTTTTGCTTCTTGCGTTTGCGCAAACAAATCGCGCACATAGGTAAACACGCCGGTATACGTCGCGGGATTGGAGCGCGGTGTGCGGCCGATCGGCGATTGGTCGATCGTCACCACTTTGTCGATGTGCTGGCTGCCGGTGATGCGTTTGTGCGCGGCCGGTTCGGCTTTTGCGCCGTAGAGTTCGCGCGCAAATGATTTGGCGAGAATTTCGTTGATGAGCGTGCTCTTGCCCGAGCCGGACACTCCGGTCACAGCCACGAGTTTGCCCAGCGGAATGCGCGCGGTCACGTGTTTCAAATTGTGCGCAGTCGCGTCTTCGATCACGATCTGCTTTCCATTTCCTTTGCGATACGCGCGCGGAGTGTCGATAGATAATTTTCCGGACAAATATTGGCCGGTGAGCGATGCCGAAGATTTCAGAATTTCCTTGGGCGTACCGGCAAATACCACTTCCCCGCCGTGCTTGCCCGCGCCCGGTCCGATGTCCACCACATAGTCGGATTCTTCAATCGTCTCGCGGTCATGCTCGACCACGATCACGGTGTTGCCGCCATCGCGCAACGTCTTCAACGTCGCGATCAACCGCGTGTTGTCGCGCTGATGCAAACCGATCGACGGTTCGTCCAAAATATACAACACGCCGGTGAGTGCCGACCCGATTTGCGTGGCCAGACGAATGCGCTGCGCTTCACCGCCCGAGAGCGTGGCAGCCGCACGATCCAGCGTGAGGTACGCCAAGCCGACATTTTCCAAAAATTGCAATCGTTCACAGATCTCACGAAAAATCTGACGGCCGACGAGTGACTCGCGCGACGACAATCCGGCGCCGGTTTGCAATTCGCCAAAATACGCGAGCGCTTTGTCGATGGTGAACGCGGTCACCACATCGATCGACTTGCCCGCCACCGTCACCGCGAGGATTTCCGGACGCAGGCGCTTGCCCTGACACGTCTCGCACAACGACGCGCGCATATATTTTTCAATCTCCACGCGAATGTAATCCGAATCGGTTTCTTTGTAACGACGCTCGAGATTTGGGATCACGCCCTCGAATGCAGTTTCGTATTCGCGAATCTTGCTGGTCGGGTCGTCTTCATTTTTCACCAACACGCGCCGACCGCGGTTGCCGTACAGGATCACATCGAGCGCGGCTTTGGGCAATTTTTTGATCGGCGTATCCATCGAAAAACCTTCGTCGGCTGCGACCGCTTCGAGCATGTGCGTGTACCAGGTTTGGCGGGCGTT
>CAYNWW010000019.1:0-13991 GCA_964401055.1 uncultured Candidatus Saccharibacteria bacterium | reverse complement strand
CACCATAGTCTCGGGAAATTGTTTCATTTCTTCCGGCGACATATGATAGGTCAGCTTGTCCACCACATGCACGTACGCAAATTTGTCCGCAAGCGATTGCTGAAGCGCAGACTTGCTGATCGGTGCTTGCGGTGACACCAATCCAGTCAACACGACTTCCAGATACAATTGCGGATCCGCCCAGGCTTCGACTGTCGCACGCACAGCCTCAAACGATTTGCCGGTCACATCCACTTCCGCGCGCCGAAATTCGGACGCACTCACTTTGATCGGCCGCACGTCCGTGATTTTTCCCTGTTGCACCTCAAGTGCGAGCACGTGCCCACTGCCGGTTTGGTTGAATTCAAACGGCTCAGCCGCACCCGCATACCATGCCCGCGTCCGCTGAGTCGAAATGTCGAGCATCGAATGCCAATGCCCGCACGCCACATAATCAAACCCGCTCGCGTCAAGATCCTCGGCCGTAAACGGAAAATCATTTTTCGCCGCCTTGCCCGGGATCTGATACGACCCGTGCAGCATGGCGATATTGACCGGCGCGCTCGGATGTCGTCGCAACTTCGCCAACGGATTTTCCATCGACTTTTTTGTATAATTTGACGCGCCCGCCACGGCCACGCCCACATCCTCAAAATACTGCTGCGGGCGCTCATCATCCAACAGATACACCGACTGCAATCCATCCACAAACTGCGGCGCTTTCAAAATCGGATAGTCGTCAAGCACATCGTGCGTGCCGCCGATCAGGCAGGTACGCACACCAGCCGCATGTAGCCGCGCAAATTGGTCACGCACAAATTGGACATCCGCGGCCGCAACTTGGTTGCGATCAAACAAATCCCCCGCGATCAACAGAAGCGTCGCCCGCTGCGCGATCGCCACATCAACCAGCGCCCGAAATGTCTGCTTGAGTTGGTCGCGCTTGGCCTGCGCTTTTGTCCCCAGTGACGCAAACGGCGCCCCAATATGAATGTCTGCCGCATGAAGAATAATCATGTGATGAATGATATCATGAAGCCACAACTCAATCCTAGCAACGCCAGATAAAATTTTTCTAAAAAAATCATGAAATTTTGCTAAAATTTCGCGGTGGCTGTGGATAGCAAAAGCCTCGGCGCGTGACCGAGGCTTTTTATGCACATGAGATGGGCGCGGATTATTTCCCTGCTGCCTGCCAGAGCCCCATCACGTTTCCTTCCGAGTCTTTAAAATACGCTGTCCAGCCCATATCACCGGCTGCAGCCTTTCCTTCTACAACTGCGCCGCCGGCTTTTTCAAGTTTCGCCAGAGCGTCGTCGATGCTTGAGACTGTGAGCGTGATGATTGGAGTGGAAAGTTCGGTGGTGCGCTTCATCATGCCGCCGTTGATGGCGCCGGGTGCGATGGCGCGGCCGGTGGTCGGGTCGCTTTCCGTGGTGGTTGCGATCGTGTAATCCATGCCCGGAGTATCATTCAGCATCCAGCCAAAGACGTCGGTATAAAATTTCTTGGCGCGCGCGAGGTCGTCTGCGGGAACCTCGAAATGATTTACAGGATCCATACGTGTTTTATTGATATTAACTCCTTAGAGTATAGATTATCCTCATAGTTATGCAAAGAGTCGTGTGCTATACTTTTATCTATTACAATTTAAAAATACACATGAACACAATTGATTTTATTATTTATGGACTCTTGGCTCTCACGAGCATTTCAGCCGTCATCGCAATGGCTCCGATTCTCCGCCTTAAGGGCACATTTTGGCGCACTTGGAGAATTGCTTCAATTTCCGCAATTCTAACCGCAGTGGGTGCACTCTTGAGTATTGCCGGCTCAGCGCTCAACCTCCCCAACTTTTTCTATTACATTACTTACGCCACATATATTTTCCCTCCGTTTCTCATGGTCTATGTCGCAAGAAGCTTTTACAAAGTTGCCGGAAAGAAAAGTTTTCTCGTTTCTTTTCTTGGCGTTTTTAGCATTGCGCTCATCACTCTTCCGCTTTGGTACCTTATGAGTAAAGATTTAGTTGGCTATTCTCCTCGAGGAATTATTTTCTTTGCAATCTTTGGGGCGGTTCAGTTTTCAGTAAAATCCATCGCCCCAATAGGCATTTTGAACAGCAGGCGCTTTTTCAGAGGCAAGCTGAGCATGGCTCAGACACTTTTTGGCGTATCTACAATTTTCTCCTTGTGCGGAATTATTCTCAACTACATAGCACTATTTGGACAAGGAATTAACCCCAACATCTCAAGCACGTTTGTCTCTGTTATACACAATCTCGAATTCGGATTTTACGCTTTTGTCTATTTGCTCTACACTCTTGCCGGGTTTAACTTGTCCAAAACACTCAAGAGCGCATATATTGAGTCCGTACAAAAGCCAACCTCGACCAACCCTTATTCACGCGCGATAGAATCCATCGTGCGCCAATTTATACTACTGGTTGGGCCTGATGTCGCGTTGGCACGAGTGCAAGACGTCAGCACAATCGATCAATCCGATCCGACGCATATTAAAGTGGATGAGCAATTCACTGCAGAAGTTGGACAGGCTACGATTGGGAAAATCATGGGCGCATACACCGAACTTCTTGGTGATGCCGCGTATGAATTTGCAGAGAATGCAACTGCGGGGATTCGAAAAACGACGCCAGAGATTAAGATTCGATAGCTTGTACTCATGCGCCACATCGTCGATTTTCATATTCACTCTCATTATTCTCGCGCGACGGCACGCGGGATGAATTTGGATGTGCTGTATCGCTGGGCGAAAATCAAGGGAATTGGCGTGCTTGGAACAGGCGATTTTACCCATCCGAAATGGTTTGCGGAGATGCAGGACAAACTTGTCGCGGCGGAAGATGGATTGTATAAATTGCGCGAAGATTTGGCGGCTGCGCAAGATGCCGGGCTGCCGGCGTCAGTTCGCGACGCGAGTGTGCGGTTTGTGCCAAGCGTCGAAATCAGCACGATTTATAGCAAGGGCGGACGCGTGCGCAAATTGCACAATTTGATCGTGATGCCGTCGTTTGAGGCCGTGGCGCGGTTGAATACCGAGTTGGCGCGGATCGGAAATCTGACCGCGGACGGTCGGCCGATTCTCGGACTAGGCACGAAGGAATTATTGCGGCTGACGCTTGCGGCTGATCGGCGCGCGCTGTATATTCCGGCGCATATTTGGACTCCGTGGTTTGCGTTGTTTGGGTCAAAGTCCGGGTTTAATTCAATTGAGGAAGCGTTTGAAGAATTGGCACCAGAGGTGCACGCGATCGAGACCGGATTGTCGTCGGATCCGTTTATGAATTGGCGCGTGGACGAGTTGCGGGCGCGCAATATTACGGTGACGTCAAACTCGGATGCGCACTCGCCTGCCAAGCTGGGGCGCGAGGCAAATATTGTCGAGTCTGCGCTGACGTACGACGACATTGTTGGCGCATTTAAGACAAATGATGCGCGGTTTGTGGGCACGATCGAATTTTTTCCAGAAGAAGGAAAATATCATCTGGATGGGCATCGCGCGTGCGGGGTGCGCATGACGCCTGCGGAGACGCGCGCGGTGGCGGGCGTGTGTCCGAAGTGTGGGCGGCCGCTGACGGTGGGCGTGATGGCGCGGGTGGAAGAATTGGCCGGACAGCCGGCAGATTTTCGACCAGCCACATATAAAACGGTCGAATATATTATTCCATTGGCGGAAATGCTGGCTGAAATTCGTGGCGTCAAAAGCACGGCTGGACGTGCAGTGCAGGCCGAGTATGAACGGATGATTGCGGCATTAGGTTCGGAATTTTTTATCTTACGCGAGGCTTCAACAGACGCGATTCGCGCGGCGGGATTTGTTGAGGCGGCGGTCGCGATCGAGAATATGCGTGCCGGGCGCGTGAGACTTGATCCCGGGTATGACGGCGTGTATGGCGTGATCAAGGCGCTGCCGGAAGGCACGGCGTTGAAAAAAGCGCGCGGACAGAAGGCGCTGTTTTGAATTTATTTGTACAGGCTGGCGTATCGCAATAATTCTGTCATCGCCTCACGCTCTTCATGAGAAATTACATCGGCGAGGCTATCGAGTGCGGTGCACAGTTTTTTCATTCCCGCCCCGCTTGGATCTTTTTTGATAAAATGCTCGATGCGCGAGGTGAGTTGATTTATTTCAGTGGACTGCGCCGCGTCCTCGACTTTGGTGCGGCTGCGAGTTTGGTCGATGGTTCGCGCGACAAATGCGGCGAACTTTTTTTCATCAAATGAGTCGGCTTCGGCGGCAAATGGTGAATACTGAAGCGCATCAACGAGTGCGCGCAAAACTTCTGCACCTTGTTTGGTCAACTGATACTGCGCAGCGATTTCTCGCGACGGATCTTCTGCGGACGCAGCGAGTGAAGGCTGTTCTTGATTGGATGCCACGAACTGGTCTTTGAGCGACGGGAGTGCGCGATGATTTCGCTCAACGACTTCTTCGTAGGAACGGGCGGCGGCGGGAGTTCCGTCGACCGGAATGATGCGATATGCGCCGGATTTCTCGCCGGGCCAAATGGCGTAGGCGGTTTGATGACCATCTTTTGAGAACAATTGTGAAGCGCCGCGATCAGGCATTAATCCGACCAAACTACCGGAAGGAATTTTTGCTTCGCGCAACAGTGCAAGTGAAAGTAGCGCAAAGTCCGCGCACACACCGGCGTAGAGCTTGTTTTTTTGGCCGGGCGCGTTGAGGCTCAAATTTTTTCCGCGCAATTCATTCATGCGCGATTGCATAAAATGAAGTTGTTCGTCGGGATTTAATCCCTGTTTCGCCGCCATGACGTCGCGGTTGTCCATATCATAATGTGCGATGGCGCGCACTTGCGTTTCAATGGCTACGATTTTTTCAAGTGGCTCGAGAGATTCGATCTTTTTTATAAAAAGCTTGAGTTCAGGAGGTAGTTGGTCAGTAATTCGCTCCGTGTATCCGACTCCATAAGCTTGTTCAAATTCCTTCATGACGGCATCGTAAGTGCGCGCATCAATAGGCTCAGGAAGCTTGTAATCACTTGCGCGATGCATGCGGTATCGGACAAAATCAACATTCGGCGGGATGTCGTAGATATTCTGCCGGCCAAACGATTCTTTTTCTTGTTCCAATTCCTGCTCGCTTGTGATACCGCTTGCAGTTGCCCTCCCTGACGTCACGCGTTCCATATGCGCACCAAGAAGCACGGGCAATTGCATGCGCGAAGCTGTATCGCGTTCGCGTTCCAAAAGAATTCCAAATTCAAATTCTTCCATTGCGCCCTCCAATGCGGCGCTGGCTTCTTCAATCGGAAATGTCGCGGGGCGAAATGTGCCCTGCTCGCGATCATATGAACCGGATATTTCTTGAATCAGAAATTCGTTCAGTGCGCGATTGGCATAGAGAAGTGGCTCGCCTTCCTCACTACGCGGATCAGTGCCAAAAAAATCAATTGATTCCTTGAGCGCAAATACGTCCTCAGGTCTGTGCGCCATTTCCAACATCTCAGACGTCTGGCGCGAATCGCTCGCGGCTCTCCTAACTTGCGCGCTCTCAATCCGGGCGACTTCCTCTTTGAGACCCTGGAAAAGGAAATTGAAAAACGCGTCTTTATCCTGCTGCGCATCAACCATAGCTGAAACCGTCTTGAGCATGTCGAGAGGCCGCTCGGTGAGTTGGCGATTGAAGAAGGATAGGTGCTTTTTGCTGAGAGTTGCTTGGCCATCATACCCAGATATCATGTTCCCTATCTCTTGTCTAAATTCGAAACCATATTTACGCATGAAGCTTTCTAGTCCTCCGACATCTCTTACATGTTCCAAATTAGCGATAATCCTCACCAGATTATGCTGAAAATCGGCGTGCTTTAAGCTCTGTGGTAACATCTGGTCGGCTCTTTGGAGCTTTCGTGTTTTTGAATCAAATGTATACGCCCCTGATTCAATCAGTTCATTCACTAAACGCTTCATCATTTCGTTTCGCTCCAGAATAAATATTTCTTTTGGCAGCGTATACCGAGCGCGTTCAATAGCACGATCTGATCGCTCGTCAAGCGGAAAATAAGTTAAAATCTTCTGCATAGAGTGCTTTTCAAGAAGTTCAGGCCTGTTCTGATCTTTTATGTCAGCAAGTATTTCCACATCCTGCAAACGACTTGGTAACCCCGACATCCTATCTTCCAGATATCGTACAACGCGCTCTTTCATCTCTTGGGCAGTCGCGCTCTTCTCTTCCTCGCCGTTAAATCTTTGCAATAATTTAAATAGCACTTTCATTACCCCAGAGCGTTCGTACTTTTCACTTTTAGCGTCAAGATACTTTTGTATCAATCTAAGAGCCTTCTCATCCAGCGCGGATAATTCAAACGGAAGCTTCTCAGGTCGCTCATTCTTTTGCTCGCCAATCTTCCGCGTCTGCAAAAAGTCTTTGTAATAATTGTCGATGCGATCCAGCATTTCTTGAAGCGAGGGGGATATTTGCATATTGCTCTCGCGACGCGCGTCTTCATTTGCTCTCTTCTCCGGCGCTTGCTGAGCCTCATTCAAAAGTTCGTTAAACTTCTCTCGTTCAAATAATTTTTCCGTGGCCGGAGTTTCATGCTTGTCTTTATACTCTTTCATCTGCTTGAAAAAATCCGCTTTTTTGAGAAAAAAATTCGCCCCGGCGCCGTCGAGGAGTTTTGATTTCAGGTATGCGCCGGTAAATCCGAATTCGCGGGTGAGCTCCAAGCCATCACGAAGTGAGTTGCTGAGCACGCGTTCGAGCATGGATTGTTTTAAGACCGCGGTTAAAATCGGATTTCGACCCTCCGTGCGCCAGTTTTTTATTTCATTTTTGAGCGCATCAAATTCGGCGCGCTTGCGCTCAACGATGTGTTCAGGATTTTCAGGAGCAAGTTCGGGTCGCTCTTGTTTGTGTTCGGGATTAAATGAGGGCGCGCCTTCGCGTGGCATGGTTTTGTGTTAAGTGAAAGCTTGATTGTTTTTATTATAACATGAGCACATGACTTCATTTTTAGAGTTAAATCCGGAGCAGCGTGAGGCGATTGAGGTCGCGAGTCACGTGATGATCATCGCGGGGCCGGGCACGGACAAAACAAAAACATTGGTTGCGAAAATCACAGCCACGTCTGCGTCTACGCGCATCCTCGCGATCACATTCACCTGAGTTTGTTTTAAATTTTTGTTTCTGCTAGTGTTGAGGCAACCAGTTCACTCGAGCAAGGAGGAGCGCATGCCACGAAGGAAACCAGGAATCATTCGAACCACACGACTTGACGAAGCCGCTGAAGTAACCCCAACACAAGCGCACCTCAGTCTATCCAACTCCGCCGGCGCAGATCAGGACGAAGGCGGCGGCCGCAGACAAAAACGCCCCAATGCACTTCGTGGACTGCTCGATCGTATCGGAGACGATGACGACGATTCCGCTCCCATATAATCCCAGCCCCAAGCTCTTCACCCGAAGAGCTTTTTCTTTTTTAATCGATTCGCAGCCCCACACCTTGCTTTGCCCAAATCTTTTCCGTATAATAAAAAAGTCCATGTACCGCGGGGTAGAGCAACCCGGTAGCTCGCCAGGCTCATAACCTGGAGGTTGGGGGTTCAAATCCCTCCCCCGCTACCAATGATTTCGGCGCGGCGCAAGCGCGCCTTTTGTGAAATGTCAATCAGCGAAGGTGTGGCGGCGTAGCTCAGTGGTAGAGCAAGGGAATCATAATCCTTGGGTCGGGGGTTCAATCCCCTCCGCCGCTACCAAAAAATAATTGTGCCTTTGGTGGAGCCGTAGCGGAGTGGTTAACACTTATTTAGATTTGATTGACTCGAATTTGAATAAGTGAAAATCTTTCCTGCTTCACGGAATCGAACAGTTGGCGGAGCCGTAGTGTAGTGGTTAACACGCCTCCCTGTCACGGAGGAGATCGCGAGTTCAAGTCTCGTCGGCTCCGCCAACTGTTCGAACAAGATCGCGAGTTCAAGTCTCAACAAAAAACACCCTGATGGGTGTTTTTTGTTTTGCAGCAAAACCTCACTATCTCAAATCCTCCGGCACAGAAATCGACGTCCAGGATTTTGCGAACACTGCTCGGATTATCGCGCTACCCGTATCGCCTTCGCCGTGCGCGAGCGCAACCAGTGTGTCGGGCAAACTGAGTTCGTTAGGATGTCCAGGCACCGGTACAAACGGCGCACCAAATATCCGCTGATCAACAACGCATGCGCCGGTAAAAATAATTGCCTCTTGCTCATCAGCTCGCGACTCGCGAACTCCGATCAACCGTCCGGCATCATCCAGCTCCATCGTGCGCACGCGCTTTTCCACCGCACGACGGCACACCAGCATCGCCATGGATTCACTCGTCGCAGCAAGTCGTTCAAGGTCGCCGCGTTCAAACACATCATCCGCATACAACACCAGCAAACGATCATGCACCACCGCGCGCGCCGCAAGAAGCGCGCCGCCGGTTCCGTTGAGCGTCGGCTGCTCGATATATCGCACGCGCTTTCCGCCCCACGCCTCACCCACATGCGCGCGAATCTGCGCACCCAAATACCCCACCACAATCACAATCTCATCCACCGCATTCGGCAACGCCGAAAGCGCCCACTCAATGAGCGGGCGCCCGTCGTACAACAACAAAGGTTTTGGCTTCTGGGCGGTCAGCGGCATCATGCGCACGCCGCGTCCAGCAGCAAAAATAAGGGCTTGCATATCGATTTACAAATTAGTCGGCGACGCAAATCCAGGCTTACCGATAAATTTCTTAGACACAACATACGAATCAACCAAACCAAGCGAATGCGCAGCTTTCTTGAGAATCAATTCATCTTGCGCAGTTCCAGTCAGCTTCACTTCATACGCAATCTTTTCATCAGGCAAGACAAAATCAATTTCTTTGCCGCCAGAACTATTGTTGTAATAATTC
Source organism: uncultured Candidatus Saccharibacteria bacterium (assembly GCA_964401055.1). Taxonomy (GTDB): domain Bacteria; phylum Patescibacteriota; class JAUYIX01; order CAYNWW01; family CAYNWW01; genus CAYNWW01. The sequence goes on along the minus strand of CAYNWW010000019.1, from coordinate 5,104 downwards.
ACTTTCCCGCGCGTGCGCACATTTAAATAGACCGCATTTTCAAACACCTCACCTTCGCCTACGCGCACAAGATGATTGAGCAAGCCATTATCACATGCGTACACTTTTTTGCGAGCGGCGACTACCCGATCAATCTTTTCCGTATACGGCTCGATCAAATCAATAAAATAGGTGTGCTGCAAAAATGCAATGTAAGAACTAATCGTATGTCGCGTCACGCCAAGCTCAGAAGCAAGCTTGGTCACATCCACTTTTGACCCGACTCGCGCGAACAGCAGTAAAATAAGGTCACGAAATATGTTGATTTCTTTGAAATCCGCGAGCGACCGAACGTCGATTGCAAAATATGACGTAAACACATCGTCCAAAATTTCCTTTTTCCGTTCAATCGTTTCCGCCAAGACAACCTGAGGAAATCCACCATACTGAAGATACTCCTCATACAATGGTATGAATTTCTGATGCGCTATCTCGTTTTGTTCACCGCCCGCTGATCGAGTCACACCCTTAAATACGAGAAATTCTTCAAAGTCCAGCGGATACATTTCAAATAACACTTTCCGACCCGCGAGACTTTCGGGAAACAGATTTTTGAGATAAAAGCTGCTCGATCCAGTGAGAAAGAATTTAATGTCGTAATGATCCGCGAGATATTTCACCGCTTTTACCACGGCGGGCTGGGACTGAATTTCGTCCAAAAAAAGATACATTTTTTCCTTTGGATTGAGGCCGAGCGCCTTGAAGTTTGCCAAAATGGCATCAAAATCCTCTTCTTGAAAGACTTTTTGGTTAATCGGATTTTCGAGGTCAAGAAAAAGTTTATTTTCCGTTTTCAGTGCATCAAAAATCTTTTTGTACACCGTGGTTTTTCCAACTCGGCGCATACCAGTCAGCACCACAATTTCGCTTGTATTGAGGTGTTTTTGGAGCTCAGATTCGATTTTTCGAGGAAATTCGTTAATTTGCATACTACCAGTATACACTTCTATTATGGAAGTGTCAAACAGCAGTGCTCACTCTCACTATTTTTCGCTCACCATCACGCTCTGAATTTTGTCATTTTGCTTGACCTTATTGGCTACATCCAACCCGCGAAGCACGTGACCAAATACGGTATGACGGCCATTGAGATGCGGTTGCGCTTCAGTTGTGACAATGAAAAATTGGCTGCCGTTGGTGTCCGGACCCGCATTTGCCATCGCAAGCGAACCAACATCTACTTTGTGCGAATGCAAATCAAATTGATAGCTATACCCTTCGGATTCGAGGTCGCTGATCTCGCTGTCGGACAACCCAAGCGAGCGCGGATTTATTTCATCTTCAAATTTGTAGCCCGGGCCGCCCTGGCCATCGTTGGAGAGGTCGTCATCTTTGGAATTGGGGTCGCCGCCCTGGATCATAAATCCTGCGATCACGCGATGAAAGGTGGTGCCTTCGTAAAATCCCGACTTCGCGAGCTTGATAAAATTCTCCACGGTCTTGGGTGCGTCTTTTGCGTAGAGTTCGACTTCGATTTCGCCCGCGACGGTTTTGATGACAGCAGTTGGGTTGGCAGCGTCTGACATAGGGGTTGAGTTAGTGATAGATTTTTTATGAATAAATGCGCGAGAGGCGAAGCCACCGGCGACGACGAGAATTAGTGCGAGTACGGCAAGAGCGATTTTCCGTATCAATCGCCCGCGCTTTTCTCGTGCCTGCTCTTGCTCTGCGCGCTCGATACGACGTTGTTCCTTGAGGTGTTGTGATTTTCCCATGGCTATTTCGGCCAGCGGGTATGCCACTCGGTCGCCTGCTCGTAGACCGACGCGGCCTGCAACAACTGAGATTCGCCAAAATAATTCCCGATGAGCTGCAACCCAAGCGGTAGGCCATCCGCGAATCCACATGGCACGGACACAGCCGGCAAACCAGCGAGGCTCACCGTGGTCACAAACACGTCTTCAAGATACATTTCCAGCGGGTTTTTGTCTTTTTCCCCGAGCTTAAACGCGACATGTGGCGAGGTCGGCGTCGCAATGATGTCAACTTGTTCAAATGCGCGCTTGAAATCCTCGATCAACAGCGTGCGCACTTTTGCTGCTTTCAAATAATACGCGTCATAATATCCGCTCGACAACACGTGCGTGCCGATCATGATGCGGCGCTTGGCTTCATCGCCAAATCCTTCGGAGCGGCTGCGTTCGTACACTTCGAGCAGTGAGCGCGCATCAGATTTTGCATCCCGCGCCACGCTGTGGCCATACCGAATGCCGTCGAAGCGCGCCAAATTGGATGAGACTTCGGACGAGCACAAAATATAATACACCGGAATTCCGTATTGGGTATGTGGCAGAGAAATTTCTTGCACCTGCGCGCCGGCGCGTTCCATCTCGGCGATCGCGGTGCGCACGGCTGCTTCAGCTTCAGGCTGGACGCCCGGCTGGTTGAAAAATTCGCGCGGGAGGCCGATGCGCTTGCCCTTCAGCGACGCGCGCTTCAAATCTGCAACATAATCCGGCACCGCGTGCGGCGAGGTGGTCGCGTCTTTCGGATCCGAACCCGCGATCGCGCCAAGCACCAGCGCTGCGTCGTGCACGTCTTTGGTAAATGTGCCCACGCAATCAGTCGAGGACGCCATGGCCATCAGGCCGCGACGTGAGGAGCGGCCGTACGTTGGCTTCAGACCAACCAATCCACAAAACGCGGCAGGCTGGCGCACCGATCCACCGGTGTCCGTACCAAGTGAATACACCGCTTCCCCACCGGCAACAGCCGACGCCGACCCGCCGCTCGAACCGCCCGGCACGCGCGACACATCCCATGGATTATGCGACGGCCCGAAGTCCGAATTTTCAGTAGATGAACCATGAGCAAACGCGTCACAATTGGTTTTTCCCACCATCACCATGCCCGCGCGTTTCAATCGCGAGACAACGGTCGCATCATACGGCGGCACATAATTTTTCAAAATATTCGACGATGCGGTCGTAGTCACGCCACGCGTGGTCAACACATCCTTGATCGCGGCCGGCACACCGGCAAGCGGAGAAATATCAGCCGAGGCATATCCGCGCGCATCTGCGGCGCGAGCGGATTCGAGCGCGGCATCACGCGTCAGCGTCACAAACGAATGCAACTCGCCTTCCACTGCATCGATGCGCTCAAATGACGCACGAGTTAATTCTTCGGAAGATACTTCGCGCGCACGCAATTTGACAGCTGCCTCATGAATAGTCAGCGCGCTCAATTCGGATTTATCGAAGCTCATGCGGATCTCCCATCACTTTCCCGTCTTTGCTGGTACCGAGCAGCAAGACATCATTAATAATCAAACCAAATTCGCATCCCAAAAATTTCGACGCCTTTTGCGCAGAAATCATGCGCGATGCAAAAATCGTAAAATAATCCATCATATCGGAAATTTCAGTATCAATCGTCAGCGCGAGGTTGATCCGCTTGGCGTCTCCGTCCACTTTCACAAATGATTTCGTCACCGCATAATTGACGCGATCATGAATGTCGAGCTTGATTTCCTCGATCTGACTTTTTTGCACTCGTGACCGATGCACGTCGCTTTTGTCCGCCAAGATCACGGCCGCGTTGATATCGCTCACCGGCTGTTCATAATTGGTAATGGCGAGCGCCACTTGCGCCTGCTCACGCGGATCCATGCCGAGGTCATCCAAAATCCCGAGCGCAATCACTGAACCTGCCTGCTCATGCCGTTCGCGCCCGGTCACGTTGCCGATATCATGCAAATATCCCGCGATCGCCGCAAGCTCGGCGCGTCGCTGCGGAAAATCCAAATGCGTCATCACGTTGTGCGCAATATGCGACACCAAGTCAGAATGCCGCAACCCATGATCGGTGTAGCCGATCACATCAAGATAGTGATTTGCTTCTTCAATATAGGCGCGGACGCGGGCATCGCCTTTGACTTCATCAAGAGTGACAACGTGATTCATGCGCGAGTGTTAGTTTTCTAAAATTGTTTTTACTTTCAGCTGGCGGCCGACTGTTTGCGGCGCCTGCGCGAGGAGTTCGGCACTGAGGTTTTCTGACTCGGCGCGGTCGGCGCGCGCAATGGAGGTGAGGCCGGTGACTTGCGCGGTCGGCTCGACGTGTGACGTATCGACCGAGTTGAGTTTTTCAATATACTCAAAAATCCCGGACAACTGTCCGGCGAATCGCTGTTTTTGCTCGTCCGTGAGCTTGATGCGCGCGAGCTGCGCGATGTGATCGATTTGATCTTGGGTGAGTTGGGACATGGCGTGAGATAAATAGGTATAAAATCAGTCTAACAATCGATTTATATTTAGTCCAATAGCTTGAAAAATTCCTGCTCCGTCAACACGAGAACCCCCAGCTTCCTCGCCTTCTCCGCCTTCGATCCCGGCTCGGCGCCCACGACCACATACGAGGTCTTAGCGCTGACGGATTCGGAAACCGACGCGCCGAGTTTTTTGACGCGCGCTTTTGCTTCGTCGCGGCCGAGCGTCGCGAGCGTTCCAGTAAAGACAAATGATTTGCCGGCGAGCGGTTGTGCGCGGTCATCCGGCCGCGTGAAGCGCACGCGCAGGCCGACTTTTTCAAATTGCGAGAAGAGTCGGCGCGTAGAAGCCGTGCTTACATACCCGCGCAATTCGTCCGCCACCACATCGCCCACGCCGACGATCGCGGAGAGACCTGCGTCGCCATCAGCGCGGACAAATTCAGCAAATGCATGAAAAAATTCTTGCGGCTTCATCACGCGCTCGACGCCAGCCTCTTGGATCACCCGCCGTGCCAACGCGCCCGCCAACAGATCTGCATATTCTTCGCCAATATGGCGAATGCTCAACCCAACCAACAACCGCGCGGCATCCACCGTACGGCGCTCAGCGATCGCGGCGACCAATTTGCGCGCCGAAACTTCTTGAAATCCTTCCAGCTCGAGCAACGCGCGCGGCGTGAGACGGAAAAAATCCGCCGGCGTCTGGACCAGACCAGCGTCAAGCAGTCGATTGGTGATTTGCGGTCCGAGGCCTTCGATATCGAGTGCTTTTTTTGATGCGAAATACGCCAGGCGCTCGCGGTGCTTGGCGATGCAATCAGGATTGACGCAGCGATGCGCGACCTCGCCTTC
>CAYNWW010000018.1:0-14478 GCA_964401055.1 uncultured Candidatus Saccharibacteria bacterium | reverse complement strand
GAAGAAAACGAAGGTCGGATGTTTCCGGTGACTGACAGCGCGCGCTCGGTGTGGAATGTGTTGGCAAATTATTTGCGCGATGGAGGCGTGCGCGTGCAGACGGGTGCAGCGGTCGCGGGTATTTCTAAATTGGATGAAACTTTTTTAATAAAACTAACTGATGGTGCAATTGTCCGCGCTCGCTCCTGCGTAGTTGCGACCGGTGGCACTTCGCGTCCGGAAACCGGATCGACCGGAGATGGATACGCGTGGCTTGCGGCGCTCGGTCACTCGATTGTGCGCACCGAATCCGCCTTGGTGCCGGTGGCGCTGCGCGACGAATGGGTGAAACGTCTTGGCGGCGTGTCGCTTGCGGATATTAAGCTAACCGCATTTTTTGATGGAGTGCGGCAAGATGCGCACAAAGGAAAATTATTATTTACCCATTTTGGAATCAGCGGACCCGCGGTGCTCAATATGAGTAGAGATATCGGCGAGTTGCTGCGGCGTTCACGCAAAGAAGGTGGAGAAGTGACGCTTGCACTTGATCTGTTCCCGTCGCGGGATGCGGGCGCATTGAAGCGCGAGCTGCAAGAGTTGCTGGTGGCCGAAAGCAATCGCATGATTAAAAATACATTGGCGCGATTTGTGCCGGCCGCATTGGCGGCGCCGCTGCTTGCGATGGCTGGTATAGTCGGTGAGACGCCCAATCATAGTGTGCGACACGAGCAGCGCGTGGCGTTGGTGACTTTGTTGAAATCGATCCCGTTGCACGTGCTTGGATTGCTCGGCATGGATAAGGCCGTCGTGTCGTCGGGCGGCGTCGAGTTGCGCGAAATCGATTCACGCCGAATGGAGTCACGACTGGTGCCCGGGTTGTTTATCGTCGGTGATGTGCTCAATATCAACCGCCCGTCCGGTGGATACAGTTTGCAGTTGTGTTGGACGGAAGGGTTTGTGGCCGGAAGCAACTGTTGATATACTAAACACAGATAAAAAATAAATCTAAAAAAATGAAACAAGGTCGCGAAGACAAATTTGTGAGGTTGCGAAAATTTAACGCGTTTATGGGCTCGCTTCATTTTATCCAAGGTGCCGCGATGCTGCTTTTGAGCAACAATTTTTCATTGCCGGTGACGACGGCGTTTTTGAAATTTGATCGCACGACGCAGATGCTCGCGCCGCAGATCAAGACCCTGACCACCCTGCGAGTTGGTCCTATGATTGCCGGATTTTTGTTTCTCTCGTCGCTCGCGCATTTTCTCCTTGCATCGCCGGGGATTTATCAATGGTATGTAAAAACGTTGAAGAAGGGCATCAACCCTGCGCGATGGATTGAATATTCGCTGAGTTCATCCCTGATGATCGTGGTGATTTCATTGCTTGTCGGTATTTATGATGTGGTGAGTTTGCTCGCGATATTTTTCCTCAATGCGTGCATGATTTTGTTTGGATGGATGATGGAGCTGCACAACCAAACCACCAAAAAAACAAATTGGCTGGCGTATTGGTTTGGGGTGCTCGCGGGCGCGGTGCCGTGGATTGGGATCGCGGTGTATTTATTTGGATCTGGTGATGGGGGAGCAAAACCGCCTACGTTTGTGTATTGGATTTTCTTCTCCATGTTTTTGTTTTTCAATTCGTTTGCCATCAACATGGTGCTGCAATACAAAAAAATCGGAAAGTGGAGCGACTACACGTATGGTGAGCGCGCGTATATTGTGTTGAGCTTGGTGGCGAAGTCATTGCTCGCATGGCAAGTGTTTGCGGGTACGTTGCGGCCGGTATAAATAAAAAGACCCACGCTTTTTGCTCGTGGGTTGTTAAAAATCGATCGCCTCGATTTTGATGTATTGATATGCGGTCTTTGCTTTTGGTAGACTGACTGTCTCACCATCAGCAACTAACCGAAGGAGTACAAACTCTGATGATGAGCTGTCACTTCGCGCCTGAATCAAAACGCGCACTTTGTCGCCGTCGCGCAGGGAGACGATGTTGCTCACACGTATTGATTCCGGATTGATGCAGAGGCGTGCTTGTGCATATACGTACGCACCAAGCTTGCTTACGCCGGCACTCAGTGTTGTGACTTGGCTGGTGTCAGGTAGCACGACCGTAGTCTGCGCTCGTGAGGTGTTTCTGGAGAGGAATAGGGACGACATGATCCACGCAGCGACCAGTGCAGCGCGTTGAAAATTCATCGGGCAACCTCCTACTGGTTAGTGTATCTAGTAAACCACGTTTTTTCATTTTGTTGAATCCTAGCGCGTTGACGCCTGGCAGATATTTTTATATAATAAAAAGTCGTTTTTCCTGTTTTTTGAAGGAAAGGCGAGTGCTGTTCGTTACCAACCTACAAAAGAAAGGGAGTTATGGGAATCCAATCTCGGATGCTCATTGTGATTGGCGCGCTCTGCCAGTGCTTGGTGGCAACCGCCGGTGCTCAATCTCCGCCAGGTGTCATACTCAATCCGCCGAATTTTCAGCCGCCAGATTTGTCGGCGGAGGGGATTTCGCAGATCAATGCCGAGATCAAGAAGCTGCATTATCCGTTTGCGGTGCTGGTGTATCAATCACTATCCAACGGGGATGCGGCGACTACGATCAACGCTTGGTATGACAGTCAGACGTCGGAAGATTTTGCAGCCGGAACCACTTCGGTGTTTCTGCTTTCTTATGACCCGCGAGAGTTTCGACTCTTGCCCGGCAAAAAATGGATTGGTGAACTTAAGCTGGAAAATGACGCATTGAAGCAGTTTACCGATAAGTTTACAAGTATTGGAAAAAACGATCCGGCGCTTGGAATCATTCAGATGATGCAGGCGATGGATGGATATATTTTTGATCGGACCGATCCGGCTCAAGTTGCAAAAATCATGAAGTTCGCCGCTCAAGTTCATCAACTTGTCGCCGATACAAATAAACCGTTATCGGCGGAAGCTGACAGCGGTGCTGTTGCGACTCACGTCCAAACGAAGAATGCGCGTGTTGAGTGGTTTTGGTGGGTTGCTACTTGCGGTTTAGCGGTGATTTTTGTTCTCTTGATGTGCTTTGTTCATATTTCGCGCGTGCGGAAGGTTGAACAAATTAATAAAAAAGTTGCAAAGCTACAACAGGTTGTTGCGGATGCCAGAAGCCGTACATCTTCAGTTTTGCTCACGGATGATCAAGTGAACAAATTTGCTGCGATGAAAGGAGAAACTGCAAAGCAGCTGTCCATCCATCAGGATTCTCGTCGGAAGATAATTGCCTACTTTGATGCAATTAACGAACTTATGCTCAAGAGCGTTGGCAATGGTCAAAATCTTGATGACACGCTTGTGGCGTTAGACGCTCACGTATCAATCACTATTCCTGCATCACAGGTTGCCAGCATGCCGAAGATGTCACAAGCGTTTGTGACGTTTGATCCGGCGAATGCGGAAGCTCAGTTTGCTGAAGAGCTTGATAAGATGCGAGATGCGCGCGGTGTCCTTTTGAAGGCGCTCAATGCGCAATCGCAGACGATTGAGCCGGCCTTGGATTCGGAAGGATCGCGGTAAGGCTTAGGCTGTGTCGCTGGTAGTGTGGCTTGAGCCAGTTCTTGCACGAATAACTGTTGTTGTTCGGGCGAGACTGGCTTTTTTCTTTGAGTGGTATTAGGATTGTCTTAATTGAACTTTCTTTGGTTAATACTTTCTCAACTCAAATGGCTTACCTTCAATTTATATCTGACGAAAATCTCATAGCTGCAGTAGGCGCTGTTATAGGAGTGATTAAAAATTCAGAACAGCGCCCACAGGCGTTGCTTCATAAAAATGTCATTGATCCATTTTCTGCCTTGTTTGATGGCATGACGAGATCTATCTCCTACGAGGATTGGCTTATGCAAGAACAGGCTCGCCAGACTCAAAAGACAATGCAAAATGCGATAGGTGATTTTCACCAAAGAATAATCGGCTCGATGTACGGTTGGGAAAATTTAGGATTTAGTGGGGGATTGGACGTGGTTAACAAAAAATTAAAGATTGTTGCAGAGATTAAAAATAAGTTTAATACAACAAAGGGTAATCACAGAATAGAAATATATGATTCCTTGCGCATAACTCTTAAAAGGCCGGAGTATGAAGGGTTTTCCGGATACTTTGTTGAGATAATACCAAAAGGTAAAAATCGCTATGACAAAGAATTTGTTCCGCCTGACAACAAATTAGGCAAGAGACGTGTCGCTAGAGAGTATATTAGAGTTATAGATGGCCTGAGCTTTTATTATCTTGCGACTGGCAGGAAGCTCGCTCTTCAAGAGCTATTCCGAGCCATACCAAAAGTTATTGAAGATCATTTTATGTATAAACTAAATCCTCAAGAGCAAGATAAATATCTCAACCTCTTTGGCATGGCTTTTTCCACAGAGTAACCTTTGCATAGGCAGTGGTTATCCGATATGCTGTATATATATGAAAACAAAAGAAATATATTTTACGGCAGGCGAAGCGGCGCTTAAACTCGAGATTTCCATTGACACAATTAGAAGGTGGGATAAAAAGGGTTTAATCAAGTCGTTCCGAGATGAAAAAAACGCGCGAATTTTTAGTATCTCTGAAATAAAACGTGCCCACACAAAAAGCAAGGGCGATGGGGTGAAAAGCCGCTATCGGATTTTGAAAAATCCGAGCATGTCAAAATATACGGCGATTGAGTTATTTGCAGGAGCCGGTGGAACTGCTTTGGGGCTCGAACATGCAGGAATCAATCATGTCTTGCTCAATGAATTTGACAATCGTGCATGCGAAACGCTTCGGATAAACAGGCCAGAATGGAATGTCGTTGAGGATGACGTAAAAAATCTCACGTTCACTGAAGGGCAAGCGGATATCGTTCAGGGTGGCTTTCCATGTCAGGCTTTTTCCTACGCTGGCAATAAAATGGGCTTTGAAGATATTCGAGGAACCATGTTTTTCGAGTTTGCGCGTTGTGTAAAAGAGGTGAGACCAAAAATAGCTGTTGGTGAAAATGTACGTGGCTTACTTACGCACGACAGCGGGCGAACCCTCAAAACAATGGTTGGCATCTTGGAAGAGCTTGGTTATCGCGTCAAATATAAAGTTCTACGATCGCAGTACCTCGATGTCCCGCAAAAACGTGAGCGCTTGATCATAATTGGAGTGCGAAAAGATCTAGATATTCCGATCGCCTTTCCGCAAGAAAAAGACTACGTCATTTCAATTCGCGAAGCCCTTGATGAGTGTCCAAAGTCTGAAGGCCAAGAGTATCCAGAAAAGAAAAAGAAAATACTAGAGCTGATTCCGCCGGGCGGATATTGGCGAGACCTACCGCTCGATTTACAAAAACAATATATGGGCGCAAGCTTCTTTATGGGCGGCGGAAAAACGGGCATGGCGCGACGGTTGTCGTGGGGTGAGCCATCATTGACTTTGACGTGTAGCCCAGCGCAAAAACAAACTGAACGATGCCACCCTGAAGAAACAAGACCTTTGACGGTTCGTGAGTATGCACGAATTCAGACATTTCCCGATAACTGGCAATTTGCCGGATCAGTTGGCCGACAGTACAAGCAGATCGGTAATGCCGTGCCGGTGAATCTCGGGTATCATATTGGGGATGTGCTAATCAAAATGCTTGACAGGAGCATTAAGGAAGATCCGGTTGGCTATCAACAAAATTTAATTTTTTAATATATATATGCCCAAACTTGGCTCCCTCACCCAAACCAACACCTTCTCCGCCACCCCGCACCAACTCTACTCAGCCCTCATGGACTCTGCGACCCACACCAAATTCAGCGGCGACAAAGCCGTGATCGGCACCAAGGTAGGCGACAAGTTCACCACCTTCGGCGGCTGGGTGCACGGCAAAAACCTCGAACTCGTGCCTGACAAAAAGATCGTCCAGACGTGGCATCCGGACATGGAGCATTGGCCAGCCGACCACGACTCGATCGTGACCTTTGAATTCGCGCCCGCACCCGGCGGCAAAACAACCCTCACCTTTACGCACACCGACATCCCTCAAGAGCACGTTGACGAACTGCGCCAAGGCTGGGAAGATAATTATTGGACACCGCTGCGCGACCTATTTTCTAAATAAAAATCATGATGGACAAAAAATCGGCAATCGTCACCGGCGCAAGCAAAGGCATCGGCCGCGGCATCGCGCTCGAACTCGCAAAGCAAAATTACAACGTCGTCGTCGCTGACATTGATCAGGCCGGCGCGGCCGCAGTCGTCGCAGAAATCCAATCCCAAGGTGGGCAAGCACTCGCCGTCGCCTGCGACGTCTCGAAAAAATCGCAAATAGACGCGCTCATCACAACGGCGCAAGAAAAATTTGGCGGCGTGCACACGCTCGTCAACAACGCCGGCATTTATCCGTTCAAAGCATTCGCCGACCTCACCGAAGAAGACTGGGAAAAAGTCATCCACACAAATCTCCGCAGCGTCTTCCTCTGCTCGCAAGCCGCCGCCCGCATCATGCCCGAAAACAGCCGGATCATTTCCGTCACCTCGATCGCGTCCATGATCGGCTTTGCCGGCCTCACGCATTATTGCGCCTCAAAAGGCGGCATCAACGGATTCACCCGCGCACTCGCACTCGAGCTCGCGCCGAAAAAAATCACCGTCAACGCCGTCGCCCCGGGCGCAATCCTCACGCCGGGTGCCGCTTCCTCTGAAGACGTGCAAAAGCAAACAGTTGCAAAAATCCCGCTCGGCCGCATGGGTACACCCGAAGACATCGCGCACGCAGTTGCATTCCTCGCATCCGACAATGCGAACTACATCACCGGCCAAGTGCTCGTGGTCGATGGGGGATGGACGATCCAATAGATTACGCGCTTCGCATCGGCTTGAGTAGTTCAGCCAGCTGCGCTAATTTTTGCACGATCGCCAAGGCATTTTTCGTGTGTGCCTCTTCGTTCACCAAATGACCTTCGGCATCAAATGCTGTTTTTACCCATGGAATAATAATCTGTTCGCGGATATCAAACATTTGGAGTTGCGCCACGATCTGTCTCAAGTGTTCTGCTGCGCGTGTGCCACCTGCTGCGGATCCATAGCTTACAAACGCAACCGGTTTGTTGTTCCATTCTTTGTACGGAAAATCCAGTGCATTTTTTAGTGCCGAGGAAATGCTAAAGTTGTATTCTGGCGTGACGATCACATACGCATCCGCCCACGCAACTCGATCGAGCCAGCGCTGCACAGCGGGGTTTGCATGTCCTCCTTCACGCATTCCGGGCAACACTTCGTCTTCAAAAAAGGGAAGCGGAAACTCTCTTAAGTCTGCGAGCTCAATCTGTGCGCCCTCAAATCCGCGCACTTTCTCCAGAAACCACTGAGTGATCTTTTCGCCATGACGGCCCTGGCGGATGCTTCCCAATATCACTAAAATCTTCGGCTTTTCGTTCATATGAGTGAAATTAATTTTTTTATCAACGGATCTCTCACAAGCGAATAATAAATTGTCGTACCATCGCGGCTTGATTCAACCGCGTCGTTGTCCTTGAGCAATTGCAAATGATGCGACACGCACGCCACGCTCATCCCAACCGCAGTCGCAATATCTGAGACACTGATCGGTGCGCGTTCATCGAGCAGCTGCACAATGCGCAATCGCGTCGGATCTCCAAACAGGGAAAACAGGCGCGCCTTTCGTTCGATTTCTTTTGTTCCGTTCACTGGTGCCATAGGAGATACAATTCAAGTATTCAAATAACTATTTGAATAATAACAGCCGCGCGGCGAGAAGTCAAATGTGGTATAATACAAACATCTCAACATAAATTAACAAAAAAACTAATGAACAAATTTTTCAGCGCATCAGTTGCGTTTTTTGCCATGGCCGTAGCGCTCACCGTCGTCGGCGCATCACCGGCTCGTGCCTCCGATGGCATGCCCACGCAATCTCAGTGTGACTCAGGTTCGACCACCTATACCTGGACCGGCCTCGGCATCGCGCGTCCGGTCATTGCATCCATGATCGTCGACGGCGAAACAATTCCCGATCCGACAAATCCGGCAGACGGATCCATCGGCGCGGTCGTGTGTCCCAACGTCGACCTTGCGCGCAAAACCGGTCTGACCGTCTATCGTCGCAGCGGCTCAGAAGGTCACATCGACCTCACCGGAGCCGTGACGCCTGCCGGCAACCCCATCACCTCAAGCTCGGTCATCACCATCACGCTCACCAATATGGGTGACCTCGCGCGCTACTATTCATTCTCACTCGTGCACGGTGTGGTCTCGACCTGGACGACTGCCAACCTCGGTACTTCATCGGCCTCGCTCACGGTCGCGCTTTCGCCCTCGCGCACGCCACTTGTCAGCGGCTCAGGCGACAGCGAATTCTGTAGCGCCACTCCGCCAAACTGCCACGCGGCAAAGTCCGATTCCGACGTCTTGTCGGCATCCCTCGACATGGACTTTGATCAAGCTGGTTCATTTTCCACATTTACTGGCGCATACTTTGGCTTGACCGGCGCAGTAGCAGGATTTGTCCAGGCAAGCACCGCATCCGACGGCACCCGCTCACTTAGCGCAACTCTCGGCGCGCCGCATGCACTGGCCGATGGCACCACTGCGAACACCGGTAGCATGCAAGCATTTCTCCCGGACTCCGTACTTTCGAGCATGTTTGGTCTCTCATCCGGCTCAATCGACGCCGCAACGCTTGCAGTTTCCCGCACCGAAAGCACCTCGACCAGCTTTGTTCCTTTTACTGTTGAAGTCGTGACCGGTGGAGTGATCGTCAAAATTTCCGACATTACATTTTCATCACCGGTGTATAAAATAAAAAAATCCACTCTCACGACCGAATGCCGCCTCAAAGGGTGCATCGTCACAATCCCCGGACCGCAACAATCCTCATCGGCCGTGCACGTAGGCCCGCTTGTTAAAGTATTTTCAGCAGCCGGCAAAGCACTCACCAAGTATGGCGAATTTTATGCCTTCAATAAAAATTACAACGGCGGTGGTTACATCGCGACCGGCGACATCGATGAAGACGGTGCAGATGAAATCGTGGTTGGCGAAGGCGCAGGCAAAGACATCGGCAACACCGGCGCGCAACGCATTCGTGTGTTTGAAAAAAATGGTACGCGCAAAAGCATCGAACTCGCCCCGTTTGATAAAAATTATGCCGGCGGCTTGAGCGTCGCAGTGGGCGACACCGACGGCGATGGCAAGGCAAAAGAAATCGCAACTTGTGAGGCTGCTGGCGGACGCACCGAATGCAAAGTCTATCGCTACAACACCGCCAAACAAATGCTTGCATACTGGCGCCCGTTCGGCGCAACAACTGCCGGCGCCACGATCGCGCTCGCTGATGTAGATAACGACGGCCGCGACGAGGCAATAGTCGCCACCGGCTCAGGTGCAACCGCACAAGTCCGCGTGTACGACATCGGCTCCAAAACCATCACCGCCATCAACAAAGGTGCAACGCTGAAGCCAATCACGCTCTCTCCATTTGGAACCTATCGCGGTGGCGTCTCAGTCACGGGTGGTGACGTCGACGGCGATGGCAAAGCAGAAATCTCCGTTGGACAATCCGGCCTCAAGCAAGAGCCGCGCGTCAAAACCTATCGTTACAACTCCGCACGCACCTTGCTTTCTAACTTTTTCCCATTTGTAAGATCATCCAAAGTCGGCGCCAACGTCGCACTCCGCGACATCACGGCAGATGGCAAAGCTGAACTCCTTGTCGGCACTTCTCTGACCGGCGGCGCACAAATTCGCTCATTCAACGCAACCACCACAAAAGCCGGCTCTCTCAATTTCTTCCCGTACAACAAAACATTCCGTGGCGGCGTGCGATTTGACGTAGCAAAATTTTAACAACGCAAAGTCAGCACAAAATCCGGCCCACGGTGGGCCGGATTTTTATTCATGCACTTGCGACAAATACAACCTCGCGCTATGATGTGCCTAAGTGACATGAGTGTTCAACAATTCAGCCGAGGCCCGAGCGCGCCAATGCGCCAGGCAAAGTAAGGTGGCACCGCGACTCCCGATCGCCCTTACAAATCCGCACGACATGCTTGCATGACGAGTGAGATTTGGGGGTTATTTTATTTTATAAATTGTACATATGGAACGAACGCTTATTTCCGAAATCGTCGCCAAGACCGGCGAAACTGTTGTGCTCAAAGGATGGGTGAGTGCGGTGCGCGGACATGGAAAAGTAATTTTTATCGATCTGAAAGATCGCTCCGGCGTGGCGCAGGTGGTCTTTTTTGGAGGCATGCTCGAAGTGGCAAAGCCCTTGCGCGATGAATTTGTCGTTGAGATCGAAGGCGTGATCAACGCGCGTCCGCAGTCGATGGTCAATCCGGATCTCCCAACCGGCACAGTGGAAGTGGAAGCGAAAAAACTCACCATCCTCAACGAATCCAAAACGCCGCCGTTTGAAGTCGCGAAAGACACGGCCGCGATTGATGAAAAAGTGCGATTGAAATATCGGTATCTGGATTTGCGCACGGCGCGCTTGCAACGCAACATCAAATTGCGCAGCGAAGTTGTACGTCGTGTGCGAGAATTTTTGTTCGGAAAAGATTTTACCGAAATCGAAACGCCTCTTCTGACAAAATCAACACCGGAAGGTTCGCGCGACTTCGTGGTGCCGTCTCGTTTGCAACCGGGAAAATTTTATGCGCTTCCGCAATCGCCGCAACAATACAAACAATTATTGATGACCGCAGGATTTGAAAGATATTTTCAAACTGCGCGCGCGGTGCGTGATGAAGACCTCCGTGCAGATCGTGGGTTTGAACACACGCAGATTGATATTGAAATGTCGTTTGTGGAAATGAACGACGTGATGGCACTCGTGGAAGAAATGGTGACAAAAATTGTTGAGGATCTCGGATACACGATCAAACAAAAACCATTTCCGCGGATTACGTACAAAGAATCCATGGCGACATATGGCGCGGACAAATTTGATATGCGCACCGAAGAAGAAAAGCAAAAAGGAATTCTGGCATACGCGTGGGTTGTCGAGTTCCCGTTTTTTGAAAAAACCGACGAAGGTGGCTGGACGTTTACGCACAACCCGTTTTCGATGCCGATTCCGGAGCACGTCGATTGGCTTATGCAAGGCAAAAACATCGATCAGATTTTGACGACGCAATACGACCTTGTGTGCAACGGATTTGAATCCGGCGGTGGTAGTATCCGCGCGCACAAGCCGGAAATTCTTGCAGCAACGTACAAAGCAATGGGGTATTCGGAAGAAGAAATGCAGGCAAGTGTCGGGCATATGTTGGAAGCGTTTGCACTTGGTACGCCGCCGCATGGTGGGATTGCGCTTGGAGTGGAACGTATGATCATGAATCTCACCGGAGAAAAATATTTGCGCGAAGTGCAATCATTCCCGATGACAAGCAACGGACAAACTGCGGTGATGGATGCGCCGAGTGAGTTGAGTGCAAAACAATTGCGCGAACTAAAAATAAATGTTGATAAAAAATAATTTTTTGCACGCATTGTGCACAAAACTTGCATTGTTGTTTGCAAAGAAATTTGGTATGCTCAGTGTGTACCGCATTAAAAATAAATGCGCGTATGACTTATAAGTAACAAAAGGCATATGCCAAAAAAGAAAGCAAAAAAGAAAGTTGCGAAAAAGAAAGCGACAAAAAAAGTCGCTCGCAAGAAGACAGCAAAAAAAGGCAAAAGAAAATAGTCACCATAAAAACCCTTCTGCACAAAATAAGCGAAGGGTTTTTATAATTCGTGCGGCGTGTTATTCTGATCATATGAATACATCTATTGCAGGGAAATGGGCATTGATTACCGGCGCCTCCAGTGGATTTGGCGCTGAGTTTGCGCGTCAGTTTGCGGCGCGTGGGGCGCATCTTGTGCTGACCGGACGCGGACAAGACGCTTTGCGAGCAATTGAACAAGAAGTGACGCAGCGTTATCAACATATAAAGGTTTATATCGTCGAGCAAGATTTGGGCACGACTGATGGTGTGTTGAAGTTATACGACCAGGTGCGCGCACTCGGCGTGCCGATTGATATATTGATCAACAACGCGGGATTTGGTTTGTGGGGAAATTTTTTGGATATTGCGTGGGAAAAAGAGCAGCAACTGTTGCAAGTTGATATTGTTGCGCTCACTTATCTCACGAGATTGTTTGCAGTCGATATGGTTGAGCGGCGTTTTGGTTATATTTTACAGATGGCGTCCAACGGAGCGTACCAACCCACGCCTACCTATGCGATTTATTCAGCAGCAAAATCGTATGTGCTGAGTTTTGGATATGCGCTTGGATATGAATTGCGTCATGCGGGCGTGCATGTGTTTGTGCTTTCGCCCGGGCCAACGCGTACGGGATTTTTGAATGCAGCCGGTCAAAAAGAAAACGCGTATCAGCGTTCGGTCATGATGGACGCGCCGACTGTTATTAAAAAAGGAATCGATGCGATGTTGCGCGGGCGGTCGAGTCTTGTTGTGGGTTTGCCAAATGCATGGAACGCATGGTTGACGCGTTTTGCGCCTCGGCGTTTGGCAACTGCGCTTGCGGCACGCGCAATGCGTGCGGATAAAAAATAAGTATGTATGTGTTGTATATTCTGCGTTGTGCAGATCGCTCGTTGTACACCGGAATCACCAATGATCTCGAGCGGCGTTTTGCGGCGCATCGAGCGGGAAAAGGAGGTCGCTACACACGCGCGCACAAGCCGCGAGCGGTTGTGTATCAAGAGCCGTGTGGGACAAAAAGCGCTGCCCTCAAGCGCGAACTTGCGGTGAAGCGACTTACGCGCGCGCAAAAACTTGAATTGATAATAAAATTCCGCAATGAACAACATGCGAGAGCTACTGGAAATCGTCCGTCCTGAATCTGAAACATCGTTTAGCGTCATCGGTCGCATGAATGCGCTCATGAGGTATGTTCGCGCGCGCAAATCCTACGGGCATTTTATTCCATTTCTGCAGACGTATGAGATGGTGACCAATCAAGTTGCGCAAAAGCAAATCAGTGACGCGTCATATTTTAAAGATTTTTCGGCCTTGCGGCAGCTCGATGTCTTGTTTGCATCGCTCTATTTTACTCCGATGCGCGAGGGTCTGGAAATGGGATCTATGCCATCGCCCTGGCGCACTTACGGAACCTATTGCGCCAAACCGCTGGGAATTCCATTTGTTCAACTGCTACTCGGCGTCAACGCGCATATCAATGCGGATTTGTGCACTTGTCTTGTGGAGCTTGGGTATACGCAAGCGGAGGATTATGAAAAAATAAATGCGGTGCTCGAGGAAGTTGTGCCTGAGGTGATGCGGTTTCTGGCAGTGAGTCATGCGGACATTTTTGGAATGACCGGTGTGGTACTGAAAAAATTTATCACTGAACAATTTACGCAAGTGGTTGTGCGCTGGCGAATGCAGGCGTGGAAAAATGCAGCCGTGATCCGTGCGCGCGGCGATGTGAATTATCGCGATGAATTGCATGCAAAAACCGAGCAAGCAGCCGTGGATATTATTGCGCTGTTTACGAATCCGGCGCATGCATTGGATTTGCCGAGTGCGCAGCGGAAGCTGGACCAGATTGGAGTGGTTGTATGATTACGGCGCGCTATCCAAGTCGCGACGATGCTCGCGCGCTTCATCTCAAGCTTGCGCCAAGTGAGGCTGTGTTTGAGTTGGTGTGGACGCATTGCGAGATCGTATGTGAAATCGCAGAGCAGCTGATGACGCGCACAAGTGAAATAAACGCCGAATTGGTTCGAGCCGGCGCGTTGCTTCATGATATTGGCGTATACAAACTTGTTGATGCGCGTGGCGTATTTGATGAAAAAAATTACATTCGACACGGAATAGAGGGCCGGCGGATACTTGAAGAGCATGGTTGTGCGCTCGAGCTGTGTCGGATTGCTGATCACCACACCGGCGTCGGCATCACGCGAGAAGAAATTGTGCGCCGTGGCTTGCCTTTGCCACCGCAAGATTATCTTGCTGAAACTCGCGAGGAGCGTCTGGTGATGTATGCGGATAAATTTCATTCCAAGCGCCCGCGATTTAACTCGTTTGATGAGTATGTCAAAACCGTGCGCGCGTTTGGTGAAGGGCACGTACGATCGTTTGGCGCGCTTCGAGACGAATTTGGATTATCGGATCTGGAAACGCTTGCAAAAAAATATTCTCAACCAATTGTTTGATGTCGGCACCTCAATTTTTTCAGCACGTTCGTGAAGTTGTTGGCCGTATTCCACGCGGCCACGTCGCGACGTATGGAGCAATCGCCGCTGCCTGTGGTAATCCTCACGCCGCGCGCCAAGTCGGATGGGCGTTGTTTGTCGGTGGACCGAGTGCGATTCCGTGGCATCGCGTGGTTGCGGCGCAAGGATATATCACTATACGAAATCCGGAAGTCACGGCGGAGACGCAAAAAGAATTGCTGGAGCGGGAAGGAATTCCCGTCGCGTGGGATGATGCGAAAAAAATGTACAAAATTGTGAATTTTTCTCAGATTTTTTGGAAACTAACGTGAATATCGA
>CAYNWW010000017.1:13066-15515 GCA_964401055.1 uncultured Candidatus Saccharibacteria bacterium | reverse complement strand
ATTGACGGCATAATCCGAATTTCCATTAAACAACAAGCCTTGCATAATTTCCTTGCGTGTCGTCTTGCCCGTTGCCAAGCTATGATCATACATCACAACTTTGGAATGAGATGCTTTGTCTTTGCCATATTGTTTGGTAATTGCAATCAAGCGAGTGCCGTCACTTGTCAGGCGAACATTCTCGAGCATTTCACTGTCGTTTTGCAGTGAATAGGTGAACAACTTTTTCGTCACTTCTTTTGTTACAACATTGACTACGCCAATCGTGCTTCCGTCTTTGTCAGTGAATTGGAGATATACCTTGTTCGGATTCTTTGGATGCGCAAGCGGGCGTGAAAACATTACGCCACGATCAGCAGCAAGATCCGTGCTTTGCAACACAACCTCAACCGTATCTGACTTGGCGATATTGGTACGATTGAGATACTCGTCTTGGATACAATTGCCGACTCGCATGCCGCACTCGCCCGAGAGCTTGTATGTAGCAAAATAAATGTCACCCGTGTTGGGATTGAAATCAATATATCCATTTAAACTTCCGGACGAGTAGAGCTCGGCATCATTCAATGTATTGATGTCCGCCTGCTTGGTAATTTTATTTTGCTTCGCATCGTAGATGCGGACGCGCATACTGTTTTTATTGAGGTATTCAACCAAGAAATTGCGAGATGAGTCATCAGTTGCATACGAGGTGCGGACACCGGCAAATTGATCAACATATGCGGCCGGAGCAGTGGTTGTATCTTCAGGTTTCACGTCCGAAGCCTGCTCATTGCGATCACTTGGGGCGGTAGTTGGTATCTGTACCGCATCTTGCTTTGTCGGCGCATCTATGGCAGGCTCGACCAAATCGGTCGCGGCCTGATTTGTGGTTGTCGAAGCACGGTTCATACCCATCATGTACGATGCCATACTTATGGCTGCCACAACGAGAAAAAAGATAATAACAACAAGCACTCCCATGACGGGGACATTATTAGGGGTGTTGTTTTTTGCCTTATTCTGCATGTTTTGTTTTTAATAATATTGTGTTGTAGTATACACAACTTTTTTCTTTGAAGCTATTGACGCGGATGTTATTATGTGATAATATATTTTTTCTTATTATTGACGCTGGTTCATTTGGGCTATTTGTGGCAGACGGCACGTGGCCTCGATGAACTGGCGCTGATCAATCAAGATCAGGCTGGTATTGCCGCATGGTGCGGTGATGTTACCCTAGGAGGGGTATTATTATGAAGTCGGTTTATTTTTACCGGTTCGTGTTGCTGTTTCTGGTTTTTGTGTCGCTGTGCGCCGCTGGGGCGCAGGCACAGAACACCAGCATGCCGACCAACGTTCTCTCGCTGGCCTTGCGGCCGGTGGGCATGGACGTGGTTGGGAACGAGTGGACAACATCCATGTTGTACTTCAACAGGGGAACGCACGCCCTGCTAATGTACAGCAAGGCATACAACGCCGGAGTGCTGGACGCGGGGTTTCGTAACTTGAATCCGACTCGCCAAGTGGTGAAGTCGGACATTGCCGAGTTCCGCATCGAGCAATGCCCCATTGGCTACGGACAGGTGGTCTCGCAAGCCCAAAACCCGTTTACCTTTTCGCCTGTGTGGGACGCATTTCACCAGGCAGTTGTTGACAAGGTCATGAGGAAGAAGGCTGCTTCACCAATCTATCCGACATTCTACAGGATCGTAGGCTACGATGCCTACGGTGGTGGTAACGCCCTCGTCGAGGTCAACCTCTCCAACTGGGAGTCGGTTGGACTTGAGCAAGCAGCTCTGGTGGGTAACTGCGTTGAGCTGCCTGCCAACACCTTTGTGTTTGATCCGATACCAAACATCCTTCCGGCGGGAAGGACGAGGTACGTGCTCGACGCAACCCTAAACACCACGCTTACAAGCGGGCGTCAGCTGCAGGGCTGGCACATGACCGCTTGCTGGCCAAACGGGACGCATTGCCGCGAAATCGCTGCCACCCCCGACTACGCAAAGTCGGACGGCGAGGTAGTGCGCATCGCGACTCAAACGTGGGTCGATACCTACATGGGCCCGACAAAGCAACTCATCGTCGGATTCTGGTTGCAAAACGAGAATCCTTATGAGTGGTATCAGCCCTGCTTGGTCAAGGATCGCCTGTCTTGCCCGGCCAATCAGGTCTGGCAGATCGAAGGTGGTACGCTTAAGACGACGGATGATGGGTATCAATACATCTCCGTCGACCTCAGCGGCATCGACATCGCGCCGTTCGTCATCGGACAGCGCGGTCTCGACAGCTACGACGAAGGCTCGATGAAGATCCTGCCTTCGGATCAGCTGGAGCCGTTGGATCCATAAAAATCACCTAAAAGCCTCTCGGTTTTACGACCTTGAGGCTTTTTTCCTGCGTTATCCACAGGCACAGACAAAATTTAATGATTTTTTTAACATTTTTTCAGAAATATTTTATCTTT
>CAYNWW010000017.1:9946-12966 GCA_964401055.1 uncultured Candidatus Saccharibacteria bacterium | reverse complement strand
CTCCTGGCTCATTGGGCACTCCCATTATGACCACCGCCATTGACTCCCACTGACCCAGGCATCATGATACTCATGAGCTTGGGTTCTTTTTTACTAATTCACAACCACATGAAAAAAGCACTCGTATCCGTTGTAATATTTTTTGGAATTTTCGCCGCGGGCATGACATTTTTGGCGATCAAGAGTCAGGAGGCTCCTGCATTTCATGTTCCATCGACCACCACGCTCCCCGAAGCACAACTCCTTACATTTCAAGCAGCTCACGCTTCGCAGCCGGGGATACTGAGCATCATTGACCTGCCTTCGCAACATTCCACCACGCTTCCGATTCCGCAAGAATTTGGTCAATTTTCCATTGCCTGTATTCAAAACGCACGCATCTTTGCAGGATTTGAACACGCAGTTGCAGAATGGACGGATGGCGCATGGAAACCACTTGTGACCAAGCCCGATCAATATATTATTTCAGCCGAATGCAATCGTGACACCGATTCTTTTGATCTTGTATTGGCCAAAAATTTGTACGATTCCAGCCCCAACAGCGCAAAAGAAATACTCTCCGTCCCCCTTTTGAGCGGGGCAAAAACATCATCCGAGGTGCAAAACTCCAATGGTCACGCTCACATCCTCTCGGAAAGTATGTTCACAACGAGCGGCATTGCATTTGCCTATCACTCAGATGCATCTCTTCTCATACGCGATGACTTCGGACGATATGATATATTCTTCGAAAATGGACAGAAAAAACAAAGCCTCATCTCAGGCTGGAGACTATTTGACGCACCGATCGAATTTGCACAATGGGTCGAAAGCGATCGATTTACTATTCTTAGTCTCAAACGAAATCTCTACCTCTACAATCCGGGAAACAACACCTACGCGCCTCTCAATTTCCGGGCGGATCAAGTGTATGAAGTAAAATAACAGCGTTATAATTTACTTTCTAATCCCAATCCGCGCCACTTTCCCGTCGATCTCGATTTCCTTTTGAGCTGCTTCGACACCAAGCTCGCTGATTGTCGTCGCGAATTTTTCCGCAAGCGTCTCGGCGCCGATCAACGCGCCAAATTGTTCCACGGCCGTGCGCACGTCGGCATCTTGGGTTTCGATCGCGAGCGAGATGCGATCTTCGATATTAAATCCGGATTCTTTGCGCAAATCTTGAATGGCGCGGATGAGTTCACGCGCGACACCTTCGGCGATAAGCGCGGGCGTCAGGGTCACATCGAGCACCACCACAAGGCCGGGAACTGCGGCAACTTGGAGGCCGGACTGGAGTGATTCGTACGAGAGTAAAAATTCACCCGCCGCAGCGTCGAGCGTACGCCCGCCGATCTCCACGCGCGCACCTTGGTCGCGCAATTCATAGTCACCGGCACGCGCAAGCGCGATGAGCTGCTGCACATCGCGACCGATTTTTGGTCCAAGCACACGCGCATCAATGCTCACACGCGGCTTCGCAAATGCAGACACGTCATCAACAAATTCGATGGATTTGACATTGAGTTCATCAGTGATCAATCCC
This sequence comes from uncultured Candidatus Saccharibacteria bacterium, assembly GCA_964401055.1. Lineage (GTDB taxonomy): Bacteria > Patescibacteriota > JAUYIX01 > CAYNWW01 > CAYNWW01 > CAYNWW01. The sequence continues at coordinate 11,441 of CAYNWW010000017.1, read as the reverse complement.
TGCAGCATACCCGCGACTTCAGCGCCGGCTTCTGCCATGATCGGAGACCGCGCCAACAGCACGCGCGCCAACGGTTGGCGATTTTTCACACGCGCAGCCGCGCGCGCCGAATGCCCGAGCTCCACCACGCCCAACACATAATCCATCCGCTCGGTGAAGTGTGCACGCACCGCGCTCTGATCCACTTCCGGATAATCAGTCAGGTGCACAGATTCAGGATCGCCGCCTGCGGCGGTGCCCACAGCCGCCGCGCCCACCCGCAGCCCTTGATACATCGCCTCACTCACAAACGGCAACATCGGTGCCATCACGCGCGCAAGTGTTTTCAACACGCGATAGAGCGTGCGATACGCCGCGAGTTTATCCGCGTCATTTTCATTTTTCCAAAACCGCCGACGCGACCGACGCACATACCAGCCCGACAACACCGACACAAAATGATCCACGCGCTTCATCGCGTGCACTGGATGCGAAGACTCAAGCGACGCACGACAGTCGGCAATCAATTCTTGCAACAACGACACAATCCATTGGTCCAACAAATCGCCCGACTTCGCCCCATCCCGCGCCTCAAGCTCCTCCCGTGTCACTCCATCAATCGCGGCATACGTGGTGAAAAACGAATACACATTCCACAGAGAAATCAACTTTTTGCGTATCTCCTCGCCGCGCCCGTACCCAAATCGCAAATTATTCGTCGCCGATTGAGACAAATACATCCAGCGCATCACGTCCGCGCCCATTTTTTCCGCTGCTTCATCAAACGGGATCGAATTTCCCGCACTCTTGTGCATCTCGTGACCTTTTTCATCCACCACCGTCTCGTAGGTTTTTACCTGCTTGTACGGCGCGCGGTCCTCGAGCGTCACGCCCATAAACAACATGGAATAAAACCAGAGCCGAATCTGCGACCGACTTTCCACCACAAATTCCGCCGGAAACCACTGCTCCCACGCCGCGCGATCATGCAAATAATTCAGTGTCGAAAACGGCACGATGCCCGCATCCAACCAACAATCGCCCACGTCAGGCACGCGCTCGATTTCGCGATCACATTTCTCGCAGCGCACGCGAATCTCATCAATCCACGGCCGATGCATCCACAAATATTTCAAATCCGGATCGCGCTGCAATTCATCAAGCCGCTCCGGATTGACCGCCCGCTCGCGCAATTCCGCAAGTGAACCTACCACAACGAGCTCATCACACTTCCGACATTCGTAAAACGGCAACGCGAGTCCCCAAAACCGCTTGCGCGAAATCACCCAGTCGCCCATATTGTCGAGCCAATCCTGCATGCGCTTACCGCTGGACTCCGGCATCCACGTCACTTCCGCCGCCGCGCGCTTCATCAGCGGACGGATTTCCTGCGCGCTCATAAACCATTCGTCGACCATGCGAAACACGCACGGCGTTTTGCAGCGCCAACAAATCGGATATCGGTGCGTAATGCTTTCGATGCGCTCCACCGCGCCCCGCTGTTTCAATCCATCCA
>CAYNWW010000017.1:7983-9846 GCA_964401055.1 uncultured Candidatus Saccharibacteria bacterium | reverse complement strand
AGATCCGCGCCGCGCATTTCGGCCACCACCTCGGCATCGGCAAATCTTTTTTCCGCCACTTTTTTGGACAAAATCAGCAGCTCGCCATCAGCGGTGCGAATTTTTACATACTGCAAATCCGGATGCACTGCGAGCGCGACGTTGGACGAGAGCGTCCATGGCGTCGTCGTCCACACGAGGAAAAATTCACCGGCGCGATTTTTTATTGGAAATTTTACAAACACCGTCTTGTGCTCGAGATCAGCGTAACCGCCGTCCGACAATTCATGCTGCGACAGCGCCGTCCCGCAGCGAGTACACCACGGCATCACCGCATGCCCCTTGAACAGCCATCCGCGCTCGCGCACCTTTTTCAGAAAATGCCAAATGTGCTCGTTGTTTTGCTCGGACATGGTGTAGTAGGAATTTTCCCAATCCATCCATTGCCCCAGCCGACGCGACTGCTCAGCCTGAATGCCTGCGTATTTCAACACACGATCGCGACAGGCGCGGGCAAATTTGTCCAATCCATATGCAATGATATCTTGCTTCGAGTTGAGCCCCAAGCTTTTTTCCACCTCGACTTCCACCCAGAGGCCCTGACAATCAAACCCGTTTTGAAATCGCTCGTCCGCTCCGCGCATCGCCCAATAGCGCTGAAACACGTCTTTGTACGTGCGACCCCAGCCATGGTGCACGCCCATGGGATTGTTGGCCGTGATCGGCCCGTCGATAAATGACCACTTTTTTGCAGCGCCACGGTTTTTTGCCGCACGCTTAGCAAACGTGTCATTGTCGCGCCAAAGCGCAAGCATATCGTGCTCGAGCTGGACAAAATCCTGCTTGGGGTCGATTTTGCTAAATGTATCAGGCATAAGTTCAATAAACTAATTGTCGAAAACGGGCTTATCTCCAGTGAATCCTAGCCGATTTTCTCGCGTCTCACAACTTGACAATATTATATATTTATGCTATATTGTATAGCACTGAGAGGGAAATTCCACGCTGTGCGTCGAAAGACGCAAGGAGGTTCGTATGCGGATGTTCCAGTTGATGTTGTTGTTAGCCCTCATTCTTACTGCCACCCCGGCTCACGCCGCGGTGGCAGATTTGGCCGCTCCCGCCGAGGTGTTCGTAAGCCTCGCGGATGGGAGCATCTTCCGAGGTATCTTCTCCTGGGAAACCGGGGAAGGTGAAGTGGTGTGCCGCGGCGGCAAAGTCAAAGTGGGGTTCGAATACCTCACCGACGACGGCGGCCGCGGCCACCGCGTGCGGCTCCTCGATCCGGCCTTCCGGGCTTTTCGTAAAGCCCACCTGGCTTGGATCAAGGGGACGGACAACCTCTTCCTGCTTGAGCTCGACCCGAGCAAGCAGGAAGCCCAGGAGGCCGCCTTCAAGAAGCTGTGCCAGCCGGCGCAGCCCAAGAAGGCGCATGCCTCCAAGAAAATCGCGCGGGCGCACTAAGCGCTCACACAAACATCACGGGTCAGAGATGTAAGGGAGCCCCAATCACACTGTGATTGGGGCTTTTTCATTGGGTAAAATACCTTGACGAATACTAAAAACTCGTGTAACCTGAAAATTCCGCGCACCAAAGGAGGAGCATCAGAAATGATAATGGCAATTTGCCTAGGTTATTTGGCGATTTCACCGCCGGCAATCATTTTGCAATCGGCAGCATATGAGGTCAAACCCAGGAGTGGTCACCACGGACCGGCGCCCATTCCAAACAAGAATCAGCCACCTCAAGAACAAATACAGGCGACTGAGCAAAAAGCAACCAACCGCAAGCGCGGTATTATTCTAAGCTGATTATGGAGGAAGCGTCATGTGGGGAGATATGTTTAATCCCGACAGGTTCGTTGCCGAAGAAGAGGAGGAGGA
>CAYNWW010000017.1:0-7883 GCA_964401055.1 uncultured Candidatus Saccharibacteria bacterium | reverse complement strand
GAGGAGGAGGAAATCCTCAACCCGGAATCAGAAGAAAACGAAAAAGAGGTCGTAACGCCAAACGCAGTCAAAATTCCCTAACTCACACACACCTGCCCCCTCGGACAGGTTTTTTATTTGCCCGCGGCGCCGCTCACACCTTGCACTTGATGGAGCAGATCAGCTGCGCCGGCTGCCAGTTGGTCGCCACCGTACGCCCGCGCCAATTGCGCCAGCCGCGCCACGTCGCGCGCCCGCAGATCGGTCTGCACATGCCCGCTCATACTTGCAGCAAGGCTCAGCACGCCAAACGCATCAAGGCGCGCACCATCACCACCTCGAGCAACTGATTGCATCACTTGATCAAAACTTGCCTGATCCAGCTGCACAAAGTACTGCGGCTCGTGGCCGGTCTCGCGCTCGGCGTCCAATCGCGCGCCCAACAATCCGGCGCCATGCCGCGCGACCACGCGCAGAGCCATCTTCCGCTCGTGATGATCCAGGTCAAACACCGCCATTGCATTGCCCGCGTTTTCGCTCATCAACAAAATGTCGGTTCGCGCTTCAGCAGAGTGCTCGCCTTTCAACGGAAACAATAACCCGCTTCCAAATCCGGTAAAAAAAGCAAGATACGCCGCGAGCGCACCCATCACCGCAAGCCCGCCCAAGATAAACGGCAATTTCATCGCGAGTCGCACCGGAAACGTGGCGATCCGCACCACGCGATGCGCGCCATGAGCTACCGCGCCTACCGCCTTCACCGGCGCGGCCGCGACGCGCAACGCACCGCCGGCCATTTTGGCGCCGCGCCCGCCCCGCGGAGATTCATGAAGCAATCGAGCTTCTTCTTTTGAGATTCTCATAATCGCCACTTACACTTTTGTCGCAACCGCACCCAGCTCCGCACCGGCAGTCTCCGCATGCACCGATTCGTACACCGCGAGCGTCTGACGCGCGCATTCAGACCAGCGCAACTCCTCGGCGCGTTTGTGCCCGCGCGCCACCAACTCCGCACGCAATTTGTCATCCAGCAATACGCGCGAAATCCCGCGCGTGATATCTTTCACATCTTCCGGATCCACCAGCTCTGCTGCATCGCCCGCGACTTCGGGCATCGACGACACGCGCGAGGTCACCACCGGCGTGCCAATTTCCATTGCTTCAAGGAGGCTCAGGCCAAAACCCTCATACAAACTCGGAAACACAAATGCGCTCGCGTGCTTCATGAGATTGACCTTGGTGCGATGCGAGACGTATCCGGTAAACACCACTGCGTCCTGCATTTTCAATTTTTCAATATACGTCACGAGGTCGCGCGACAACCAGCCTTGCCCGCCTGCAATCACCAGCTTCACATCCGCAAATTGCTTGCGCGCGCGCAGCAGATAACACGCCTCGATCAATCGGTGCAGATTTTTGCGCGGCTCGATGGTTCCGAGAAATAAGACATATTGACCCTTCAATCCATATTTCGCTTCGAGTTTCGCGCGATGCGCTTCGGCGAGCTCGGACGCAGGCACCGGCAGCACGCCATTGTGCACGACCGTAATTTTTTTCGACGGAATCTGAAACACTTCTTCGATATCTCGCCTGGTCGCATCCGACACCGCGATGATTCGATTGACTTGGCGCAGCGTGCGGGGAACCAAAATCCGCGTGCTAAATTGCTGCCGCCCGGGAAACCATTTTTTATGTTTGTAAATCGCGAGGTCGTGAATAGTCACCACCGACGACTTGAGATACACCAGCGGAATTGTACTTGCCGGCGAATGAAACACGTCCACTTTGGCGCGTGACACAATCGCCGATACCAGCAAATGCGAATAGGTCACCGGCAACAACGATTTGTATTGATAAAACGGAAAGTACACGATTTCCACATTGGGCGCGCGAAATTCATCCACGTTCAGCACACGCGAATCCAAAAACAACACATAGGTATTCCGCTTGTCCGCAGCCAGCAGGTGCTTGATGAGGTAGTACGTATAATGCCCCACGCCGGCTTGCTCGCCTTTGCCCGGGTTCAAGATCGTACGTGCATCGATACCAATGCGCATAGATTTTTTTTAAAAATTCATCCTGCCGTAGGTAAGTATATCACGACTACATACGCTCGGGCGCGTGAATTCCCAACAATGACAACCCTTGTGCAAGCGCAGTCGCAACCGCCTGCAGCAGCACCACGCGCGCATCGCGCACTGCCGGCTGCTCGGCTTTCAACACCGGCTCGGCAGCATAAAATTCGTTGAACAACGACGCAAGTTTGAACAAATATTCAGCAATATGATTGGGCGCATAATCAAGCGCGGCAGCCTCGACGGTCTCGCTGATTTTATACAAATGTTTCAGAAGCGCTATTTCAGACGCGGCGCTCAGCACCGACAAATCCGCCGTCGCGGCGTCAGGCAGCGCATCCACTTTGCGCAGCACGCCTTGAATACGCGCATGTGTGTATTGCAGATACGGGCCGGTATTTCCATCAAATGCGAGCACTTTTTCCCAGTTGAACAAAATTGGCGTATTGCGGCTTTGCGACAAATTTGCATATTTGAGCGCGCCGATCCCCACCTCGCGCGCCACTTCGTCGGCATTTGCAAGATCGGGATTTTTTTCGCGAATTAACTCGCGCGCTTTTTCCACCGCGCGATCAATCATGTCTTGTGCGGTGATCAGAGTGCCCTTGCGGGTGCTCATCTTGAGGCCGCTCGCATCTTTGACCAAGCCATAGGTCACGTGATGCGCGAGCGCCACTTTTGGCAAGCCCATGAGCTCGGCCACCTTGAACACTTGTTGCAAATGGTGAAATTGCTCAAGACCCACAACGTACAAACTTTTCACAAAATCAAACTGCTCGGCGCGGTAACGAAATGTCGCAATATCGCGCGTGCCGTAGGTGGTGGCGCCGTCGGATTTTACTGCGATAAATCGGCCAAGTCCATACGGCTCCAGGTCCACATATACCGATCCGTCTTCGCCTTGCGTGGCGATTTTTTGCTCCAACAGCTGAGAAATCTCTCGCTGCATTTTATCCATATAGAAACTCTCGCCGATGCTGTGGTCAAATGCCGGAATGCCCAGCTGGTCATAGGCTTTTTGAAATTCGCCCAGGCTGATCTCGCGGAAATGCTCCCACAACTCACGATTTTCTTTGTCGCCTTGCTCAAGTTTTACAAACTCTTCCTTACCATGACTTTTGAGCGACGGATTTTCCGCCATCAATTTGTTGAAGTCCACGTAGAGACGGTAGAGCTCGTTGATCGGATCGCGCGCGATTTTTTCTTTGTCGCCAAAACGTTTGTACGCGTACAGCAAAATACCAAATTGCGTGCCCCAATCGCCGAGATGATTAATGGAAATTACGTGATAGCCGAGGCTTGTATAAATTCGGCGCAATGCATCACCGATGACCGTGTTGCGCAAATGGCCGACGTGCATCGGCTTTGCGATGTTGGGAGAAGAAAATTCAAGGAGCACGATCTTGCCGCCGCCCACATTATGCACTGTGGACTTTGGATCTACAAGAAGACGAGTCACCTGAGTCGCAAACCATGCCGGAGCCAAAGTAAAATTGACAAATCCCGGGCGCGCCGCTTCCACGCGCGCGATATCCGCGTGCGGCGCGATTGCGGCCGCGAGAGCCTGCGCAATCTCCAGTGGATTTTTTTTGAGTTCGCGCGCAAGCTGCATAGCCACATTGGTGGAATAATCCCCGTGCTCGGCGATCTGCGGATGCTCAACATGAATATCACTCGGCTGCGCGATGGCAGACGAGCTGAGGTGCGCCGCCGCAAGTGCATCAAAAATCAGTTGTTGGAGGGTCATTTTCATGGCTAGCAGTGTACCATTTCTCAAACCTGCGCTACAATACCCGCATGAAGATTCTTGCCAAAAATAAGCGCGCATTTTACGACTACGACATCCAGGAACAATTGGAGGCCGGCATTGTGCTGCTCGGCCACGAAGTCAAATCCGTCAAAACCGGACACATTTCACTCAAAGGCGCACATGCCACAATCCACGACAACGAAGTCGTCCTGGTCAACGCCTCCATTCCCGCGCTTCCCCAAGCCGGCGCACTAGTCGGCTACGACCCCAATCGATCGCGCAAGCTCTTGCTCCACGCGCGCGAAATCGCCCGCATCATCGGCCGCAAAACCGAACGCGGCGCCACCGTCGTGCCGATCGAAGTGTATGTAAAAAATCAGCTCATCAAAGTGCGCCTCGGCATCGGCGTCGGAAAAAAAGAATACGACAAGCGCGAATCAATCAAGCGCCGCGAAGAGACGCGCACCATCCAGCGCGCCATGCGGAAGAAATAATTCACGCACGCCAATTCCTAGCGAAACTCGAGGGGAATATTGAGTTTGGTGGAAATTTCATGAATCCACGCGTCGTGCTGGTTGACTTTCTTGATGATAAAACGCTGTTCGCTCTCAATATTATCAAGGCGCACAACGACTTTTTCTAACATCGCAATCACTTTATCAAGTTTTTGCTCAACCTTTTCCAGGCGCCGCTCCAAGTTATCCATTCGCACTTCGAGCTTATCCATTCTGACTTCGAGCGCGTCCATACGCTGTTCCAGCTTATCCATGCGCACCTCAATTTTGTCCATTCGGACTTCCACGCTACCCACTCGCGCTTCAGTTTTATCCTGCCGTTCACCCATGCGCTGAAGCTCAGCCATCATGGCGGTAAATAGGCGGTCATGATTATCCATGGCCGCTTGAAATTCATTTTTACCAACAAAAGCCTTGCTCAATTTTTCAATATCTCGATCGTCAATCATGTGCGTGTTCCTTTCTTATTTATAGAATAAATCTTCCCACCTCACTCGTCAAAGATTAGCATGCGAAGATAAAAAATTTCTGAAAAAATCATGAAATTTTACTAAAAAAATCCCGACTTGTGGATACTCATTGACAAACACCCCTCGCCTACCTCAAAATATGTGAGAAACGAAGCGCTCAGGAGGGCTCTATGTCATGGATCGATGATCAATGGGAGACTTTTTGGAGTCGGCTTTTTTGCACCTTTTGCGGCAAGGAAGCCACGCGCGAATTACGGGGATATTTCAACCTTCCGATAGAAACCCCGATACAAACGCCACACTTTGACCTCAAAGGGACAGAAATTGCGACCAGTGCATGTCGCGCCTGCACCCCTGCATTGCGCAAGCAACACAAAAGTCCGCCCACATTCAAATACTGTATGTTTTGCCGCTTTTCGATTAATTGTGATACATTTTTGCAAAGCGCTGAAGTGCGCATCCATCTCGAAGGCCAGCGACGACAACGCTGGCGCGACTGGCGATCGTGCGACAAGTGCACCGAAAAGCTAAAGCACATTCGGCACGCACATTCGAAACGAAAAAGCGCAGAAACTCGCCGTGCTCGCCGCACAAACAACATGTGCAACGTACACGCATAACGCAAAACATTTTACAGCCAACCTTTAGCAGGTTGGTTTTTTATTTCACCCAAAGAAAAAGCGCGAAGTGAGCAACTCACTTCGCGCGCCGCACATTCACATACTGAAGACAGAGCAATACGCATTCAACCCAACCAACAAACCCAAGCTTCGCCACCGGCAGGATGATCGGCAGCAAAGCAATGCGTAACAACACAAAGGATCGGGTTTCATTTGAGAGCGAGTCGCCGGCAAGCGTTGACACACAAAACCCAAGAACTCCGGCCAATGCTCCAAGCACCAACCCCAACTCCATCATTTCATGAATATCTTTAGGTGTTTCATACGCACTCGGACTACGCATGACGATTCGAAACAGCTGGATTGCGCATGGGATACCAAACACGACTGCGAATGCAAATTCAATTCTGGTCATTTGCTCATCCTTTCACGGTTCAACCAGCACAATTTCATCGCGAACCGAGTCGGGCAAGATTTCGTGGACAAAGCCGTAGCGCCGAGCCTCTTGCGCAGAAATGGTTACATTTGATTTCATGAGCGAAAGAACACGCTCGCGACTCATCCGCGTTTGATTAGAAATGAAATGCGCCGCATCGCTTTGTGCATTCGCAAGCATGTTCAGAAAATTATGAGCCAAAAGATAATTTTGATTGCCCATTTTTTTCTGGATCCATCTCAGAAGATCAATTTCTTGCCTACTAAAGGCCTGACCACGTTGATGAACTACAAATTCATGGAAAAAGAAGGTAGAATCCTCAAATGCATACCTCTTTGCAGCAGCTGCAAAGAGGCAATTCGCCGCCGAGCCTATATCGTCCGCAATCATTGATACTCGCCGTCGCACCAAGGGATACGCCCAAGTAGAAAATCCATCGAGGAATCCTCCGGACGAATCCAAAAGTACCAAGCGTGGCGCATGTGGCCTTTTGAGCAAATCAATCAGCGTCGCCACGGTCGATCGAGAAATGTCGTCGAAAAACGGTACACAATGTAGCATGAAGACCTCCTGTGTCTACGGGGAAGATTTACTTTACCAGAATATTCCTGCGACGTCAATACATGACACGCGCCACTACCTGACGCGCTCACGATGGACAAAACCGCCCATTTCGCGCTAGAATACGGGCATGGGGATGCCAGGCATCGATAGTTCATTGGCCGTTTGGCAGGCAAGCCGAAGCGTGGAACTTCGCAAAAAGCCACACACTATATAAGTGCAAATCTTATATCAAAAGCGAAGAATTTTGCGTCCCGAGCATTTGCTCCTGCACAACTTTCGTTCGTTGCTGCCTAACTAGTTTAAGCAGCCATCGCGCCCGTGGAGGCCTAGCTTCGCGGGACGTGGTGCCAACTCTCTAGGATGCTGTCGCTCGTTGGTCTGGCGAGCGACTTAAGACTTCAGGCTAGAGCGCGCGCTTCTTTGTTCGTTTTCCCACCGCGCGCTTGAATTACCCAAACGAACTACGCTTGTAGAATGTCAGGCCGCCGTGCGACTAGACGCGGGTTCAATTCCCGCCATCTCCACCAAAAAAGACTTCTCCCGACACGCGGCGAAAAGTCTTTTTTGTTTCCTCAATAATTATGAGCGCTCAGCAATCTCTTTGAGTTTTTTTAATGCGTTTGGCCACATCTCACCCATCATCTGCTGCATTTCATTATCATCTTCGGGCATGTCGAGGTCAATTTTCACCTCAGTGCCTTGTGGAATAGATTTGAATGTGTAATTTTCATATGCGCCCGACCACGCGGTGGCCGTATCATTCACTCCGTTTTTAACAACTCCAAGATGTTCAATGGAAATATATTCATATTTTTTATACTCTCTAATTTTGCTGAACATGCCGCCCAACCCACCAGCGTCATCAGGTCCCAAAAAGCGTATATCCGCGCCCTTGTCCCAATTACCTTCGTAGTATGAACCCTGATGAAATGGCTCAGTCCATTTTCGATAGGTTGCGTCTTCGAGCATCGTGGACCAAACTTTTTCCACGGGAGCGTTAATAATGATTGAAAAATGAAGCGTTGTCATACTTTTAAAATCGATTGTACAAATAAAATCAGCTATTTATTATTGTACTACGTTAGTTCAAATAGACAACCGCATGATATAATTGCTGACAAACAATTAGTAAAAATGCATGACAACAATCAACCCTTGGATTAATTTCAATGGGAATGCCGAAGAGGCGTTTACATTTTACAAATCCGTATTTGGCGGCGAATTCGCGCGACTTACTCGCCTCAAAGACCTCGCCAGCCCCGAATTTCCCGTCGAAGAAAAAGATGCAAACAAGATACTGCAAATTGAGTTGCCTATTGGCGCGAACGTGTTGCGGGGCAATGACATCCCCGAAAGCATGGGCCGAGTAAGCGAAAACGAAAACCGATCAAAAATAGCGATACGCGCCGAGAGCAAAGAAGAAGCCGACAGATTATTCAGCGGACTTTCAGCGGGCGGCGCAGTCGAAATGCCT
>CAYNWW010000016.1:0-15867 GCA_964401055.1 uncultured Candidatus Saccharibacteria bacterium | reverse complement strand
ATGTTGGTATGACAGATTATTCAGGTCTCAATATTGTAGATATGGTTGTATTGCCTCACTACACAGAATCGCAAGAGACGAGGGCTGTGGCATATGAGAAGCGTATGAAATTGAAGGTTGAACGTCTCACGAAGACGAGGCTCTTCTGATCGAAGATGGTCGCACTAAGCGCTTGAAATAAAAAAATTAGGGGTATGTATTTTTTGGGCTGCGCGCATATTGACGCGCGAATTTTTTGTGGTATCATAAAGCCATTACAAAAATTTAAAAATGACTTTTTCTTAACAAGGGCGTATTGTGTCCGACGCGCAATCCTTGTTAACGGCACAAAAGTCATTTTTTAATTTATCTTATGTTGAATAAAGAAAAAATCCTCACTGAGGCGCGCAATCATCTTATTCGCGTCTGTTCGAGCATTACGGCGGCTACGCAAAAAAATAAAGAATCTCTCGCACAAAGCGTGGAAAAATTTAAAAAATTAAGCGGCGCGGACAGAATTGTCGAAAGCAATATGATTGCACTTGAAACCAAGCGCGCCCAAGAATTGAAACACTTGCAAGGCTCGCCTTATTTCGTCCGCTGCGACGTGCAATTTGCGGGTGATGGCCAAGAAACAAGCCTTTACTTCGGGAAGTTTGGTTTTGATAAAGAGTCTATTTATTCCTGGTTGGCTCCGGCATCCGTGATGCGCTTTGAAAATCCGGGTGATGTGATGTATAAGCTTCCGGACGGCACCACTCATCGCGCAAAACTATTGAGAAAAGATCAATTTTTGATCGTCGATGAAAAAATTAAATTTCTCTCGTCCGAAGATCTCAAGCACCCGCGCGAGCTCATTTATCAAGAATTTTTTTCAACGAGAAAATCCGGATTCATGCTGCCGGAAATTGTCGCACAAATGGAAAAGGCGCAGGATCAAGTCATTCGCGCAAATCATGTCGGCCCGTTTTTGATTTCAGGCCCTGCGGGAAGCGGCAAGACAACCCTCGCGCTTCATCGCGTCGCTTATGTCGCCCAATCGCCCGAGCTCGCACATCTTTACACAAGCAAAACCATGATTGTATTTGTGCAGGACAATGGAACAAAGGATTATTTTTCGCATCTGCTTCCGGAACTAGGCATCGACGATGTGCTCATCACGACATTTTCTGAATGGGCATTTCGAATTCTCGGTATCGACGGGGCGTTTGTGGATAGATATGGCGAGACGGAAGAAGAAAAAGATTTGTACGAATTTCAAAAGCTCAAGGCATTACGAAATTTGCGCACTGATCAGCCTTCGCTGGAAAAAATATATGAGAACTTTTTTGATGAACAACAGCGCGCTCTTTTCCAAAAACAAAAAGTGAAGCGCCTCTACGATCGAATTGATTTGACCATATTGCTCAAGATCCGTCTTCAGGAAAAAGGCGCATTCAGTGTAACCAAAGAATATTATGCTGAGCAAAAAAACGGAATCCTCAAGAAAAAGAGAGGCGAGGCGCAACTCACGTATTCATTGGCGGTGATCGACGAATTTCAAAACTATATGCCTGAACAGCTAAAAATCATCAGATCTTGCATGAATCCAAAAACGCAATCCGTGGTGTATGTCGGGGATATGGCGCAACAAGTCAAGCTTGGGACGATACGAAGTTGGGAAGAAATTGACGAAACAATGGGCGCCGAGAGGCAAGTTGTGCTGAAAAAAGTGTATCGCAACACAAAAAATATCTTGAGATATATTCAGAAATTGGGTTACCAAATTGAGATTCCTGAGCAGCTCAAGGAAGGCGCCGAAGTGCGGGAATACGCAACCAGTTCAAAAATTGAAGAAATTAAAAACATACAGCAGCTCATCGCATTAAACGACATCGGAAGTGTCGGAGTCTTAGCAAAAGAGCAGGAATATCTGGTGGAATTTAAAGAAGCTTTTAGGCAGCATAAAAGCGTGCATGTGATGACAATGGTGGAAGCGCAGGGAGTGGAATTTGATGCGGTGGTGCTTGTGGGCATGGGGCGCGATAATTTTTTGCCATACAATGAAAGAAATAATCCGGAGCTTGCACAAGAAAAGAAAAGGATAAACAGGGATCTTTTATACGTTGCGCTTACTCGTCCCATATCTCAACTGCACGTGATGGGAAGAGAAAAGTTGAAGTTGTGATAAGATAATATTCAGCTCAGCTGCATATGCTACACTAGTTATAGATTTACATGCACAAATGATATTTAAAAAACTCCCCGGTGGCACAGCTCACAACCTGCCATCAGATCTGCGCAAAGCTCTCGCGTCCGACAAGGCCGCGCAAAAAGCGTGGCAAGGTCTGACACCGCTTGCGCGCAATGAATGGATCTGTTGGGTCACGTTTGTCAAAAAAGACGACACGAGAAATGATCACGTGAAGAGAACTGTGAGTGAACTCAAAGAAGGAATGCGTCGCCCCTGTTGCTGGCTTGGGTGTATTCATCGCAAGGATAAAGCAATAAGTCCTTCGGTGCGCGCAGTGCTTAAGCGGCGATCCGGCTCAAAATAAACAAATGCCCGCCCAGCCTTAATTGCGTGGGATATATCTTTATGCTACTGCCTTCTTCACCAAGGCTGTTATTCGCGCCTCTTCCGCCGCAGTCAGTTTTTTCAACGCAAACGCAGTCGGCCACATCGACCCATCATCGAGTTGGGCGGCATCATTGAAACCGAGTGTTGCATAGCGCGCTTTGAATTTTTCAGCACTTTGGAAAAAGCAGACAACCTTGTCGTCCTTCGCATATGCCGGCATGCTGTACCAGGTTTTCGGTGAAAGCTCAGGCGCATTTTTTTTGATCAACGCATGAATCCGCGTCGCCATGCCGCGATCAGGTTCTGACATTTTTGCGATCGCATCGAGCGCATCTTGTTCGCCTTGCGCCTTGTTGCGGTTCGCGCGTGTCTCCGCAATCAGTTCTCTGGCGCGCGCCTTCATCGCGTCGCGTTCAAATTCAGAAAATCCTTCGAATTTTTTCTTGTGAGGCGTTGGCATGATGAGTCCTTATTAAATTATGACGGCTGAATCGTGGTCGCACATTATTATACCAACATTTCCATCATGTGCTATAGTGAAACTAAGAGTAGATCAATAAATTACGCCTATGAAAGACGCGCCACAGGTCAAACCTTTCCAGGCAAATATTCAAAAAATAACGGCTGATAATACGGATTTTCGACGTGTGTTGTACACGGGCGTGCACACGCAGCTCGTGGTTATGAGCATTCCCGTCGGGGGCGAAATTGGCGAAGAGACGCATAATCACGTCGAGCAGGTGCTGTATATCCAGTCAGGAAGCGGTGAGGCGATTTTGAACGACGCGACGAATGCGATTGTGGCCGGTGATGTCGTCGTGGTTCCTCCCGGGGTTCGACATAATATTGTGAACCGCGGACATACGCCACTCAAGATCACCACGGTTTATTCCCCCGCGAATCATATTGAGGGCCGAATTCAGCATACCGCGGAAGACGCCGGCGCGGATTTTGAAGATGAAGAATTTGGCAGTAAGCAATAATAAGTTAATAGGAGAATCTACACATGTACGGAAAAAAAGAAATGAAAGAACATGGGGCGGCCGCAGGCGGTGGTGCGGTGTACGGGTTGGGATTGTTGGGAGCATTCGTTTTTTATTTTCAGCAAGCGCATACGCTGGTGCAATTTCTCGGCGCATTTTTTCAAGCAATTTTTTGGCCGGCATTCCTTGTGTATGATGCGTTGAAATTTCTGCATAGCTAATATTTTCATATGAATTCCGCAACTACATTCCTCAAAACAGCGAGCCTCACCAAAATCTACGGCAAAGGTGACGGCGCATTTACCGCACTCCAAGACGTGTCACTTGATATCGCTAAAGGCGAAAGCATTGCGATTTTGGGCAAAAGCGGCTCGGGCAAATCCACGCTCATGCACATTCTCGCGCTCCTCGACGCACCCACCTCGGGCAATGTCTTCATCGACGGCACTGACGCATCCACGCTGTCATCGCGCAAACTCGACGCCTTGCGCAACAGAAGTTTTGGATTCGTCTTCCAGCAATTTTTCATCAATGCGCACGCAAGCGTACTCGAAAACGTGATGCTCCCCCTCAAAATCGCGGGCGTTGCGCCAAAAGAACGCGAACGCCGCGCGCTCAAAACTCTTGAGCAAGTTGATCTGGTAAGCAAAGCAAAAAACAAAGCCAACGACCTGTCGGGCGGACAAAAGCAGCGCGTGGTCATCGCTCGCGCGCTGATCAACAACCCCCAAGTTATTTTTGCCGACGAACCGACCGGCAACCTCGACACTGTCACCGGCGGCAAAATCGAAGACCTCCTCTTTGACCTCAACAAGAAAAACGGCATCACGCTCGTCATCGTGACGCACGACATCGACCTCGCCAACCGCTGCGACCGCAAGATTGAAATTAAAGATGGAAAGGTGGTAGGAAAATAACATGAAACTCAGAGACATCCTTAAAACCGCAAGCAGAAATATTATTCAAAGCAAGTTGCGTTCGTTTTTGACCATCATGGCGATTTTTATCGGCGCACTCACGCTGACGCTGACCAACGGCATCGGTTCGGGAATTTCGGCATACATCGACGAACAAACCGGCAGCTTGGGCGCGGAAAACGTGCTTATCATCCAGCCAAAAAGCGACGCACTTTCGGCATCGCTGTCATCAGACGCGCCGCACAAATACGATCCCGCAAAAGCAACCACAAGCTCGGGTTACGGCGGACCGGCAATCCCCGTACTCAGCAAGCAAGACATTGATAAAATCGCCGCACAATCCGGCATCTCAAGCGTTGTGCCGCAACTTAGCGTGGCACCTCTCTACATCAGTGCCGCATCAAGTGACAAATATGAAATTCTTGTCAATCAATACGTCACCGGCACCGAACTTGCCATGACCGCCGGTGCGCGCCCGGACAATTCCGTCGCCGATTTTCAAGTTTCGCTAACACCCCAACACGTGAGCGTGCTCGGATTTGCAAACGCGCAAGACGCGGTCGGCAAACAAGTTTCTTTTGGTGTCACCACCACTTCGAGCGGTGCAACTTCGGAAATCAAAGCCACCATCGTCGGCGTTCAGAAAAAGAGTCTCATCGGATCCGGCGGCGCCAATCTCAACGACGCCCTCACGCAAAAAATGTACGCGGTTGAAAATGACGGCCTCAAACAATCGTCGCTTGAAAAATATCCGGCCGCGGTGGCGTATTTTGATAAAGCCTATACCACCACCCAAATCACCGACCTCAAAAAACACCTCGACGACGCCGGCTATAAAGCCCAAACATTCCAAGACGCGATCGGCGTGGTCAAACAAGTCATCAACGGCATCGTGATGGTGCTCAACATCCTCGCCGTAGTCACGCTGGTCGCCGCGAGCTTCGGCATCATCAACACGCTCCTCATGGCCGTGCAAGAACGCACCAAAGAAATCGGCCTCATGAAAGCAATGGGCATGAGCGCGGCGCGGATTTTCTTGCTCTTTAGCGTCGAAGCGATCCTGCTCGGATTTTGGGGAAGCGCACTCGGCGTACTCGCAGCGATTGGCGTGGGTCAGATCGGCAACAAAATTGCCACTGACAGTTTTCTCAAAGACTTTGACGGACTCCATCTCCTCGCATTCCCAGTGCAAACTGTTATCGGCATCGTTCTCCTGATCATGCTCATCGCATTTCTCGCAGGTACGCTACCCGCACGCCGAGCTGCAAAATTAAATCCCATTGAGGCGCTGAGATATGAATAAATCGAGGCTCGAAGCATTTAGCGATGGCGTCCTCGCCATCATCATCACGATCATGGTGCTCGAAATCAAAGTGCCGCACGGCAGCGACTGGTCGCAGCTCGCTGAACTCGCGCCGGTATTCTTGAGTTATGTCCTGAGCTTTTCATTTATCGGAATTTATTGGGGCAATCACCACCACCTCCTTCATTCGCTCAAGCGAATTTCATCGCGCGTGATCTGGACAAATCTCAATCTGCTGTTTTGGTTGTCGTTGATTCCGTTTGCCACCGGCTGGATGGGCGAAAATGAATTTGCAAAAAATACGGTCGCGCTCTACGGTATCATCCTTTTTGTCAGCGGCATGGCGTTTTACATGCTGTTCAAAGCTGTAGAAAAAAATGCCCAAGACAGTGAGGCGCTCGCGCAGGCATTTGCCGACGTCAATAAAAAGGGAATTATTTCCACCTTCGCCTATGCGGCCGCGATTCCGCTCGCGTATGCAAGCCCGATTGTCGCTGGCCTGATTTTTCTTGCCGCTGAAATTATGTGGTTTATTCCGGATAGAAATATCGAGCGCGCGTTGACTGAGACGAGGGATTGACGTATGAATTAATCTGTTGTATTATATTTTTCCCACCGTGTAGTGGGGGAAAGTCCAATTTGCCGCACTGAAGCGGCAAGTTTTTTGTAGGAGGGCCTATGAAATTCGTGTTACTCGGGCATCTCACTAAACCCGAGCAGATAGTGTTGCTCGGCATCTTGTTGTGCTCGCTGTTGGTTAATCTTCGGGTTGTCGTCCGAGAATTCAAGGCTCGGCGCGCTGACAAGGATGATGAACTTTCACAACAAAACGTTCGCTCCGAACGAGAGGCGCAATATAAAGCCGAAAGGATTCGTCTTACTAAGGAAAACGGTAAGTTGTCAGATCAGATCGGGGAGAAGAACAAAGAAATCGATAGTCTGAACAACCAAAAGCTTGATTTGTTCAACAGGCTTAAGAGCGCAGAAGCTGGTCTCAAAAAGCTTGAGGGTAAATTGTCTCGAGGTCAAAAGCTCGTTTCGCAACAACAGCAGGAGTCTGTTTCTAAAGTGCAGCAGAGCCGTGACAGAGATTTTGAGCTTGAGCGCGAGCAACTTCGAAGAGAGCGCGATAACTTGCGAGGACAAAACCACCGCGCGAAAGAAACAATTGAGCGGCTTGAAAATCTTGTGAAGTATTATCGACAAGTTTTGGAGAATGAGGAGTTGAAGCAGACGTCCGGCGACGTTGCCACGCTTGCTGTGTTGCAACAGCGTTATTCCTCTCGAGCCATAGTGGCGCGGTGTGGTGAGTTGGTGAATATTTTGAGGTCCGGTTGGAAAGAAGAATTTCACGAACTCGCTGCAAGGCTTCCTTTTGAATATCTTGATCCGCGAACTGATGTGAAAGGTTCGATCGAGTACGAGAAGAACTTTCTTGACGGCATGCTTCGATTGGGTTCGCAAGATCAGGTCGAAGTGTGCAATCAGATTCATACACTGGCAAGCAAGGGACCTGCATACCCTTCGCTCGACACAAAAAAACACACAAAAGCGCCGGTTGGTACAACTGACGATTTTGATGGAGATTTTAGTCGAGCATCTCTTGGGATTCGATTCACGCATGAGCTCAAGGACTCAGTGTTACGGATTTGTACGGTATGTCGGAAGGGTACTTCCGATGGCAAAACCCACAAGCGCTAGGAGATTGATTGTGGCTAGGCAAAGAAGAAAGCAGCGCAAGCCTCTTGTGAGGCATGCGATCGGCAGCGATTTGCTTGTTGCGTTTCTTGTAACCGCATTGGTTATTGGCGCCGTTTCGCGAAATGAGTATGAAAAATTTCAAACTCTGACCGCGGCACAAGCATGGCCAATCATTTCATATCCTCTGATAAGCCCACGGGGGCGTCGTCCGTTTATTCCGCCGATACAGGCGATGACTCAGGCCGAGATGACTGAGTATGCCGTCCAAGATATGGCGCATCAGGGTGTTTTGAATCCTGGGATGACAAGAGTGAATATTGGGCCATTGTTGGCGCTGAGGGCCGAAGGATTTTTTGGTAATCATCCACTTCCCAGTATTCGCTCCGATCTGTTGGATGATATCAGCGCCGGTAAAATCGCTTTGACTCTTGCTGATAAAAGCGAAGAAGATGACATGAATCAAGTCATTGATCTTGTTGCGCTTGAACCTAGCAAACTATGGAATCTATTTCCAGTGCCGGCCTTCAAGTTCAATGCAAGAAAGATGCTCGAAATTGGGTCGCAGTCAGAGGCGCTTGGTGTCATGCTGGAGATTGTGAGGTTGAACGAACAGCTGGAGCTCATTCGGGCTCGTGACAAATCTGAGACTCAGGCTCAGCGCTGTCATGCCCTGTATGAAATCGAACTAGCGTCCTATCAAGAGGAGTGTTCGTACTGGTTGCTTTGGCGGCAGCCGACGCTTCCTCCGAATTCGGCCGCTGTTTGTCGGGCAACCGGTTCGCAAGAAGCTTTTCGGCAGCAGTTGTTTTGGGCGATGCTCAAAAATTCCAGTGAGCGTGTGTGTTTCACTTTGTGGGCGAAGGAGTCGCATCATCCGAACCCGGCCGCGTATTCGGAAAATTTTTTGGAGCAATATGAGTAAATGAGTAGGGCGGCGTTATCTCAACGTCGCCTTTTTTTGTAAATTCACTCGTTGTCAGTTACGCTATTTGTACAGAAAGGAAGTGATGCTCTATGGATGATAGCTTGAGAATCGAAATAGCTCCAAATCTTGAACTTCGCCTCAGAGACGCTGCTGATGCGCCGGAATTTTTCAGAGTGACTGACCGTAACCGCGCATATTTGCGTGAATGGCTTCCGTGGGTGGATGCAAATACAACCGTTCAGCATACGGAAAACTTTATTCGGGAGTGCGCCGAGCGGTTTAAAAAAGGAATTGGTGCGGACTTTGGAATTATGTACGAGGGCAAATGGGTCGGATCGTGCGGACTTCGCGAAATCGATCGAAAAAAGAAGTGCGGAGAAATAGGTTATTGGCTTGACGCAGACTTTCAGGGAAAGGGCATTGTGACGCGTTGCGCTCAAGTGTTACTTGAATACGCGGTTGCAACACTTAGGTTGCATCGCATTATTATCCGTGCGGCAGTTGGTAATACAAAAAGTCGCGCAGTTGCCGATCGCCTCGGTTTTAGTTTTGAAGGAATAGCGCGCGAGGAGGAGTTTTTGTATGATCACTATGTTGATATTGCGTACTATTCGATGCTCGCGCATGAAGTGCAGATGAGAGACTAATAGTTCGTTTGTTGCGCCACATCTCTATAGATGTGGCGTTTTTTTAAAGCTGTTATAATGGAGAAAATCATAATAAAGTGTACGAAAAAATTTCGTCTACTTGCTGCTGGTGCGCTCGTTGTGGGTGGGTTTGTACGTTATCGCCTGTTTTTGTAGAAAAAATCTGTAGCCGTGATTGGCGCCTCTCAGTATTTCACAAAAGCTGAAGATCGGGGAATGTTGAATTTGTGACAAGCGTCTTGCCGAAAAAAATGATAAAAAATTTTCCTTATTACAAACAAGAAAAAGAACATACGTGTGCAGCAGCAGTTTTGCGTATGGCGCTAGAAAGTTTTGGTGTGATAAAAACGGAAAAAGAGCTTGAAGAGCTTTTGAATATAAATCCGGAGAGCGGAACAAAGCACGAGGATTTTGCGCCTGTTTTGGAAAAGTTTCACGTTGATTTTTACACGAGGATGGGTGCGACGATTACAGATATCGCCGCAGCATCGCGCGAAAATTACATTGTGGTGGTAAATTTTATTATTCCTGAAGAAAGGTGCGGTCATTATTCCATAGCTCGTGAAATAATTGATAACAAAATTATATTTTTTGATCCATGGCTTGGGAAAAATCATTCATACGAGACTTCTTACTTTGAGAGTGTATGGAAAAGCTGGGATCCGGCTGAGTCGGAACAGCATTGGTTTTTGGCGATGAAAAAATAATCCTACATTTTTTGATTAAAATATTCATGTCACATCCAAAAGAAACACTCTCACGTTCACTGCTCAAAACAATCAGCTATCGTGTCGTGATTATTATTCTCGACTTCAGCTCGGTATTTTTTCTTACAGGAAAAATTCAACTCGCATTTGGTTTTACTCTCGTGAGTAATATCTATACAACTATTGCGTACTTTTTTCATGAGCGCGTATGGGATGAGATCAGGTGGGGGAGAGTTGTGCAAAAGAAGAAGATTCGCGCTCGTGGTACAATAAAAACAAATCAGTAACTTTATCACCATGAAAACTATTGCCATTCTCGGAACCGGCCAAGTAGGAAAAGCACTCAAGACAGGATTTGAACAACACGGTTATGCCGTCGTAGTCGGCAGTCGTGAAACCGGATTTGCCGACGCGGCTGCGAAAGGCGACATCGTTGTCCTTGCTGTCAAAGGATCGGCCGCTGAAGAAGTAGTCAAGCAATCAGCCTCAGCGCTTGCGGGCAAAACCGTGATCGACACCACCAACCCCATCAGTGACAAACCGGCCGAGCAAGGTATCATTCATTATTTCACCACGCTCGAAGATTCGCTTATGGAGCGCCTGCAAAAAGCCGCGCCCGACGCGCACTTTGTCAAAGCCTTCAATAGTGTCGGTAACGCACACATGGTCAACCCGCAATTTGAATCAAAACCAACTATGTTTATCTGCGGTGACAACGCTGACGCGAAAAAAGAAACCACGGAGATTCTCGACCAATTCGGCTGGGAAACCGCAGACATGGGCGGCGTCATGGCAGCTCGCGCGATCGAACCGCTCTGTATCCTCTGGTGCATTCCCGGCATGCTGCACAACGAATGGAGTCATGCGTTTAAGTTGTTGAAGAAATAAAAAAAGGACTCGTGATCCGAATTTGGATGATCGAGTCCTTCTGCTGCTATCGCAGTTCGTAGTTGGTTTGAGAAATAATCAGTGTGCCTGCGTGATGCAGAGGCATTTGTTCAATCTGCTCGATCGCTCTAGAATGTTCCGGCCAGACCGCGCGGAAAATTTCTCGAAAGCCGACTTGTGCACTCACCTCACTTGCACAAAAAACGATGAACTGCGGCGCGGTATTATGTTGCGAGATATACGCCCGAATCATAGGTTCGGCTTGGCGAAAGAGCGCGGTTGCATACGTGAGCATCAACTCGCGCATCACATCTTGCCGTTCGGGACCGACCACGCGCATGACGTCGTTGATCGACCGATCGTGGGGTGGAAGTGACGAGCGTACCTTGATCAGCCAGCGATAGGTACTTAGAAATCTCCGCGCCCATTTCAAGTTTGTGAGCAGCGCTCTCCATGCCGCATGCTTGTTCGAAAGCATCTTAAGCTTGCGAAATTCAGCGGTGAGGCCGGAAAAGTCTACCAAAAAATGCGCAGTCTCTTCCGTCCGTTCATTACCCGCATGAAATACAAGCGCTCCCTTCTTTCTCGTGTCGTAGCTTTCTCGGATATACGTTGCTTGCTTTTGGACTTGCATGATGCCATCAGGCGAAAGACCTTCTTTGCCATTGTGGTCAATGATTGGCTTTCCGTGGCGAATAAAGAAGACAACGCAGCCTTGGTTTACCATATCTGCCAGAACACGGAGTCCCTGATCCATGACTTGCCTCCTTGGGCAACGATCTGATTGATTTCAGACCGTCGGATCATGCTATCACGCAAATCTGCGCTTTGGCAACCCAACTTCTCGTCGTAACCAAATATGCAACAGCACCACCGCCCACATGCGGTAGGGTCGCCAGGCTTCGGCGCGTGTGAGGATTTCTTGCGGCGAAGGAATTTTTTCCAACCCGTACGCCATTTTGACCGCGTATTTTGTCAAATCATCATCGGTGATTTCATCCGTGAGGCCGGCGCCGCGGTTGAGAATGCCTTGGGAGAAAAACGGGCCGACGCCGGGGAGTTCTTCGAGCTGCTCGCGCGCCACCGCTGGGGCGAGTGAGCGCAGGTGCGCCCGATCAAGCAACCCATCAAGTGCGGCATGCGCTGCTGCGTGCAAGCGCTGGATTTTTAACTCGGGAAGACTTGGAAAATTTTTCATTCCTGCAAGCACGCGCGGTGACGGAAACGCAAAAAATGTCTCATCTCCTATTGCGATCGCGGCGCCCAACTCGTGCGCCATGCGTGCACGGATCGCGCGGGATTGTTTCATATTGATGCGATGCCCGACAATAAAATGCGTCGCCGCGTCGTACGGAGAAAAAAATAATGTCGGCCTGATAAACAAATATTTTTTCTGCAGCGCGCCGATGATTGGATCGCGCGCGCCAACCTTGGCCCAGCCTGCGCCATCGACATCGATCGAGAGTGTGGCAAGCGCTTGGGTCTGCGCGCGCGCAATCACAGAGGCAGGCGCGTCGTCGCAACCATAGATTTCACCGGAGATTTCTCCGTCTGGCGCAGATTGCCGCAAGACAACCGCAGTTGAGGCATCAGACCTCTCCACTGGAAACGTCAACACGACTGCGGACGGATCATTCGCAAGCGTCGGGAATTCACCAAAATATCCCCGCTGGTGCGCGAGGTCAAACGGCCCTTGAGGAAATATGCGAAAGCGATGCATATGTTGTTCTCTTATTTTTGCTATACTGATCATATGACGAATACAAAAATAGCACAAAAACAAGGCGGGTTTACATTGCTTGAAATTTTGCTGGTGGTGACGGCGATTATTATTTTGGCCGCTATTGTGGTTGTTGCTATCAATCCTGTCCGGCAAATCGCACAAACGCACAACGCGCAGCGCGAATCAAATATCAACGCAATCCTCAACGCGACGTATCAATATTCGGTGGACAACAAGGGCGCAACTCCCCCAGGAATCACACAGAACTTGCAAATGATCGGGACGTCGTTGACCGGATGTAATGTGGCATGTGGTCAATCAGTTGCATCTCTGTCAGATAGTGCTCCGCGGCACACTGCGCTCGCGAGTATTTTTGATCAATTTATTCATCCTGCTCTTGCGTATAGTGGGAAAAAGGATGCCGTCCCGGGCGCGAAGCCGGTTTTTGTTTCTGCGCAAGCTACGCCCGGCAAAGTATTGCCCGGCGATACCATGAGTCTCGCTGCGCACCTCACCGATCCTGCAGGAATCACTGAGGTGCGCGTGGATATGGGCGGGATTGAAACGCTCTCGCTCGCGCTGACTGATGGAACTGCGACTGACGGAACCTGGACGGGGAAATGGTTGGTTCACGATACAGGCATGAGACAATATATGTCCACTTTTACCGCAAAAAACGCAGAAGGCGCATCGACAGTGGATTATGCACCATGGAGCGATCCGCCGGCTTCGGGCTGGGTGTCGCCGTCGAGCACGGTGGATGCGGGTGCGCAGTGGTCAAACTATGCCAACATGCGCGACAACAACCTCACTACGTATGGCTCGAACAATTACGGCGGTACCGGCTATGGGCAGTTTATCGAATTCGATCTCGCAGCGCCGATTTATTCCAATCGCGTGCGCGTCAACGCAGATTATCTCGATGTGCACATCGCAAACGTGGATGTTGATGTGTTTGTCGATGGTGCGTGGGTGGATGTCTTTACCGGAGGCAATGAAGCGCAGTGGAACGATCAATACGTCGAGCTTCCGTTTACTGGCGGGACGGTGACAAAAGCGCGTTTTCGGTACAATTATTCTGTTGGCGGATTTTTTTACTGGCTGTATGAGTTTCAATTTTATCAAACAGTTCCTGTCGTCACTCTTCCGAGTGTGACCACGCAGAGCGCGGATTTGATTCAAGATGTCGCTGCCAATCTGCATGGCACTCTCGACGACGACGGTGGTGAGCCAAACGAATATCGTTTTCAATATGGCCTGACGACGAGTTATGGCACTGATACTTCTTGGACATCAAGTGTGTCTACCGGAGATAATTTTAACCAATTTGTTCCCGGACTCACTCCTCTGACCACGTATCATTTTCGAGCGCAAGCGAGAAATAGCGCGGGCACGACCAGTGGTGCCGATCAGACATTCACTACTCAGCCGCCGTTGACCGGCTGGGTGTCGCCATCTGGATTCAGCGATCCGACAAATACGTGGGAAAATGAAATTAATGCAACTGATCAAAGTCTTTCATCGTATGCTCGCAGTTATCACAACATGAACGCGACGCAGTGGAGTGAATTTGTGTACTACACGCACGATGACATTATTTCTAGTAAGTTGCGATTTTATGCTCGCGGCGGAGCGGAAGTTGATCAGGTGGATGTGGATGTCTACAAAGACGGCGCGTGGGTTGATGTATACCAAGGCGCGTTTACTGATCAGCAATACGTGGAGGAGACGTTTACTCAAGGTGTGGTCGGACAGATTCGTATTCGGTTTCATGCGACGGCTGCAAACCAAGGATTTTTCTGGCAATTATTTGAAGTGTTTTTTGAAAAAACGAGCGAAGGCACGAGCGCGGCTTGCCTGGATTTGCCTGATCTGATACCTGATTATATTGCAAGCATGCCGTATGATCCGACCACGGGAAGTCCGGCACAGACGTACTATGCGATCAAAAAATCAGCAAACAATCGCGTGACTGTGTATTCGTGCACGCCGGAGCTGAACAAGGTAATCAGCGTGACGCGCTAGTCAGTGTCTACACGAAGTGCGGCGCCGACGCGTTCGTACCAGACGCCGTATCCGTCGTTGCTCGGATGAAATGAATCCGCTCCGTAATATCGCTGTGGGTCGGCCGCAAACGGATCGACTGCGCGTTCCCGAAATAAATCGATATAGGTCACGCCGTGCTCGGCGGTGAGTCGGCTGAGGAGTGCGCGTGCGTGGCGTGTGCGAGATTCGTAGACGAGTCGGAGTGGCCACGGGAAAATAGGCGCAGTGCCGATGTTGCCCGAAGTGAACAGATAGACGCGCGGTGAGATGTGTGTTGCTTTGGTGAGTGCGGCCGAGATATCTGTGGTGAAATTGCTCCAACTCGTAAAACGCACAACGTCGTTGGCGCCGATTTGAATAATCATTCGATCAAAGTGTCGGCCTTCATATGCGTCGAGTGCGCGGAGGAGCTGGTAGCCACGCATGCCGTTGTGGCCGGCGTTGACGATGGTTGCGTGCGGAAAATCTGCAGAAATGCGTCCGGCAATTGAGAGGCGCGAATCCGTGGCGCCGGTGCCGACGGCCGTGCTGTCGCCGATGATCAGGATACGGCTGGTTGGGTCGGCAGGTGTAGCAGAAAATGGCACGGCTGACTGAGCAAGTCCAACTCCGACGTGAACTAATCGGCGAAAAACCAGCGCGCGATAGACGGTGGCGAGTATCAGAATGCCTGCACCGACGAGGAAGATGGTCTGGAAAGTGGATAATTTTATCATATGTGATAATTGGAGAATACCACGAATTCCACCCATGGTTAAGCGAACTTGCGCTAAATCGCCGGTTGTGCTATAATGTGCTTGTATTAAGATGCAGAAACAGAGTCGAGTTTCTTACTATAACAAAAGACACAATCACATGATGACAGGTACTATCAAGACTCTCACCGATAAGGGATTTGGTTTCATTTCTCGCGAAGGCGAGACAAAAGACCTCTTCTTTCATTCGAAAGAGTTGAATGGCCTCCGCTTTGACGAACTCAAAGTTGGGGACATGGTCTCCTTTGAAGTTGTTGACGGACCAAAAGGCCCAGCAGCAACAAACGTACAGCGTGCGTAATCGCGCCCGTTCGCGTTTTACAAAGCAGCCCTTCCTTCGGGATCGGCTGCTTTTGTGATAATTTATACAGTATGCGCAGAGAATTTGATCAATTGTGGGACGTGGTGGTCATCGGCGGCGGTCCTGCCGGCATGATGACTGCGGGACGCGCTGCCGAACTCGGTAAGCGCGTCTTGCTGTTGGAAAAAAATCCCGGCTTGGGTGCAAAATTGTTAATCACGGGTGGCGGGCGATGCAACGTCGCCAATAATAAACCGGACAAGCACGTGCTCGCGGCGAAATATCGTCGGGCGGCGCAATTTTTGATGCCCGCATTTACGCAATTTGGTGTTGAGGACACTGTGCGATTTTTTTCTGCGCGCGGACTTGAGTTTAAGGAAGAAAACGAAGGTCGGATGTTTCCGGTGACTGACAGCGCGCGCTCGGTGTGGA
>CAYNWW010000015.1:10580-17799 GCA_964401055.1 uncultured Candidatus Saccharibacteria bacterium | reverse complement strand
CGAGCACCGTCGCGACCGCCTCGAGCGCACCCGCGCCACCGAGCAGGTGGCCGGTCATCGACTTCGTGCTGGTGACGACGACGTCGGTCGCGTGGGCGCCCAGCGTCGCGTGCAGCATCAGGCCCTCGGCGATGTCGCCCTGGGGCGTCGAGGTCGCGTGCGCGTTGGCGTGGACGATGGCAATGCATGCATATTCCGCAGTGCCGGATATTGAGGCCGATCGCCTGAGCAATACGCGCACCATCGCAACACAACTTGGACACACGCCGACGCTTCTCCTATGCGGATTTTTATACGCAATTTCTGCGCTGTTTGCATATTCATTCGTGGGCATATGGGCGTTTCTACTGGGAAGTGTCTACCTCATCATGATCGCCGCATCACTCAAGTCGCACACATACGCAACATTATTTTCACTCTATCGCACATTTCCACTCATCAATACCGCGTGCGGATTTATCTTATTCCTTATTGTTCTTCAGCAATTCTTTGAGAGGATGAGGTGACTTGATACCTTGCACGCGCTTGTATACCAACTCAGCGCTCACAAGGCAGGTAGGCATACCAATACCAGGATTTGTATTTGCACCCACGTAAAACAAATTTTTCACCTTTTTGCTCACATTGCTTGGACGCAAAAATGCCGTCTGCCACAATGAATGCGAAAGGCCAAGCGCAGTGCCACCCAGCGAATTGTATCGTGCGGCAAAGTCACGATCAGAAAACAATTTTTTGTACACAATCCGCTTGCGCAAATCAGGAACGTGCATTTCTTTTTCAATGGTTTCAAGAATAGCATCCGCGTATAAAGTCATTTTTTCAGGTTCCGCAAAAAGTCCTGGCGGAGTCGGCACAAGCACAAACAGATTCTCCTTCCCATTGGGTGCGACACTCGGGTCGGTTTTCCCTGGAGCCGAAACATAAAACGATGGGTCCGTGGGTAATACTTTTTCATCAAAAATCTCAGAAAAATTTTTGCGCCAATCACGAGAAAAAAGAAGATTATGGTGCGTCAGTGAGGGGATTACGCCATCAACGCCGAGGTACATAATGAGCGCGGAAGGAGCAAGTTCTCTCTTGCGCCAATATTTGTCTGGGTATGTGCGCGCCTCTTCAGACAAAAGCGCGGTCTCGGTATGATGCATGTCTGCATTTGAAATAACAATATCTGCAACAATGCGTTCTCCGCTTGCCAACACAACGGTTTTCGCCTCGCCATGATTCGTCTCAATATGCGCAACCGGCGCATTGGTACGATACGCAACGCCGTGTTTCTCACCCATACGAATCAGAGCCTTGATGATCTCATAGATTCCTCCTTGGGGATAGAAAACGCCCATATCAAAATCAATACTACTCATAATGTTGTACAGTGCGGGCGCTTGGTATGGCGAACTACCGAGAAACACCAGATGGTATTCCATTATTTTTTTCAGAAACTCATTTGAAAAATAGCGCTCGACGTGCTTGTGCAATGAACGAAAGAGCGGGATCGCCGAACCGTTTTTCATCGCGTCCACCGTCAGCAGATTCAAAAACGAATCGTAGTTTCGATACAAAAAATATTCTTTTGCGATTGCATAGTGCTTACGCGACAATCGCAAATAATCACGCAACTTGTCACCCGCGCCAGCCTCAAAAGAATCAAACATGCGCGCATCGCGATCAACGTCGGAAAACAAATCAACTTGTTGTTGCTCATCCTTAAAAAAAATACGATACGATGGATTGAGCTTGATGAGCTGAAGATGATCTTCTACGCGCTCACCCATCAATTCAAAAAAATGCTCAAATATATCAGGCATCAAATACCAGGACGGCCCCATATCAAACAAAAAACCATCCTCACGAAATATACTCGCCCTTCCACCAAGTGACTCATTTTTCTCGAGCACTTCCACCTGATAGCCTGATTTTGCAAGTAGGCAAGCCGCACCCAATCCACCAAATCCGGACCCAATAACAACAACTTTTTTCATAAATGTTCCTTTAATACTATACGTATTTTTTCCGGCAACGACGTGTGAGCCCTTCGGGAAAACACATCGTAGCCCTGCATCTCAATTTTGTGAAGGATTTCTTCATACAGCCGCGAAGCAATACGCACCGCGCGCCGCCCGCGCGCATTCAGCAATGCAATTCCTTCATGCGCCTCTCGATAAAGCATGCGTATTTCATGTATTTCAGACTCGACATATTTCTTTATGCTCGCAGACATCTTTTGGGACTCGATATCGGAATACGTAACGCCAAAATGCGCAAGTCGCTCAAGCGGTGCGTAAATCCGGTTGCGAAGTCGCACGTCTTCACCCATGTCTCGCAAAAAATTGGTGCGCTGCATGGCTTGCCCGAGTTTCTTTGCGAACCGAAGTGTTTTTTCATCATCAAAGCCGATAATATACGACATGATATAACCGACCGCCGCGGCGGATCCCTCCATGTATTCCTCAAGCGCAGTCAACGTCTCATACCTGCTGACATGAGCGTCTTGAATCATTGCATCATAAAATTTTTTCGTATACAAAAAAGGAATTTTATGAGCGCGCAATATGCTCGCGGCGTATGAAAAAAAGTCATGCGGATCTTTTCGATTGGTGTTGTATGCATCCTCCCAATCAATCCACATTTCACGAAGCTCGCGCTCGGCCAGCACCGGGTCAACACCCGGCAAATCAATCACATCATCAGGCAAACGAAAAAACGCATACATAATTGAAGTATCGCGCCGAATTTCCTTGGGAAAAAATCTCGTAGCAAAAAAATAGCTCTTGCCATACTTCTGATGTATTTTTTTTGTCTGTTTCTTTATATTTAAATCACCCATAAACACTGATCAACTTCCTATGACAGTATACACTCTTCGCTACACCCGCTCCAAATCCAGCTCCTGATCCACCTTGATCTGCGCCACAAAATCCGGCACGTGACTGACCAGGATCATCGCGCCCTCAAACGCCGCAAGCGCTTCCGCGATGCGAGGAATATGACGAAAATTAATATGATTGGTCGGTTCGTCCAAAATCAGCAAGCCCGGCCGCTGCAACACCAGTGACGCAAACGCAACCAAGCCTTTTTGACCTTCAGACAGTGTACCAATCACGCTTGCCATGACTTCCGGACCGAGGAGAAATCCGGCCGCAACCGAACGAATTTCTTGCTCGTTACCGCTTTGCGATGCGCGCACCAACGCCTGGTACACCGTGTCCTCAAATGGCAACGTCGAAAAATCCTGGCGATAATATCCGACGCGCACGCCTTCAGCAATCCGCGTACCTTCGCCACCGCGCGCGATAGTTTCAAGAAGGGTCGTTTTTCCAATCCCATTTGGCCCGCGCAGCAAGAGTCGTTGGCGCGATTTCAATGCGAGCGCGAGCGGTCGCCGCACCGGCTCATGATCACGCACGACCACCACCGAGAAAATAGTTACTATTTCACCGGTCAGATTTTCTTGCTTGGGAAAGGTAAATGCACGAATCGTCTTGTCTTCCCGCCGCGTATCCACCATGTTTTCTTCCGCCTCTTCCACTTGATCGCGCAACTTGCTTGCGAGTCGACGCATCTTGCCGCCTTTGTTGGCAAAGAAGTTAATTTTTTCTTTACGATCAAGAATCTCTTTGCGCAGCTGCGCGTTTTTGCGACGATCACGTTCGATTTTTTCTTCTATTTCAATCTGGAGCGAATAATAATCGCCAACGTATTGATCCACTTTGCGAGTAAAAATGTCGAGATACAACACGCCGTCAGTAAATGAATTCAAAAAATCCGCGTCGTGAGAAATCACCAGGCAGGTTTTGTCATAGCCGATAAGAAATTCGGTCAGATGTTCGATACCAGCTTTGTCGAGATTGTTGGTCGGCTCATCAAGAAGCAAAATATCCGGATGCTGAATCAGCGCGGAGGCAAGGAGCAAACGCGATTGCTGCCCGCCGGAAAACGACCCGATCTTGCGATCCAGCGGCGCACGAAAATTGACCACTTCGAGCACTTCGTGAATATGTTGGTCAATGCTATCCTTGGTGCCTTCCGGCAACCCGGCCAGTGCATGCATGAAATAGTCGCGCATGGTCATATCCATCTGCTCGCGTGGAATCACCTGGCGCGCGGTGCCGATCGTGACGCCCGGCTCGAGCGAAATCCGCCCGGAGTCCGCCGTGAGCGCGCCCGTTATTAGTTTGAAAATAGTGGATTTGCCGGCACCATTTTGTCCCATAATCGTAAGCTTTGCTCCTTCATGCACGCTAAAACTCGCCTCATCCAAAATCGGTTTGGTGTGCGAATAATTAAACGATACATCTTTGAAACGCAAAATGACGTCGCCGGTTGTTGACATATACCGGCTATTCTACGCGAAATTGAGGATTTGGGCAAGGCTTGACTTAAAAGAAACGCACGCCTCAGCCCCGACCTGATGGCTCTTTCATCTCTTCTCTCGCTAGATCGACAAAATCTTGCACTCGCAGGTCAGCCGGACGATACATGTGATTATCTTCCTGAAAATCCACATGCTTGGAAAATGCTCGCCGCCGATCCCTGGGATCAACTACTAACGGCGTAAATCGCAAAAATTCAACCCCCTCGATCGCAGTCGAATCCACTAGCTGACCTCGACCCGATTTCGTCCATGCGCCTTTTTTCGCACCATCATATTGCAGCGCGACCAAACTTCCTGCGGGAATACGCACTCCATTGAGATAAAAAGATTTGAGAGAAATCGCCGAATGGTTTTCGCCGAGTCCTACTTTCTCAAAAAAAAGAGGTTCTCTAAACGAATCAATAAATAAATTCATTGCTTTTCGCTGATACCCATTACTGTAATTATACGCGTTCTTGCCATCCTTTCGCGCATAATCATAAAAATACACCTCCGCCGTGGTACAACTCCCAATTTTTATCTTTTCTTTTGCGGCCAGTAATTCACCGACGCCTTCCTCGCGATCGCGTAACTCCAAAATATCGCCGATCATCTCGGTGAGCAATTTATTTTCCGGCAATGATATTTTATCGAGTAGCCTTGCATATGTTTCGCGATCAAGCAGCGATTTTATTTTTCCACTCTGCAGACCATATTCATCTCCGTCCTTAAAAACCACATCTGCCATACGCATCCGCATCTCAGACGAAATCAAATTCACATCTCGATCACTGCGCGAAAAGCGCACAAAGTTATTTCCCAAAAAATAACTCGCTTGAGTAAAACCGGAACCAAAACGATTTTGGAATTTCTTCTCATCTTCCCAAAGTAAATCGGCAAATGAACTATCGAGCTCAAGATCCGCATTTTGAAATGCAAACGCAACCTCTTCACCGGTTCGCGGCTTCTCAAGATTATCTCCGAGCTCAACCGCACGTTTCAAAAAACCGGTGAACTTTTCCATTTCCCACGATCGAATCCGCAAATCTTCAATCAACCCAAGACGCTCGCGCTCGCTCAGCGCACGATCTCGAACCTTTTGCTGGAGTGGCTCATCAAAATCCATCCTAAGCGCGTGTTCACCGGATTTACGCACACGAAAAATAAACTCCGGGCGCAAATGCCTATCCCTGCGATAAAAAAGTGACAACAAATGCATCAAGCGCTCCTGATCTTTTTCGCCCGTTATCTCGAAATCAATTGACGGCCACGGCAGACCTTCACTCATGTCGACATATCCATGCGATGCGCCAACCACAGAAAATCCAAGCTTCTCAAACGCATCGATATTTTCTTTCATGCGAGGATCGATGGAGGGTTGCTCCATTTTTTGCTCGGCACGCATCACCTTATTCCGTTCGGGATTAAATGGAATTTCAGGCATATTTATTCTTAAATTTTTGTATCTCGCGCTCAAACTCCGTAAAATTCTTCACCAACTCATCCGGCCGCGCCGCCTCAAGCATTTCACGCGTCTGATAGCCGCCCAAAATCCCAATCACTCGCCCGATCCCGGCTTCCCGCGCCTCGCGAATATCGCCGCTCGAATCCGTAATAAACGCCACGCGCGCTGGATCCAGTGCATACTCTTCAAACAACAAACGAAATTTGTGCACCTTGCTCGCATGCACTTCATTACCCAAAATTTTGGTAAACCGCTCGCGCACCCCATGACGCGTCAAAAAATCTGAAATCGTCCGCGAGGTCGAGCTGGAAATAATAAACAGTGGTACGCGCGCAGCCAACCGCTCAATCACCCCGCGCCGCTCTTCATCAAGCTGGAGCTGCGAAAACCGCGCATGGTATTCGGCAACAAAATCAATGTCGCGCACTTTCGGCGCTTGATGCTGCGCCTCGTTAATGTTGCCATTGAACGACGCGCGATACTGATCCTCAGTCATGGCCGGCCGCTCGAGCCGGTTGACCTCGAGCGCAATGCCAAAACTGTCGACAATCACGCCGTCGAAATCGAAAAAAATTGCCTGAAGACGCGCTTCTTTCATTTGTCTGTCCCGGGAATAAATTTCAATGAAATCGAGTTCACACAGTGCCGCGTATTTTTCGCGGTATATCCTTCGCCTTCAAACACATGTCCGAGATGCGCATCGCACGTCGCGCACGTAATCTCGGTGCGATACCCGTCCGCGTCGGTTGTGCGTTTCACTGCGCCCGCGATTTCCTGGTCAAAACTCGGCCACCCGCAATCCGACCGAAATTTCGTCTCCGAGGTATACAGCGGCGTGTTACAACGCCTGCACACATACACGCCGGTCTCAAACATATTGTTGTACTCGCCGCTAAACGGCGCTTCGGTTCCCTTGCGCACAATCACACGCTCTTCGTCAGGAGTGAGTTGGTTCAGTTTCATAAAAATAAGTTATAATTCTTTATAATACACAACACCGCGCGAAGAACACCGTGTATTTACATATATTCATTGTACACCTTTCTCCTCGCGAGTATACTGGAACAGAAAGAGGAGCTCAATATCCACAGCCCGAGCACTATTTTAGGAAAATTTTAACAATATTTCAGAATTTTTTTATCTTCGCCTGATAGAGTGAGTTTATCAAAACTTACACCTAAACCCACACTTATGACAGACGAGCGACTAGAACAGTTATTCGCACAACAGGACAAACGATTTGATCGAATCGAGAAGGATATCTCATCCATAAAGACAGATGTGGCGCAGCTCAAGACGGACGTTGCTGGGCTCAAGATGGATGTGGCAAAACTCAAGATTGATGTGAGCAAGCTTCAAATTGATGTTAGCAATCTCAAGACCGACGTCGCCGTGCTCAAAAC
>CAYNWW010000015.1:0-10480 GCA_964401055.1 uncultured Candidatus Saccharibacteria bacterium | reverse complement strand
CTCAAGACCGACGTCGCCGTGCTCAAAACAGACGTGGAAAAACTCAAAACCAGCACCGAATCTATCCGCGAAATGGTCGCAAAAAATACCGAGGATATCTACGAGCTCAAGCTCGATCGCAAATCTCTTAAAATCATCAAAACAGATCTGTCCGAAAACAAAGAATCGCTCCGCCAGCGGCCGACATACGTCGAGTTTGATGCGCTCAAGCAGCGAGTCACTGCGCTCGAGCTGAAATAAAAAAACTCGCGATGACCAGCGCCTAGTGTGTGGTCAAAAGCGAGCAAGGAAATCGCGAAGCCGCTCGGTCAGCAAGCCGCTCGAGCTCTTCACGCTGATTTTCAGAAAGCTGAACTCCTGTTTCAATTTCATCCGACGCCATCGCGCCTTCAAGCAACGCGCGACTCATCATCTGCGCCACGCAGCTTTCTGGCAGAAAATAAGAAGCCGGCGGTCCAAAACCGTCATCAACAACCAAATTCATCATTCCCATAACTCCTCCATCGGACTATCGCACTCTACTTACGAGCTTATTGCACTGAGGACAAATTGCTCCACTTCCTCCATTGTTTTGACATGCACGTGCGGAATAATCTCAACAGGTTGCACATCACCATATCGATCAATCGCAATCGTCTCAACCTCAGGCAGCGCGCTCTTGATATCATTGAGGTGCTCAATCGTATTGTCGACGGTAACCATATGATGCGTATCACGAAACAGCTCTTTAACCGCCGCACTTTTTGCGTCGGTGGTGATCACCACTTTTTCACACAATTGTGCGAGGCCGGTGCCGGCTATTTTGCGCGACTGAAAATCATGCTCGCCGTAGGTCAGTAAAATTAATTCCACGCCTTTTGCCTTGAGTCGCTCGAGTACGGGCAATACATCAGGAAATACGTAGCCCTGCATGGTAGTATAAAACGCCTCCATGGCGGTGCGAATTTTATCCGCTGACACATCAGGAGCCTGAGCCTGCAGCAAAGCGGCGTGTTTCTCCATGCTATATCCACCCTGTTTCGATTGCGTGTAGACGTCTTCCACCACCGCGCGCGCGATCCGAAATTCTTTTTCAAACAACGAAAAAATATCCTGTTTCAAGCGCTTCGCTTCAAACAACGTATCATCAAAATCCAACACCAAGATAACTTTTTTCATTGCTGCAAAGCTAATAAAATTTCACGAGCTACTTTTGCCTGATCATACACAAGCTCGCCGGTTTCAGCAAGTAGGTCGACGCCACGAATTCGACCAGATGCGATTTGAGCAAGGAGTGGTTGCGCGCCGGTATTTGCATACTTCGCAAGTCGACTCGGGGATGGCGCGGTTGTATTTGCAAGAAATAAATCAACGACATCGGTGCCAACAATGCCATCAATGATGCGCATCACGCGAGTCGGGTCATATCCATCCGTCTCGCCCGACTTCGTCATCGCGCTGCACAAAAAAATCTTCTTCCCGCGAGTGGCGCGCAATGCATCGGCAATGCCGGGCACAATAAGCGCCGGCACCAAGCTTGAATACAAATCTCCGGGCCCGATCACCACCGCATCAGCTTCATGAATCGCGCGAATTGCAGAGGGATTTGCCGCCGCGGATTCGGGTGTTAAAAATATTCGCTTGATCGGCGCGCGAGTATTGGCGGCAGGCACATCAATCTGATTTTCCCCATGAATAATCTCACCGGTTTCAAGCTCAGCATGCGCGCGAATTTTTTCCAGCGTCACAGGAATTACTTCGCCGGTCACCCCTAGCATCTGCGCCGCCTGCGACACCGTGCGCACCAAATCCCCGCCTGCCTGCTGATACAATGCAGTCAACAAAATATTTCCAACCACATGATGATCGAGTGGGCCGCCGGAAAATCGGTGCGCCATCAGCGCGCGCAAATCCGCGTGATCATCAGAGGCAAGCGCGATCAAGCCGCGACGCACATCACCCATCGGCGGCGTGTCATACGCATCACGCAGCACGCCGGCCGAACCGCCATCGTCAGCCATAGTTACAATAGCCGAGAGCGTATGTCCAAGCGGCTTCAGTGCAGACAGCGTAAACAGCGATCCATTCCCTCCGCCGATTGTCACCACTCGAAGCGCCATATATTAAGAAGATAATTGCGAAGTGCACGCCGGACAGCGCGTGGCCTTAAACGGAATTCGCGTCAGACAATACGGACAATTTTTATCCGTTTCTTCGCGCTTTGGAGTTCCTTCTTGCGAACGACGAAGACGATTAATCTGTTTCACTAAAATAAAAATCGCAGTCGACACCACGAAAAAATTGATGATGTTGTCGATAAACAAACCGTAATTCAACGTTGCTGCACCGGCCCGTTGTGCTTCGGCAAGCGTTGCAAACTGACGTCCGGACAAGCTCACAAACAAATTTGAAAAATTCACCTTGCCCAAAATCAATCCGATCGGCGGCATAATAAGATCGCTCACAAGCGAGCTCACGATTTTGTTGAATGCGGTGCCCACCGCGATGCCCACAGCAAGATCAACCATATTGCCTCGCACGGCGAAATCACGAAATTCTTTGACAATTTTTCCCATTTGTTTTGCCATAATGTGTTATGCTATCACTCCCGCGAAAGAGCGTCAATTTTCGCCGCCAAAATAAAATCATTGAGCGACAGCCCGCCAACCGCGTGCGTGTGCAGCTCAAGATGCAATTTATTGTAAAAAATCGTGATGTCCGGATGATGACCTTCGGCTTCCGCGACTTCTGCGATGCGGTTGACCAGGCGCATATTCTGGGTAAAATCTTTGAGCGTCACGTCAGTCACGATCCGATGCACGCCATCGCGCACCAACCGCCAACCGGGCACGCGCGCAAGATAATGCTCTTCGTCGGCATCAATCATCGGAGGCATGCCACCTTCGCACGGCACGCAATGCTGTTTGATTAGTTCATTCATGATTTTTTATTAATTCCGGCTTCGATCAAGCCAACAAACAAGGGATGCGGGTCGAGTGGGCGCGATTGAAATTCCGGATGAAATTGGCAGCCGACGAAATACGGATGATCCGCCTGACGCAGCTCACCGATCTCCACCAGACCAAGCTCGGGATTCACGCCGCTCATGATCATGCCCGCGGCTTCGAGCTGGGCACGATACGCGTTGTTGAATTCATACCGATGACGATGCCGCTCGCTGACGCTCGCGGCTCCCCCATACGCCCGCCGCGCCACCGACCCTTCCGCCAGCTCGCACGCAAACGATCCCAAACGCATGGTCCCACCCATCTGCTTTTGCGCGATGAGTTTTTTCTGCTCCGGCATTTCCGCGATCACCGGATGCGCGGTCTTCGCGTTCATCTCGGTCGAATGCGCACTGGTCAAACCCGCCACATGACGCGCGACTTCGACGATCGCCATTTGCAACCCCAAGCACAATCCCAAAAACGGAATTCGATGCTCGCGCACGTATTGGATCGCGGCGATTTTCCCTTCGACTCCACGCAAGCCAAAACCACCCGGCACAATCACACCATCAAGCTCATCCAGCTCCCGCAGCGCACTCGGATCTTGCTCAAACCGCTCGGCGTCAAACCACACCAACCGCGGCTTGCGACCACATTTCCACGCCGCATGCTTCACGCTTTCCGCCACCGACATGTACGAATCCTCGAGACTATAATCCCCGGTCGCCAAATATTTTCCAATAATTCCGATCCGCACTTCATCCTGCGCAGTCTTGATCACGTCGACGAGCCGTCGCCACTCTTCCATGCGCGCGTCTTCTTGCAACCGCGCACCCTTCGCAACCACGCCCGACGCACTCGACGCGTCCGCGAGCCCCACCAACGACAAAATTTTATCCGTCAATCCCTGCTTCTCCAACACCAGCGGCACTTCATAAATACTCGCTACATCCGGATTTGAAAACACCTGATCGATGTCGACATTGCAATGCAACGAAATTTTTGCTTTGCGTTTTTCATCCAGCGCGCGCGGGGACCGGCCGATCACGATGTCCGGAAAGATCCCGGCCGTGTTGAGCATGCGCACCGACATCTGCACCGGTTTTGTTTTCATCTCGCCCACACTCGCCGGCACCGGCAGATACGACACGTGCACGTTGAGCACGCGACCTTTTTCCTGGCGACACAGCATACGATCCGCCTCAAGAAACAACACATTTTGATATTCGCCCACCGTGCCACCCACTTCAATGATCACAAAATCCGCGTCCTCGGCGGCGCCCAGTTCACGAATGCGTCGAATGATTTCCATCGGCACATGCGGCACCACTTCGACATCCTCGCCTTCATACGCAAATGCCCGCTCAGCTTGAATAATATGTTGATACACTTGTCCTGTCGTAATATAACTCGCACGCGTCATGTCTTTTCCGACAAATCGCTCATAATTTCCGACGTCCAAATCTGTTTCCATACCATCGCGCGTCACAAACACTTCGCCGTGCTCGGTTGGGCGGATGGTGCCCGCGTCGATGTTCACATACATTTCGCACTTGAGGTTGGACACGCGAAACCCGCGACTCTGAAGCAGCAGACCGATGGACGCACTCGTGATTCCCTTGCCCAGACTGGAGATTACCCCACCGCTGACGAAAATATATACCGGCTTTCGTTTCGTTCCGGCCACATGACTTACCCCTGCCTGGTGCGATTCAGACATAATATCGGAAATAAAAATAAAATATGCCCCAAGTATACCACGCGAGGCTTGACTTTTGGAGCCGCTCGGCGGCCCTCAAATCAAAACCTCTCACGAATTCGTGAGAGGTTTTTCTTGTCCTATTCTTGTTCTCTATTTTGGCATTCGCAGCTGGCGAAGTCCCCAGAAAAAAACGCCGACGCCTGCCATCCACAAGCCGAGGCCGACCGGGGATGCCCACCCAAAAATTGATTCCATGCGTGTTGCATTACTAATAAATATACTCATAGCGTATCACGAGTTGTTCGACGGATAAAGCGTTCGCGTATGTGCAACGCTCAGCGCGATCATGTCCATCAACACATCTACATCCACGTCTTCCAACGTCTTGATATAGACGCAGCCTTTGGTGGTCTTGTGCTTACCCAATTTTTTCAATAATTCCTCGCGCCCTTCAAAATTGCCCGAGAGATACACTACCAGGGCACTCGCACGCGGCGAAAATCCCACTAGCGGCATGTCACCCTCACGGCCGCTTTCATATACATAATGACATGACCCAAAACCCACGATGCTCGGCCCCCACATTTTGGGCTCATATCCCGTACGCTTCTCCATCAGCTTGCACAAACGCACCGCGTCCGCCCGTCGCGTCTCATGAGAAACTGCTGCAAGAAAATCCGCAACGCTTTTCGTGGTCTGAGTTGTTTTATTCTGTTTCATATAGAATTTCTACAAATTTAGATACGCGCGTAACAAGGAATTATTGACATCATGACCAGATAATGATAATATATTTTTTCTTTTGAAAGAAGAACTGGGCCGCAAACTTCAGGAGGAATGAAGGTGACCAAAGTAAAGCTTTTTACGCACGAAGGCTATAACGCTGATGATAAGCTTGAAAGCAAAATCAATGCATGGCTTACTGAACATCAAGAAGTCCGGATTCGTAGCATCAACTCATCTTGCTCAACCTGTACTGACGCATATAGTGGTCCTCTCTTGTTTACCATAATAACCGTTCTCTACGAGGACTCAAAGCAAGACTAGCAATCCAAGATCACTCACGCGAGTGATCTTTTTTCTCGCACAAAATCTAAACACCAATGCTTTCTAAGACTGTTGCATTGACTACGGGCCGCTTACCGCTCTATAATGCATTGTTTTACCGAGGAGGAAAGCATGACTACAAGAAAAACGCCCCAGCAATTCGTATTGATTGTAAGAAGAGGCGTCAACCTGACAACCAGTCTCATTGGTTGTATGCAAGGGCACACAGAAGATGGTAACGCATTCATTGATATATATCACCGCTCCATGAGCGAAGCATACGACAAGCTTCCACGGTGGATTCGACTGTTGTTGCAAATCGGAATTCCTTACCCTGCTTATCGCGTCTTTCTGGAAAATCAAGCAGGCTCATCTACATGGGTTACTGCATACAAATTTACCGATACATACGGAGGTCTGCGAATATTTGTATCAGACGACGCCAAAAGCGATATTGAAAAATGGAAAACAATTAAGATAATTATTCAGTAAAAAGGCCGCACTCAAATGCTGGCCTTCTTTTTTTTAATTATTCCACGCACAACACGATGCCGAAGCGCAAAACAAAGACAAGGTGATAAAATCGCGAGCGAACGCGAGCTATCACCTTGTCGAGTGAACTGCTAATTTGGGCGAACGAAGTGAGCTGTGTATGCTGTGTTAGGCGCAGACTTTCGTGTCTATTTTACCGTACGTTTTTGAAGGGTGCTTGTGTTTACTTCATATGTTTTTGACCCGCCAGCTCCAGTCTCAATATATCTCACCGTGCTGTTGTCTACCCATGCAATTGATGATGTATCCAATTCGCCGCTTCCTTCGACAACTTCCTGATCAGCAATCTTTTTTGCACTTGAACCATCAATGTTTGCTACGTACAAAACCATTTCAACGCCTACCCATTTTTCATAGACTGCGTATTGCTGATCAGGCGAAACAACAACATTTACTGTTACGACATAGCTGCTAGGCCAGTCTTTTGTAACTGATAACCCTGTTTTTGTTTCGACCCCATCAGAACCAAGACGATACAGAACAACACTATTTCCCTCAGTCTTTGTAAAAAATGTATATGTTACTTTTTCGCTTGTTGTTGTATTTGTTTCTTTTTGAATAGGTGCATCATTTTTTACTGTTTCGGTTTTCAGGCTAGCGATTTGGCTATTCAGCAACGTGATTTGAGACTGGAGCTTATCTTCTGACTTTTGCAACGAGCTTTGTTGCATCATATACACTCCACCACCGACAACGAGCGCGGTTAGCAAAATACTCAACACCATCCACATCGCCATGTTCGATGAGGATTGCGAATCTGACGACATACTTCTTGGATTTTGATCCATACGTTTTGATTAAATATTTATTTTTTCAACTTTCAACAAAGACATAATATCACAAAAGTTTGCGCCTAACGTCTGGGTGTAGGTGAAGTATATTTTTTGCTGAAAGCGAGAGTGGTAGAATAGCGAGTCTTTTGAATGGCGAGCTGACCACTTGAGCGGAGCAAAAATATATTTGTCGTGGTAGGAAGCGGAATTTTGAGATGCTTTGAACTTGGATTTATTGCAACATGTTGAAATAGCATCTACACATACACCCTGTTAGGCAATCGTATTCCGCAGAGTCATTGTTTGTGTTAATTGAACGCAATGATTTGATAACCATGCTTGCTGACTTCCTCTTCTGACCAAAACTGTTGGTCCTTTGTTTTTACCACGTACGTGACTTTTTTCTCAACTTGTCGACCGGTAAATTCCTTTGTATTTGGATCCCATTCTTTGAGAACAAGTAGATCGCCTTCTTCGCATTGGAAGTCAGCAAGCCGTAGTTCAAACTTCTTTTTGCCGTCGATAATGGCTTGAAAATACTTTGGCCATACTTTTTTCTCTATCGTTTGCATAAAATGTATTTAATGCTCAGCTCTGCGGAATATGTTGTCTAACGTTGGCGCATTGGCGAAGTCCGAAGTTTGGTATAATAGCACGCTAGTGCCCACCAAGCGAGGATTTGTGTTCTGCGCCAGCAGAACCGCTAATGCGCTGTTGTCCAACGTCCCGTTTCTTACTTGTTTTGGATTTGTAGAGCATATAAGCAAGTGGAATAGTTTCTAATGCTATTAGAATAATAAACCATGAGGCCAAGAATCGTATTCGATGAAAAGTCGTTGGATCTTCCCACGGATTCATGATGCCTGTCTTTTCAGGCATTGGAGTAATGTCAAAACTGTAACCGACATATTCATGCGCAAAATGAATCGGATAACCAACGTCAATATAGCCATCCTTGATCTTTACGGGGATAAACAAGCTTGCAAGCGTCATGATGAATGACAAAACAAGCAGAAACACTTGCAGAAGAATATGTTTTAGCAACGATGATTTATTCATAATCTATTGTTACGGATGTTGGACAACGTTAGCGCGCTGGCGAAGTGTGCAGCGTGCTAAAATTGCGCCCGAGGCGCGAGCGCGCAAGCATTTGCGCAAAGAAGCTGAGCCGCTAGCGCGCTGTTGTATTAAGAATTTCTAATCTTTCGTTGGTTTTGAAGTTCAGCTCAACCAATGCCATTTCGATTGCAGGTTTTGTGTACTGTTTTCTTGTTAATTTGCCGTTTGTCAAAATCCCGATAATACCTTCTTTGTATCCAGTCCGTGGGTCTTCTGAGAGACCTAGCTTGTGAACTGCTGTATCTACGTCAACTTTTTCACGTTTGATCAGCTCTGAGACATCTTTTGGAAGGCTGAATGCAGGAGACAGACCAAGGAAATATTCCTCACCATCGTAGATTGCGCAAGCGGCAACAATCATGTATGTCGATTGATCTGGTGTAATAATGCCAGATTCTATTCCAACGCTGAGGTCGCAATCATCGTAGGCATTCCTCGCTCTATTCTTTGCGCCTTGGACAGTGATTTCCAAGCCGATCGGCTGATCAGGGATTTGAGAAGCGGCATCGACGGATAAGAATTTGTACTCAGAAGACATCGATTCAAATACTTCGGTCACTGCTCCAATCTTTGTTGGATTTTTTGAACCAATACTTATTTTCATAGTTTAAAGATTAGAAATATTTGATACAACGTTGGCGTGTTAGTGAAGTTTGTCTGCCCTGAGACGAGGGTGGTACGCTGTTGGGCGTCGCGCAGGCGCCGTTACCAACCGAGGCGAAGGAAAGCAGACAAATTTGTTGTGGTGGAAAGTAGGTCTTGGAGATGAATTAAACTTGAATATATTGCAGCACCTTGATCTAGAACCCTCACTAACACGCTGTTAGGTTGCGCTTTGAACCGGCCGTTGTTTCAATAACAGATCACCGTAAGATACTGAAATGAGGTTTATTCTTTCAATTTCGAACAAGCTTAAATAATATTGGCATTGCTCCATCAGTTTTTCTTTTCCAATATTGCCGATTTCATCAATTGCTTCGATTTCAACAAAAGTTCCAAGATCTTTGACGGTGTCGAGATGGAACTTCACATTCTCGATGAAATAAATTTCTCGTTGTTTGTCTACGACCGTCAAAATTCC
Source organism: uncultured Candidatus Saccharibacteria bacterium (assembly GCA_964401055.1). Classification (GTDB taxonomy): domain Bacteria; phylum Patescibacteriota; class JAUYIX01; order CAYNWW01; family CAYNWW01; genus CAYNWW01. The sequence continues at coordinate 1,279 of CAYNWW010000015.1, read as the reverse complement.
AAGCGATTTTGTTAAAATGTCTTTCAGTGTTGATTTGGGATCAGATTTGTAGAGAATAATATTGGATTGTTTCGGGCCAACTTTATCTTCTCGATCGTAGTGAATCAAGAAATTTTCGATATTTCCTTCCCGCAACTTCAATCTTCCAAAAGAAACGTTGAAATATGTGTCGATCTGATGATCTGTGCCTTTGAAATCGGCATGTTTTTCGTTCAATATCTTTCTTACTTTTTGGTGGTCTTTCGACCTTGCTTTGATTTCAATATTGATGTGATTCATAGACGCATGTTAAAAAGTAAGGCGGTTCAAAATGTAACCTAACGTTGGCGTGTTGGTGAAGTTTGTCTGCCCTGAGACGAGGGTGGTACAATGCGAGCCGCGCGAGCTACCGCCCGAGGCGAAGGAAAGCAGACAAATTTGTCGTGGCGGAAAGGGATACTTTGAAGCTGAATTTAACTAACTACATTATACCACTCTGAGTCACCATCGCCACTAATACGCTGTTGTGCAGCGTAGGCTTTTCAAGTTCCACGGATTCATTGACGATACTAGAATTATGTGCTATGGTATATTGTCCAATCGTGAATCGTGATCAGTATTATCACCTGCTCGCGAAGGAGGAAGATCATGCGTGAAGGAGCTAGGCGGATCGTGTTCTGGACTTTGCTGTGTCTTGTCCTCGACTCCCCTGTCACGGCGTATTGCCATGAATTCTATGTTCGCATCAGTGGACACATGTTCATTAGCGACATCGAGGCAAGGGGCCAGGAAATCGAGGTACACATCGATCCTTCGATCGGTGGCCTCGAGCTGCCGGAGATGGTGGTGGTGACCAATACGGAAGTCAGCAACCTGGATAAGCACGGTATCTGGAGTGCAGATGAAAGATCCGACATTAGGATCTATTGCGCGACTCTGAATACTGGACTCCCCGTGCTTCCAGGAACAAATGGCAAAAGCACAACCATCTCTTTGCCATTCAGTCAAGACTTCAACTATGACCAACCAGATTACCAACTCGCAGTGCTGCTGCGGGATCGAGACGGTGGGTCATCGGGACGCTTGCTGATATTGGATAAGAAGAAGTTTGAAACTGCCATCGCCAAGGTGAAGAAGTCGAAGGCAAGCTCGAACTGAGAGAAGGGGTCACGGAGGAAGTGGGTCTGGTGGCTAGCATGCTACTAGACCTTTTTCTATTGTAAAAAATTGAAAAGCCTATGCTGCACAACGTTCCAGCATATACAAAGCTTAGCACGAGCAAACGAGGTGGTAAAATTGG
>CAYNWW010000014.1:2922-17802 GCA_964401055.1 uncultured Candidatus Saccharibacteria bacterium | reverse complement strand
TGCGCGCCTCCGACGCCGATCCCGCGCGCGGAGTGGCACTTGAAGAAGAGGTGGCGCATGTTCGCGCGCGCGAAGCGCAAATGGAGGCGCAGTTGGAGGTACTCGAAGTCACCCGCGACGCGATCGCGCGCGCCCGCGAATCAACTCTCGCCAAAAACGCTGAGCAGGTCACCGAATTTATGCGCACCTCGCTGCCGTTGATCACCAGTGGTCGTTACGACCACGCGGTGCTCGGTGCGGATTTGTCTGTTCAAGTATTTTCCAAAGAAAAAGGTGAGTTGGTGGCGCCGCAGGAGCATTTATCCCAAGGTACAATCGAGCAAATTTATCTGATTGCGCGCCTCGCCCTGTATCGCATGGTTACCGGCGGCAAGGCTGATTTGCTCATCCTTGACGATCCGTTTGTCAACTTTGACGAGGCGCGCCGCACGGCCGTGATGAAGTTGCTCGCCGAGTTTGCGGCTGCCGGCCAGCAGATTCTCCTGTGCACTCATAGCGATGCATATCGATCGCTTGGATCCGGCGCGGTGTTGGAAATTTGAGCAAAAGAAGAAGCCGCTGTCATGGCTCAGTTGGAGAGTGATGAAAGCGGCTTCAGTTTCGCCTTAGGAGGGGCGCGAACTCGGACAGAAAAAGCGTGGTCAGTAGCAAGTGCTACAAAGGGATGGGGGGGACCACGCTATATTTGATAACCCTCTTCAAAAGAGAGTAGCTTGGTCACCTTTAGGGATTCATTCGCGGAGGTGGTGAATTACGCCAAAGCTACTCATTGCGCTCAGCATACGAACAAACTATTTATTTGTCAAAAATATGCCAGACAGTACGCGCGATCCACAGCCCAATTTTCTTACTCAGCCACCCGAACTTGCCACGGATGAATTTTTGTCCGGCCTCAACGCGGAGCAGCTCGCGGCGGTCACGCATAGTACTGGTCCACTTATGATCGTCGCGGGTGCAGGCACAGGCAAAACCACCGTGCTCACGAAAAAATTATTTTATCTCCTGAAAAATAAACTCGCGCGACCCGAGCAAATTCTCGCGCTCACATTTTCCAACAAAGCCGCCGAAGAAATGCGCGAACGCATCGACGCGCTCCTCCCGCTCGGCTACGAAGACCTCTGGATCAGCACCTTTCACTCGTTTTGCGAACGCCTCCTGCGCGATCACGCACTCGACATCGGCCTCGCGGTTAATTTCAAAATTCTCACCGAGGCGGATGCGTGGTTGTTTGTCCGCAAGCATTTGTTTGAATTTGAACTGTCGTATTATCGGCCACTCGGAAATCCGGCCACCTTTATTTCCGAATTGCTCAAGCATTTTTCGCGCGCCAAAGACGAAGACATCACGCCCGCCGAATACATCGCGCACGCGACACAGCTGACTGAGCGCGCGATCACGGCTGAAGAAAAAGCTGAAGCCGCTCGCGTGACCGAAATCGCTCATGCCTACGCGCTTTACCAGGAGCTGATGCGCGCCAACGGCTATGTGGATTTTGGCGACCTCATTGTGGGCGCGCTGCATTTGTTTCGCTCGCGCCCGACCGTGCTTGCGGCATATCAGCAACAATTTCTCTATGTGATGGTGGACGAATTTCAGGATACTAACTTCGCGCAATATCAATTGCTCAAACTCCTCGCACCGCCGCAATTCAACTTTGTGGTCACCGGCGATGATAACCAATCGATTTACAAATTTCGCGGCGCGTCAGTTTCTAATATTTTGCATTTCAAAACCGATTTTCCCGACGCTGCACAAATCGTGCTCAACCAAAATTATCGCTCCACGCAAAAAATTCTCAACGCGGCCTATGCTTCGATCCAGCTCAACAACCCCGAAACTCTGGAAGCAAAGCTCGGCATTTCCAAAAAACTGCAAAGCAATTCCGGCGCGCATGACCTCGAGCCGCATATCGTCCGCCTGGATACGCGCGATGAAGAAGTGAAATTCGTGATGGCGGAAATGCTCCGCCTCCGTGCTGAGCGACCCGAACTCGAATGGAAAGATTTTGCGATTTTGTTTCGCGCCAATTCGCACGCCGAGCCGTTTATCGAAGCATTTCAGCAGGCGCAAATTCCGTATTATTTTGCGGCGTCGAGTGGCTTGTATCAGCGACCGGAAATTCGCGACTTGCTCGCGTATCTTCGCGTGCTGCGCGATCCGGCGGACAACATTAGTATGTACCGCGTGATGAGCATGGACTGTTTGGGCATCGATGCGTCCGACACGGTGGCGCTCATGCACGAAGCGCGTAAGCAGGGGATTGATTATTATAAAATGTTTGATCGCGTGGATGATTTCGCGGATCTCCGACCGGCGTCGCGCGAAGGTGTGCGCAAGCTCGCTGCGCTGCTTCGCGAGCACATCGCGCTCGCGCGTCACAAATCAGTCGCTGAAGTGCTGCTCGCATTTTTGGAGTCGGCGAAGTATCTCACCACCTTCGCGCACGAATCCGAACAAAAGCGCGAAGAACACATCCTCGTCATCAGCCAATTTTTTTCCATCGTGCAGCGCGTGCAAGAGTCGACCAAATACAAATTCGTGCAAGAATTTATGCGCGAGTTGGACCTAATGATCGAAGCAGGGGACGATCCGGCGCCGGCGCAAATTGACGAAAGTCCGGATGCGGTGCGCTTGATGACGATTCACCAAGCAAAAGGTCTTGAGTTTCCGGTGGTCTTTGTGACCAACCTCGTCGAGCAGCGATTTCCGTCCATGGCGCGGCGCGAGGCGATCGAGATTCCGCGCGCGCTGATCAAGGATGTGATTCCCGAAGGCAACATCCATATTCAAGAAGAGCGCCGTTTGTTTTACGTCGCACTCACGCGGGCAAAGCATCGACTCTATCTGACGTCTGCGAAAAAATATGGCAGCACGCGCGAAAGTCGGCTGTCGCGATTTGTGAAAGAAATCGAGCGCGAATTGGCCACGCACGAGTCGGCGGATGAAGCCATCAAAGATTTTGCCGCGCGCGCGGGGTTGCTGTTTCAAAAGCCGCCCGTCGTGGTCACGCCGTCCGCCGCCGCCACTAAGCGCGCCTACAAACTGCCGGACAAACTCAGTTACACCCAGCTCGTCGCATTTGAAAATTGTCCGTACCAATACCGCTTCGCGCACATCCTCAAAATACCTTCGCGCGGCTCGCACACTTTTAGCTACGGCAAATCTATGCACGCAACGCTCCAGATGTTTTACGATCGGATCATGTCTGGCGCCGGAGTGCCCTCGCGCGACGATTTGCTCGGATTTTTGAAAGCGCAGTGGATCAGCGAATGGTATATGGACGCGACGCACGAACAAAAGCAATACGCCCAAGCGGAAAAATCCCTCGTCGCGTTTTACGAACGCAATGCGCCTGCCGGTTTCGCACCCGCGCCGCTCTTCCTCGAAAAAGGATTTACGGTGCGGATCGGTGATTACAAATTGTTTGGCTACATCGATCGCGTCGATCCCTGCGAGGATGGTGGCGTGGAAATTATTGACTACAAAACCGGCAAAACCAAACAAACCACCGAGCAACTCGAAAAAGAAATCAAAAAAAACAAGCAGCTCGCGATCTACGCGCTCGCCATGCGCCGCGTATTCAATCTGAGTCCGCGCAAATTGACGCTGTATTTCCTCGACCGCGACGAACGCATTTCGATCCCGGTCGACAACGACAAGCTCGACAAAATCGAATCCGAAATCATCGCCCTCGCGGCCCAACTCGCGACCAGCACATTTCCGCCCAAGCCGAGCGTGTATTTGTGCGAGCATTGTGATTACCGCGCGATTTGTGAGTTTGCGGCGTAGGGATATGTGAGATATGATGCTATTTGGTTGATTACGTAACTAGATAGAGAATTTATGGAAAAATCTCATTTTGTTCTTAAGCAGGATATTTATAGAGAAAACAGGGGTGGCTACGCCCACTTTTTGAATATATTTTGTGAGAGCTGTGGTGCACAAGTGGCGCTTTATCAGAAAGATGGCCCCGGTGAATTACGACGAATGTATATGGATCGAATTCTTGCTCCTCATGTCGCATACTCTCCAAAAGCTGACTTCGCTTGTTATGTATGTAAAAAAGTCCTTGGCACGTTTTATCTGTATGAAAAAGAAAAACGCGAGGCAGTCCGCCTGTATCAAGGCTCAGTTATAAAAAAAGTCGGAATAGGCGTATACCCCTTGCAAAAAAGATGATTATGTGTTATGGTCGCAATAGTTCTTTACCAATAAGTGACTAGAATTTCTCTGGTCACGTAACCGAGGGATGGACTATGTCAGACGATTCTCCAGTCAAATATGAGTTCAAAAAAGACAGGTATTCAAAAGCTCGTGGAGGAAACTCTCGATTTTTTGACATATTCTGCGGTGCTTGCAACGCTCATATATTGCTTTATCAAAAAGACGGTTCCGGAGCCTTGCTTCGGATGTATCTCGATAGGATATTTGCACCGCCTGATTTAGCAAGACTTCAATTCGGAGCACATGACAAAAAAGACGTTCCAAATTTGGAATGTCAAAAATGTCATAATCTTATTGGCGTTCCTATGGTGTATGAGTCTGAAAATCGTTTAGCCATTCGACTCATACGAGGGTCGTTTGCAAAAAAAAACAGTACTGGAATCTACCCACCTTCTCAGAAGCGCTAGCGCGCGCCCGAGATCACAACAGGAGTATGGCTATGCCAGTCATGGTGAAGCCGGCAGATATGGAAGAAGTTATGCGCAAATCTGGAAAATCTCCCGCGGAACTTGCTAACTTTCTTGACCTTGTGAAGAGGTCGATGGAACCTCATCAAAAGCGGATCGCTGTTGTTGAGAGTGGATTTAATAGATTTTATGCCGTTGAACGAAGGGGTATTGGCACGCTCAAGACTGATTTCGGTCAGTTCTGGCTGTTCAGCTTTGCTATAGACGATCAATGGGAAAAGTACTCTGTCCTGGTTAGGGCAGAGCTTGATCTGGAGACCCTGCTTCCAAGCTTTAGTCGAAAAGACCGTCTAGTTTTGCGGACTGATTCAGGCTGTGAAACGGGCCAGCTTTTTGGCGATTTGACTTGTGAGTGCGGTGAACAGCTAAAACTTGCGATGAAAACTCTTGCAGAAGCTGGCGAAGGGATGATCATCAACATTCCCAGGCAGGACGGGAGGGGGATGGGGATGGGGCTGACGTTTAAACTTGCAACGCTTTGGATTCAAGATGTTCTAAAAGTGCACACAGTTGAATCTGCGGCGCTACTTGCTCCCGGAGGCGTGATCGATGTCCGAACATATGCGGGTGCCGTTTGCATCCTTAAATATTTCGACATCCCCACGTCTTGCATGATTAACCTTGCAACCAACAATCCTGAAAAAGTGAAGGTGTTTGGCGAAAACGACTATGTTGTAGCTGCCGAGCTTGTCCCGGTCGTCGTTGCGCCAACTAAGCATACAGCAGAGCATCTTCGTGCAAAAGAGATGCATCTCAACCACAGGGGGCTCTACCAAGAGAGGTAGTGAATATGCGTTCAAACGATCAGATTCTGTCACGGATGCATTCGCATGGCACGCTGCTGTGTGTAGGCCTTGATCCAGACCGAAGAAAGTTACCGCCGGAAATTCTTGAAAGTTCTGGCGATGATGAAGAAAAAATACTGGAGTTCTTGAAGGGCGTTGTTGATGCAGTCGCTGAGCATGTTTGTGCCTTTAAGGCTCAAAAGGCTTTTTTTGATCTTTTGTCGGGTGGACATGAGGTTTTGAGGGAAATCGTTAGGCATACGCACATAAATCATCCGGGAATTTCTATAATCGCCGATTGCAAAATCGGCGATATAGATAACACGATGGAGGCATATGCTGAAAATTTGTTCAGCTTAATTGGCGCGGATGGCGTGGTTGTGAACCCATACATGGGTGATGATGTAATTGCGCCACTCGCAAAATTTGCAGACAAATCAATCGTTGTGCTTGTAAAAACCAGCAATATTGGCGGCGCTATTGTTCAAGATGTTCACTTGCAAGATGGCCGTCCTTTCTGGAAGCATATCCTTGATCTTGTGGTTAACAGATGGAATGGCAACGGCAATATGATTCCGGTCATATCATCTACGACGAGACTGGATTTATCTAGACTCAGAAAGCTAATTCCGGATTCCATGCCAATTCTCTTGGCTGGGGTTGGTGCGCAGGGTGGAGATTATACAAGTATGTCTAGCTTGCTCAATGCAAGCGGTACTGGTGTTTTCGTAAATTCCTCACGTGGAATTTTATACCCTAGCACTAATGGTTCTTGGAAAGAAGCAATTCGGAGCGCCGCTATAACTATGAAAATGAGCCTTAATCAAGCAAGGGGAGGCAAGAGCTATGAGTAAGTTTCTGCTTCTTCTCGGGCCTTCTGGTGTTGGCAAAAGCGCTATTATTGAAAGGCTTATTTCGATGGATTCAAAGTTCGTCTACATTTCGCCGTACATGACTCGACAATTGCGTACTGGGGAGACAAATAAAATCCCTGTTAGCGATGAGCGAATGGACGAGATGGAGAAGGACGGAGACCTCCTTGCGGTGAATGTGCTATTTGGAAATATTCGATACGGGACGCCTCGATTGCCTATTGAAGAGGCCTTGAGAAGCGGGGCTTATCCAATTTTGGATTGGCCGATAGAACGAATCTCAATTATGACAGAGGCTTTTGCCAAGCGATTGTTTATTGTTTACGTTCTGCCTCCATCATTGGAAATTTTGCGCAAAAGACTAGAGCTTGATGGGCGCGATCTTAGTGGAGCGCGTCTTGAAGCGGCAAAGCGGGAACTGCGCAAATATCAAGCGGAATACAAGTTGGAAGGAATTTATCATTTGGAGGTTGTTTCTCATGAGAGCGGTCTTGCTGAAGTTGCTTCAAAAATCCTTTCTTCTTATCTAGAATCGCTTTGGATTTAGCTAATTTTCTCTCAAAGCTCAGGATTAAACCCTGGGCTTTTTCATTTCTTTCGATTGCACCCCACCGCATTCTGCGCTATCATACAGTAAAATATGTCTCTAAAAACCTATCTGCGCGGAATTGGCGCAAGCACATTGTTGTTTTGGGTGTCGTGGGTGTTGGTGATCTCGACGATCGATCCGCAGCACGCGGGCGGCGTGGGATTTCTGGCATTTTACCTTACGCTCTGCTGCGCGTTGGTGGGGACGTTGACGCTTGTGGGGTTTTATGGCCGGCTCATATTTTCCGCGGCGGATGATTTGACTGCGCACCTGAGCGCCGCGTTTCGCCAAGGCATGCTGGTCGCGTTGTACGTCATCGGCTCGCTGGTGCTCCAATCCCTCGGCCTGTTGCACGTCTGGGTTAGCGCGTTATTTTTCGTCATTATTGTCTTGCTCGAATTTGTCTTTTTAGCACGAAAGCCACTTGCCTCATGAATCACGATCACATCGACCAACTCATTGCCGCAGCGCTCGCGGCCATTGAAAAATCCGAGAGCAGCGGCGCGCTCAACGGCGTGCGCATTACCTACATGGGCAAAAATGGGGAAGTGACCCGCTTGCTTAAAGAAATGAAAACGCTGCCGGCAGAGGAGCGACCGGAATTTGGTAAATTGGTCAATCGCGCCAAAATAGCTATCGAAGAAGCGCTTACGGCCAAACAGTCTGCGCTTGCCGGTGAAAAAATCGCCGAAGCTGCGCGTGCGGAGTCCATCGATATCACATTGCCCACAAGCTCGGCCTCACTTGGACATTTGCATCCACTCACGCTCGTGCGTCGTCGCCTGAAGCAGATTTTTATCTCCATGGGATTTGAAATCGTGGACGGGCCGGAAATCGAGACGGATTATTACAATTTCGAAGCGCTGCACATCCCCAAAGAACATCCGGCGCGCGACATGTGGGATACGTTTTGGATTAAAAATCTCGCGGCGTCTGCGGCTCATGGCAAAGAAGAAGTTGTCTTGCGTACCCACACCTCCAACATGCAAATCCGCACCATGGAATCCCGCCGTCCGCCCGTGCGCGCGGCCGTGCTCGGTCGTTGCTATCGCAACGAAGCCACCGACGCCACGCACGAAAACGTACTCAATCAGATCGAGTGTTTCGTGGTCGACACCGACATCCAAGTCCCGCATTTGATCGCGACCATTGAACAATTCTTGCAAGCGCTGTTTCGCAAAAAAGTCACCATTCGGTTGCGACCATCGTATTTTCCATTTACCGAACCGTCATTTGAAGTCGATATGCGCTGCTTGATCTGCGGCGGCACCGGCTGTAAATCGTGCAAACATTTGGGTTGGCTCGAAATCCTCGGCGCCGGCATGATTCATCCGGACGTCTTTACCCACGTCGGCTACAACCCGCGCAAAGTCTCGGGATTTGCATTTGGCTGCGGCATCGACCGACTCGCGATGATGAAATATGGCATCGATGAAGTGCGCTTGTTCAACAGTGGCGACATTCGTCTTTCTCAGCAATTTTAACGCGCAGAGGCGCACACTTTTATGAAATTTTCACTTGCTTGGCTTCGTCAATTTATCGACATCGACTTGCCGCTCGACAAACTTATCGAGCGCGTCACTATGTCCGCGTTTGAAATCGAGAGCGTGGAAGAAAAAGGCGAGGGCCTGGATCGCATCGTGATTGGCAAGGTGGTCAAGCTCGAAGCGCATCCCAACGCAGACAAGCTGCGCGTGGCCACGGTCAAACTCGGCAATTTTCAAAAGTGCCAAATCGTGTGCGGCGCGCCCAACATTGCCGAAGGCCAGCTCGTGCCGGTGATTTTGCCCGGCTCATTGCTTCCGGGTGAAGGCGGATTTCTCATCGAAGAACGCGAGCTTCGCGGCGTGTTGTCGCAAGGTATGATTTGTTCGGAAAAAGAACTCGGGTTGTCGGCGTCGCATGAAGGAATTATGGTACTGCCTGAGACGGCGCGCATCGGCGATACGCTGGCGCAGTTCTTGGGCTATCGCGATACCGTGCTGGATATCAAAGTCACGGCCAACCGCACCGATGCATTTTCTCACGTCGGCATGGCGCGCGAACTGGGCGCGGTGTTGCGCAAGTCGGTGTCTGTTCCTTCGGTGGAGCTTGCTGATTTGGCAACTGCGACGCTCGATGGCGTGCCGCTGAAAATCTCAGTTGAAGCCGGTAAATTGGCGCCCGTCTACGAAGCGCTCGTGGTTTCCCAAGTCCAAGTACTCGAATCGCCGCAATGGATGCGCAATCGTCTGGCTGCGTGCGGCATGCGCTCCATCAACAACATTGTGGACGCGACCAATATTGTGTTGCTCGAGCTCGGTCAGCCCATGCATGCGTTTGATTATGCCCACATCGCCCAATCCGAAATCGTGGTGCGTGAGGCGCGGGCAGGGGAGCAGCTCGCGACGCTTGATGGCGCGACGCGCACGTTGGCGCCGCGTATGCTGGTGATCGCTGATCCCAAAACTCCGCTCGCTATCGCGGGCGTGATCGGTGGCGCGGCTTCGGGCGTGAGCGAACACACCAAAACGCTTGTGATTGAAGCGGCCACTTTTGATCGCGTCTCGGTGCGTAAGACGTCGCGCGCGCTCGGTGTGCGCACGCAAGCCAGCGGTCAATTTGAACGCGGCGTCAATCCCGCCTTGCCTCGCCAAGGTCTCGCGCGCTTTTTGTCATTATTGAAAGAAACGTGCCCTGAATTGCGCTATGGAAATCTCCAAACTCATGGCACGCCGGCGCCGCGTCCGGCTGCGATCGAGCTCGACATCGAGCGCGCTACGCGCATGCTCGGGTTGGCGATTTCCAAGCAGCACATCAGTGAAATTCTTGTGGCCCTCGGTTGTGACGTCCACACGGATGAAAGCGAGCGCAAGGCGCATCTCCTCCAAGTGACGCCGCCGTGGTACCGCGCTGATCTCACTATGGATCAGGATTTGATGGAAGAAATCGGCCGGCTGCACGGATATGATCGCGTGACGCCCGCATTGCCACATCTTGCGCTTGCACTTCCGGCTGAAAATCGACTCGACCTGCTCGAAGACGATGTGCGCGACGAGCTGGTGGCGCTTGGATTTTCCGAAATCGCAACCAAATCATTTGTCGGCGATTGGCAGCGCGCAGCACTCGGCGAGGCGTTTGACGCTGACGCGCATATCGAAATCCTCAATCCGATGAATCCGGAGCAGCGATTTATGCGCACATCGCTTATGGAAACTTTGCTGCCTGCGATCGAGCTCAATGCAAAGCACGCCGAACATTTTAAGCTGTTTGAAGTTGGTCGCGCATTTGATTTCCCGCCCGCTGGTGAGCGTCATGCCACACCTGCGCGCGAGACACACCAACTTGCCGCTGCCGTGGTGCATCCGCACGACGACGTGTATTATCGCCTCAAGCGTGCGCTCGACGTAGTCATGCACGTAGCACGCGTGCCGGCGGAAAAAATTCAGTACAAAAAAATCTCGTCGCCACTTTTGCATCCCGGTAAATCCGCCGCGATCCTCCTCGACAACGTGCAGATCGGATTGATCGGCGAAATCCACCCGGCGCTTCAGGCGAAACTTGGCGTTCATGGTCGCGTGGCGTGCGCCCAACTCAACACCGAGCCGCTTATCTCATTTGGACAGCGTGAAATTATCTATAAGCAAATTTCAAAATACCCATCGTCGTTGCAAGACCTCTCAGTCATTGTGGACGCGACGGTGCCAAGTCGCGAGGTGCTCGACACTATCAAAGAGTTTGGCAAAAAGCTGATTGGAGAGGCGGAGTTGGTGGAAGTCTACCAAGATGATAAACTGGGTAAGGACAAAAAAAGTCTGCTGTATCGCATTCGCTACCAGTCGAGCGATCATACGCTCACCGACGACGAGGTCAAGCGCATGCACGAACGCATTATGGATGCGGTGAAAGATCGACACCAGGCTCATATTCGTATGTAATTTTACTTAAAATTATCTGTATGCCAGACGACGACAAGAAACCCAAATCAAGCTACGGTGCGCAAGATATTACCATTCTTGAAGGCCTGGATCCGGTACGCAAACGCCCGGGCATGTACATTGGTTCGACCGGCAGCGAAGGCTTGCATCACCTCATCAAAGAAATCGTAGACAACTCGATCGACGAAGCAATGGCCGGTTTTTGTAATCGTATTATTGTCACGCTTGGCAAAGATGGCAGCGTGACCGTAGAAGACAATGGTCGCGGTATTCCGGTGGAAAAGCACAAGCAAAGCGGCAAATCCACCCTTGAAACCGTGCTCACCGTGCTGCATGCCGGCGGTAAATTTGGCGGCGACGGCTACAAAGTGTCGGGCGGTCTCCACGGCGTGGGCGCTTCTGTGGTCAACGCGCTTTCCAATGAACTCGAAGTTACTGTCCGTCGTGACGGCGGAGTTTATTCGCAGACCTATCACCGCGGCAAACCTGCCGGTCCGGTGAAAAAAATCGCTCCCTGGAACGAAAAAACAACCGGCACGATTGTGCGATTTGTCCCTGATGATTCCATTTTTGAAACAGTGCATTTTAACGTGACCAAAGTCACAGATTGGCTGCGCGATCGCGCCTATTTGACCAAAAAAGTCGAAATCACACTCATCGACGAGCGCGAAGACAAAGAGCGATTGCGTGCGCTTAAGCGTGCGGCGCAAGCGGCAAGTCAGGATGACGACACCGATGGCGCAAAAAAAGACGACACGGATGAAGAAGAATCCACACCTGCTTCGCAAAAAACTGATGCTGATCTGCTCGCAACACTTCCTCGCATTCAGACGTACTATTTTGACGGCGGCGTTGCTTCATTTTTGCGCTCACTCACGCGCGGCAAAGAAGCCAAGCACGAAAAGCCATTTTACGTAGAGAAGCAAGTGGAAAATGTCACCGTGGAAATCGCCTGCCAATACACCGACGCGATCCAGCCGCACGAATTGTCATTTGCTAACACCATCAACACCCGCGAAGGCGGCACGCACTTGGCTGGTTTTCGCAAAGCCATTACGCGCTTGATCAACAAATATGCTCGCGACAACGGCTATCTCAAAGAAAAAGAAGAAAACCTGACCGGCGAAGACACTCGCGAAGGCTTGGTCGCGATCGTCAACATCAAGGTGCCGCAGCCGCAATTTGAAGGCCAGACAAAAGGCAAGCTCGGCAACCCGGAAGTGGGCAAGATCGTCGAGACTGTGATGAATGAGGCATTTGCGTATTATCTCGAAGAAAATCCCAAAGACGCGCAAGCGCTTGTCGCACGCTGCGTGCTCTCAGCCAAAGCGCGTCTCGCGGCGCGCGCGGCAAAAGAAAGCGTGATTCGCAAAGGTGCACTCGATGGATTTACGCTGCCAGGAAAGCTTGCGGATTGTTCGTCCAAAGATCCGTCTGAATGTGAAATGTACATCGTCGAGGGCGACTCGGCTGGCGGCTCTGCAAAACAAGGCCGCAACCGCATGTTTCAAGCCATCTTGCCATTGCGCGGTAAAATCCTCAATGTGGAAAAGGCTCGTCTGGACCGCATGCTTGCCTCCAAAGAAATTCGCGCACTCATCGTGGCGCTTGGCGCCGGCATCGGTGACCAGTTTGAAATCGCGAAAATCCGCTACCACCGCATCATCCTCATGACCGATGCCGACGTCGACGGTGCGCACATCCGCACGCTGTTGCTGACGTTTTTCTATCGCTATTTCCCGCAAGTGGTGGAAGCCGGCTATCTTTACATCGCGCAACCGCCGCTGTACAAAGTGCAAGTCGGTACTGACAAGCGCTATGCGTATACCGAAGAGCAGCGCGATGCGGCTGTGCAGGAAATGACTGCCAAGCGCCCGGGCGCGACGTTCAATATTCAGCGCTACAAAGGTTTGGGCGAAATGAACCCTGACCAGCTCTGGGAAACCACCATGGATCCGAAAGAGCGCAAGATGCTGCAAGTCACGGCCGAAGACGCCAAAAAAGCAGATGAAATCTTCGACATTCTGATGGGCGACGAAGTGGATCCGCGCCGCCGATTTATCCAGACGCACGCGAAAAGTGTGAAAAATCTCGATGTGTAGGCCTTGCCCTTGCGCAGTTCGCAACTCTGCTGTATACTCGCAGCAGATGGTTTTTGCGAGCCATTCTTTTAATAACGCACAAAAATCCGCTAACACAGCAGCTTTATGAAGCGCATTCTCGCATTTTTCAAAGGAGCCTGGGAAGAAGCAAAAAAAGTGACCTGGCCGACCCGCGCGCAGACCATTCGCGACACCCTCGTGGTGATTGGCGCAAGCGTGGTGCTGGCGCTGTTGTTGGGCGCATTTGATTTTCTCTTTTCATTCCTGATCGAACAAGCAATTAAGAAATAATATGCCAAAGCAAGTAGGTGAAAAAAAGCGCGCGTGGTATGTGTTGCACACGTATTCCGGTTACGAGGAAAATGTGGCATCCAACCTTCGCCAGCGTATCGAATCCATGGACATGGAAGAGCGCATCTTCAACGTCATGGTGCCGAAAGAGAAGAAGATCAAGATCAAAAACGGCAAGCGCAAGACAGTTGAAGAGAAAATTTTCCCCGGCTATGTGATGGTTGAAATGATTGTGACGGACGAATCCTGGTATGTGGTGCGAAACACGCCCAACGTGAAGGGATTTGTCGGATCCGGCACCACGCCAACTCCGGTGGATGAGGCTGAAGTGGCCGAACTCAAGCGCCGCATGGGCGTTGATGAGCCGAAATTCAAGATCGATGTGGCGATTGGCGAGTCAGTCAAGATCGTCGATGGACCGTTCAAGGATTTCGACGGCAAGGTCAACAATATCGACGAAGCCAAGGGCAAGATCAAGGTATTGGTCAACATGTTTGGTCGCGAGACGCCGGTCGAGCTGGATTTCCTGCAAGTGAAGAAAATATAGTTTACGCAGAATTTATAAGGTTAACGGAATTTTATGGCAAAGAAAGTTAAGTCAATTGTGAAGTTGCAAATCGCCGCCGGCAAAGCAAATCCTGCGCCTCCGGTCGGTTCTTCGCTTGGTCAGCACGGCGTGAATATCCAGGAGTTTTGCACCAAGTTCAACGAAAAGACCAAGAAAATGATGGGCGACAATGTGCCTGTTGTGATCACGATCTACGAAGATCGTACGTTTACCTTTATCACCAAGACTCCTCCGGCAGCTGATTTGATCAAGAAGGCCGCAGGAATCGAAAAAGGTTCCGGTACCACGGGTAAGGGCGTTGCGGGTTCGATCACGCACAAGCAGGCTGAAGAAATCGCCGCTCGCAAGTTGGAAGATTTGAACGCGCATGACGTCGCAGCCGCAACCAAGATTGTCGAAGGCACTGCTCGCAGCATGGGCATTTCAGTGAAATAATTTTATTTTTTATACGCGTTTATTGTGCTAAGAAATTGTCGCTTGCCCCGGAACGGCGATAATTTTTTAGCACAATAAACGCTTTGTGGGAGCCGCATAAGACCGGCGTTCGCACCACGAAAGGAATTTTATGGCAAAGGCAAAGAAGGCAGAAGGTAAAAAAGAGTTTATTTTACAAGACGAACAGCCAAAGGAAGTAGCTCAGGAAGCTGCAGCTGAAACGACCAAAGCCAAGAAGGCAAAAGCTGGCAAGAAAAAGGGCCTCACTCGCGCTGAGCATAGACGTGTGCACAAGCATGGCAAGCGATATGAAAAAGCTCGCGTTGGTTTGGATTTGACCAAAAAATATCCGGTCGAGGAGGCGATTGAACTTGCAAAGAAAGCATCAACCGTTAAGTTTGATGCAGCTCTTGATGTGCACGTACATCTTCAAATCGACAAGACCAAACCGGAGACATTGATTCGTGGTACGGCCTTGTTGCCTCATGGAACCGGAAAAAAACTTCGCGTTGCCGCATTTGTTCCTGCGGACAAAGAAGCTGAAGCAAAAGAGGCGGGTGCGGTGTTGGTGGGAAGCACGACCTTGATCGACGAGATTGCAAAAACAGGCAAGTGTGATTTTGATGTAGC
>CAYNWW010000014.1:0-2822 GCA_964401055.1 uncultured Candidatus Saccharibacteria bacterium | reverse complement strand
GATACGATTGAAAAAGGAAAGCCTGAAAGCGTGAAAGGTGCATTTATCCAAGATATTACAATCGCGTCGTCGATGGGGCCTGGTGTGCGCGTGGTAGTCAGCGTGGCGCCGAAGACATCGAATAAAAATTAATTGGAGCGCGTCGCGTAAGCGGCGTGTCTGCCAGTGGAAATCAAGATCAAAAAACTTTTTCCTGATGCGCAGATTCCTCGCCGCATGCATGAGTCGGATGCGGCGAGTGATTTGTATTGTCGCGAATCTTTTGAACTCAAACCCGGGGAAACGCGCGTCTGTAAGCTCGGGATCGCGACGCAATTTGATCCGGCCTATGTTGCGCTGATTTGGTCGCGCAGTAGTTTTGCGGCAAAAGGAATTGATACATTGGGCGGGGTTATCGACGCCGGTTATCGGGGAGAATGGGCGGTAGTGTTGCAAAATAATTCCCAGACTTCGCTTCAGGTAGCCGCAGGTGATCGCATCGCGCAAGTGATATTTCAGAAAAAAGAATCGCCGGTGCTGACTGAGGTCGCTGAGCTTGAGGCGAGCGATCGAGGCGCACTTGGATTTGGTAGTACAAATAACACATAAATTTACTCAGATGGAGAAGGGCAAGCTCATCGTGTTCGAGGGGACAGATGGATCCGGCAAAGGAACGCAATTCAATTTGTTTATGCAAGAATGTGAGCGCCGCGAGATTCCTTTTGTCACTGTGGATTTTCCTGATTATTCGACTCCGTTTGGCCAGCTGATCGGCCGTATGCTGAAGGGCGAATTTGGCGATCCGGTCAACCTGAGTCCGTATGCGTTTTCTCCTTTGTATTCGCTTGATCGCATGTTGAAAAAGGATGCGCTCAATGAAGCGCTCGCCGACGGCAAGTTGATTTTGGCAAATCGGTACGAGACCGCCAATGAGATTTTTCAGTCGGTAAAATTTGCTACGCCGGCCGAGCAGCGAGGATTTATCGAATGGCTGCGTCAATTGGAGTTTGCTTCGATTGGCTTGCCCGCACCGGATTTGGTGATCTATTTGCATGTGCCAGTGGAAGTGTCGCAAGAATTGATAGCGAAAAAAACCGCACGCGAGTATATTGAAAAAGGAGCAAAAGATAAACATGAGGCGGATATCGAGTACCAGCGCGCAGTGCAGCGCAAGGCTGAGGAGCTTTGTGCGACTGAGAAAAATTGGCGCAAAATAGATTGCCTCGACGCCGATGGCTCATTGCTCTCACGCGAGGCGATTGCTGCGCGCGTCTGGGATGCGGCTGCGCCATTTGTCCATCAAGAAATTAACGTCTAATTGTCATGACATTCAAAACTACGATCGGCCTGGAAGTGCACGCGCAGCTTGATACCAAATCAAAAATGTTTTGTTCGTGCGCCAATCACGTCGAGGGCGCTGAGCCCAACACCCATGTGTGCGAGATTTGCATGGGGCATCCGGGCACGTTGCCGATTGCGAACAAGCAGGCGATCGAGTACGGCGTGCGCGCCGGGCTCGCACTCAATTGTACCATTCCCTTGTTTTCCAAATTTGATCGCAAGCACTATTTTTACCCTGACTTGCCAAAAGGCTATCAGATTTCGCAATTTGATTTGCCGTTTTGTGTGAACGGATGGGTGGATGTGGCCGGTGCAAAAATTCGACTCAATCGGATTCATCTCGAAGAAGACGCAGCGAAAAATACGCATCCTGCGGGCGCGGATTATAGTTTAGTGGATTATAATCGCGCAGGTGCTCCGTTGGCGGAGATCGTTTCCGAACCGGATATTACAACTCCGGAGCAGGCGCGGCTGTACATGCAGCAGCTGCAGCAGACGCTGCGGTATGTCGGCGTGTCGCAGGCGGATATGGAAAAAGGGCATTTGCGCTGCGATGCCAATATTAGCGTGCAAGAAATAGATCCGGCGACCGGTCGCGTGATTCGCACGAGCGGAATTGTCGAGATCAAAAATATGAATTCGTTTCGCGCGGTGGAGCAATCGTTGACGGTGGAGCAGGCGCGGTTGCGCGCTGAGCTCGAGGCGGGCGGAGCGGTGGAGACGCGTAAGACGACACGCGGTTGGGATGATGCGTCCGGCACGACGTTTTTGATGCGTATCAAAGAAGTCGCGGCTGATTATCGATTTTTTCCGGAGCCCGATTTGCCACCCTTTACTTGGACGCAAGTTGAGATCGACGACATGCGCCGCCGATTGCCGGAACTGCCCGCTGCCAAGCGTGCGCGATTTGCGAGCGAGTTTGGATTGTCCGCGCAGGATGTGGAGGCATTGGTTTCCGATCAAGAGCGAGCGGCGTTTTTTGAAGATGTCGTAAGTGAGATTGGCGAATGGGCATCGTCCAAAAAAATGCCGACTGCTGACGTGCAAAAAGTGATCAAGCTTGCGGTAAATTATATCCTTGTTGAATTGCAAAAATATCTCAACGCGTCTGAAGGCCGCACTTTGTCACTTCGTGATTTGCGCGTATCGCCGGAAAATTTTGCCGAACTTATGATGATGACGTTTGGCAAAGAAATCAACTCGTCGGCGACGCAGCGCGTGTTGGCACTCATGATAGAAACCGGCGGCGACCCATCTGAGATCGTGAAGCGCGAAAATCTGGGCCAAATGAACGACACCGGCGCGCTCGATGCCATCGTGCGCGAGGTGATCGCGGCACATGCGGGTCCGGTCGCGGATTATCGTGCCGGCAAACAAGCCGCGCTGCAATTTCTCGTCGGTATGGTCATGAAAGCCTCGGCCGGAAAAGCAAATCCGCAAGTGGCGCGCGAGTTGTTGATGAAAAATTTAGGTTAATACCATGAAAAAATGGAGTTTGGTGG
>CAYNWW010000013.1:0-23425 GCA_964401055.1 uncultured Candidatus Saccharibacteria bacterium | reverse complement strand
TACTGGATATTTTTCGTACCCGAATTCGCATATATTGAAATCAACGCCAGCTCACGACACGACCAACTGAGCGTCACATCGCGGCCAGCAGGCATCCTGAACGGCACAAAAATACACCCTTGGACCGCAATTCATCTCCAACTGCAAAATGCGCAAGACACAGCTTGCAAGGCATCGATTACGTCATCTGCGGATTCCGAACAGGTTGAAATACCCGCAGGCAGTAGCTATAGCCTTCTTCCAAAAAGAGGCGCGCGCTATCACATCGAGCTCTGTGGCAAGCAAAAAGATCTTGATTTAAACAAGCTCTAGGTCAAGCACACTTAGCTCTGGCGCTTCCCATGAAGCAGCATCTCGACCGCGTGATCCAGCGATCCGGCTCGCGTGATCGCACCGCCGTTGACGAAGAAAATTTCATCCGCGCCTTCGATCGTGTTGAGTCGATGCGCAATAATCACGCGCGTGGTCGTCGTAGGAAGGCGTTTCAAAATATCGTCCAGCACGCGCTCAGTGACCGTGTCGATGTTAGCCGTTGCTTCATCAAGGATAAGCAAATCTGGCTTACGCAACACCGCCCGCATAAACGCGATGATCTGCTTTTGTCCCAAACTCATACTTTCACCGGCAGTCACCTCGGCATCAAGACCTTTTTCAAATCGCGCGAGCAAATGATCGAGTCCAACTTCTTTAAGTAGCGCATCAAATTCTTGCGGCGTTTTTCCTTGCAACTCCAGACTGCCATACATCAAGTTGTCACGAATGGTGCCCGCAAACAGATACGGTTCTTGCAAAATAAATCCGATTTTTTGCGTACGCTCGGCCGGCGTGTACGAACGCAAATCGCGACCTTCAAAAAAGATATCGCCCTTCGTCGGATCATACAGACGCGCAATCAAAGACGCCGTCGTCGTCTTGCCGCCGCCGGTCGGACCGACGAATGCGTAAGTCTTCCCGCGCTCCAGGGTGAAATTAATATCTTTCAATACCTGCTTTCCTTCCGGATACCCAAAGT
The DNA here is from genome assembly GCA_964401055.1 of uncultured Candidatus Saccharibacteria bacterium. Lineage (GTDB taxonomy): Bacteria > Patescibacteriota > JAUYIX01 > CAYNWW01 > CAYNWW01 > CAYNWW01. The sequence continues at coordinate 22,413 of CAYNWW010000013.1, read as the reverse complement.
CGACACCGCGGAATTCAAGCAGATGTGAGGCGGGCGCGACACCAGCCCGCGCGGGCACTATTTTCAAATCACTTTCCAGTGTCAAAATTTCCGACACGCGATCCCATCCGGCAAGCGCCACCTGAAATGATGTCCACAACGACGCAAGCTGACGAAGCGGATCATAAAATCTGTTGATGTAGGTAAAGAAACTAATGAGCAATCCGAGCGTAAAATGTCCATCGAGGATTAGCTGAATTCCATACGTCAACACAATGAGCTGACCAGCCATCGACGCCAAACTATACAACGGCGTGAACAAATTATTCGCAAGACCCGCACGCACCGCGGTCTCATAATTTTGTTTGTTTGCAGTTTCAAATTGTTCGCGGAAATAATCACTCCGATCAAACGCCACAATTACCTTGAAGTTGTGGAGGCTCTCGGAAATTTCCGCGCTCATACCACCCACGCTGCGCAGGTTGACTGCGTTTTTCTTTTTCACCCACGGCGTCAGCAAGCGCGTCACAACAAGCACCACCAGCGCAGGCGCAAGTGACGCAAGACCAAGATTGGTATGCAACGAAATTACAGATACGGCCGCACCGATCATGATAAAAATGCTTCCAATAAACTGCATGAGCGATTGCGAGAAAAACTGATTGAGCTTGTCCGTATCATTGTTGATGCGCGAGATAAGATCGCCGGCTTTGTTTTGATTGAAAAATGCGAGCGGCAATTCTTGCAGCTTGGTAAAAATCACGTTGCGCAAGCGAAACAGCGTACGTTGTCCGACTCCGCCCATCACGCGCGTCTGGATGTAGCTTGCCACCAAGGCGACAAGATACACGCCGAGCAACTGAGCGGCCACCATCAACACTCCGTTAAAATCCCGCTTCACGATATGATTGTCGACCGCATGACCAACCAAGATAGGTGCGTACAAGTTCATCCACGAGTTTACACCGATCGCCACAGCCGCAATCAGCAAATTCCACCGCTCGTTTTTCAAGAGTGGCCAAATTCGACGAAGTGCGTCGCCAATATTTGTCTTGTTTGTATCCGTGGATACCGTCGGCGCAAACCGAGCCGTACCGGGTCCAGAGCTTCCAGCGCCCGCAAGCGCCTGATCGAATTGTTTATTCAGTTTGTAATTCATGATTGTGATTCATAATGATTGGTGCTGCGCTGCGAATTGTAAATCTGCACATATTCCGGACAAGTTTCCATGAGATGCTCATGCGTGCCGGCAGCGATCAACTCGCCTTCCATCAAGAGCATAATCTGATCATAGTGTTCGATAGCTGCGATTTTTTGCGTCACTGACACGAGCGTCATCTGCGGATAATTTTTTGCCACATTGGCAAGAATTTTTTGTTCAGTCGCGGTATCCACGCGCGCAGTGAAATCATCGAGCAGCAAAATTTTTGGGTTGAGCGCCAATGCGCGCGCAAGCATTACGCGCTGTTTCTGCCCGCCGGACAAACTCGTACCGCGCTCAGACACAACCGTATCAAGACCGTCAGGCAGAGTCGCCACAAAGTCCGCGAGCTCAGCCGTCTCAATCGCGCGCTTCATATTCTCTTCAGTCACGGCAGTGTTAAACGCGATATTTTCTCGCAGCGTCAGGTTGAACATAATACTATCTTGAAACACAAACCCAATTTGACGATGCAGCGCATGGTGATCATATTCACGCACTTCATGACCGTCAAACAAAATTTTTCCCTCATTTGGCGCGATCAGGCCAATAGTCAAATACAATAACTGCGTTTTCCCTGCGGCTGTCGGACCGATGATTGCCGTGCGACTTCCCGCCTTCACGTCAAACGAAACGTGCTTCAGCACCTGACGATCGCCATGAGTCAAAGTCACGCCATCAAAAGTAATACCGCCCGCCAGTGCATCCGACCGCGTGCCGGTTTCTGGAATCTCGGGCGCATTAAGCACGTCTTGCACGCGCTGATACGACGCGGTCGCTTGCGCAATGATGTTGGTCATGAAGCCAATGATCAAAATCGGGAAAATAATCAGCGCAACATAGCTGTTGAACGCCGCAAAATCTCCGAGCGTCAGCGATCCGTTGATCACAAAATGTCCGCCAAGCGCCAAAATAATAATTGTCCCAAGGCCGGACACAAACGTGATCACCGGAATGATAATCGAAAACATTTTCAAGATCTGCATACCAAAATCTTGTGCCTTTTGATTGGCGGCGCTAAATTTCTTCTCTTCAGGAGCCTGAGAATGCAGCACGCGGACAAGCGCCGCACCCAAAATGCTCTCACTAATAATACGGTTGAGCCAATCAATCACTTCGCGTGACTTCTTGAACAACTCGCGCACCTTTCCAAACACCACAAAAAATGTCCCGCCGATCACCGGCACAATCGTCAACACCGCAAGCGCCAATTTCCAATCAATCAGCAGAAGCAAAATGCTTGCGCCGAAGATAATACACAACGACGAAACCAGCGACACAATTGCTTGCGCCACAAACAGCTTGATCGAATCAATATCCGCCGTCAGATTGGTCAACAATTTTCCCGGCGTGAGCTGCTGAATTGTGCGATAGCTTTGCTGAGAAATTTTTGTCGCCAGTCTCGATCGCAGATCGCGCGCGACACGTTCAGAAGCATACGTCTGCACCACACTTTGCGCATAAGTAAGCAAAAAAATCACAAATGCAATTGCGCCAAACTGCCAGCCGATCGTGGACACGCTCGCCGTGCCCTTGATAAACGCGTCGATCGCATGCGAAATCTGACGAGGCAGCAACAAAGTCAGCACATTGCTCGCGATCGCAAGCACCACAAGCGCACTGATGATTGAACGATACGGCCCTAAAAGCGAAAAAATGCTCGGCGGCTTTGGGCCTGCCTTTTGCTCTGCGTGCGGATTTTCCGAAGGTGAAGAAGGTTTTTTCTTACTCATGTGATTTCCAATAACTAATAATCTTTTGTTGCATTGCGCGAAATTGCTCAAGCTCTTGATCAGTGAGTGCTTCAAGAAGTTTCTCAATAGCCCGTGCGTGATTTTTCTTCACGATCGCCAGCGCTCGCTCGCCTTTTTTTGTAACTTTCAGATGAGCGCGCCGACGGTCGCGCACATCTTCTTTACGAGCCAACAGCCCGTGCGCGACCAGACCGTTGACCAGCTGAGTGGTTGCGCTTGGAGTAATTCCAAAACTATGCGCAAGCTCCGTCACCCCGGCAGCCTGATTCATCTGAAGCCCAAACAATATCCCGGCCTGCGCCTTTGTCAGGCTCGATGGCGACGCAGACGCACAAATCATCTTGTGCAGCCGACGCGCAACCTGATGAAAGTCATCAGCCGTACCGGCAAGCAACTCTTGTCTCATACAGATTTGTCTTACATACTAAAGTACCTTAGTAGTTTAGGTGCTAACACAAATATTGTCAACAAAAAAACTCGACACCTCTCGATGTCGAGTTTTGAAGCGCTCGCCTATTTCAACTGAGCGTCAATTGCCTGGCTGAATTTCGAATATGCCGCAGCTCCCGAGATCAATTGTGTGCCAGTGACAAATCCCGGAGTTCCCTGTACGCCCGCAGTGCCGCCAAGAGCTTTGTCTGCATCAATCAACTTCTGGTATGCATCTTTTTTATCGGTTGCCAATTTCACAACCTTGTCCAGATCGATTCCATCAACAGTTTTTGTCGCCTCTTTAATACTTGCTTCGTCACCAAAACCCGTATTTTCCCCGTCCTGCTTGGTAAAAATCACTTCGCGCCACGCGAAATACTTGTCCGGATAAGCTTCCCAGACCGCGCGAGCGTAGCGAGCGGCGACGTCAGATGGATCGCCCAAAAACTGATAATCCTTAAACACAATGCGCAACTTGCCCGTATCGACATAATTTTTCTTCAACTCAGGCAACGTCTCCAATTCAAATTTTTTACAAAATGGGCACTGATAATCCGTCCACTCAATGAGCGTGACTTTCGCATCAGCTTTGCCGATATATGGATCACCGTCCGTTTTGATATCCTTGACATTGACCGCGGTTGCAGTGCCCGAATTTGTACCGGTCGTAGTCGTTGTACCTTTCGAAGCTCCGTTGGAAGCAATGATTGCCGCCGCCACAATGATTCCCGCCAACACAATCGCAGCTGGAGTCAACAACTTCAGCGCCACTGATTGATCTTTTTTCTGCACATTCGCACCAGATGTTTGTTCGTCCATATGAGAATCCTTATCTAAATAATTACAAATTACATTTTACGCCATCACGCGCAGTCTTACAATCTCGTCCCGCAATTGGGGCAAAAATGCGTGCCCGGCACCACTGAAATTCCGCACTTCGGACATCTTACTACCTTACCGCCACTCAGTCGATTTTCCCGCGTCTGCGACAACTTCATTTTTGTCCCAGGAAAAGATTGCTGCCAACGCGCCTGCTCAGCCTCATCACTACTCACGTCCACCTCATGCACTCGCTGCACCTCGATATATCCGCGAATCCGCTCCAAAATATCATCAATGGTAAAATTAGTCTTGATCAGATAGTCGACCGCGCCCAGCCCCATCGCCTGCTGAATATCTTTCGTCTGCCCCAGATTGGTCACAATCAGCACCGGAATATCGCTCAGCGCGGAGTCGGATTTCATCGTTTGCATAATCTCATACCCGCTCATTCCCGGTAGCACAATGTCCATCACCACCAAGCTCGGATGCTGATCGCGAATCTTTTGCATCCCGCTCACTCCGTCCATCGACGTCAAAACCAAAAATCCTTCTTGTGCAAACTTGTTGATATAGACCTTGTTCAAAAACGGATCATCGTCAATGACAAGAATCTTTATTTGCTTTGCCATGCGGCACCCTCCCGCAACACCGGCAATGCAAACGCAAACGTCGATCCGAGTTTTTCTTTTGAATGAAACCAGATCACGCCACCGCTCAACTCAATCACGATTTTATCAATAAACAATCCCAAGCCCGTGCCGCGCGTACTCATTTTGACCGCATCCTCGCTCCGGAAAAATTTTTGAAAAATATTTGCCTGCTGCGTCGGCGAGATCCCAATGCCCGAATCTTTGACCTGAAACACCGCAAAATCGGTCGCACGCAATCGAGCGACCGAGTACTCGTCCACCAACGCCTTGTCTTGAACAAATAGTTCTTGCAACTCCGCCTTGGTCATTGCGCGCAACGAAATCTGCACTTCACCTTTGCCCGGCGTGTATTTGATGGCATTGTTAATAAAGTTATGCATCGTATCATGGATACGCTTCTCATCAGTACGCACCGGCAGCGCGCCGCGTTCGGTATTGAGTTTAAGCACGACGTTGCGCGCCTTAGCAAAAGCACTCACTTGATCCAGCAAATGCGTCAATGTCTGCGCCAAATCAAATTCTTTTTGTTCGATCTCGGGGTGCTCCTGCGTGAGTGACTCCACATCAGTCATGCTGTCGATCAGGCCGATCATCTGCTCATTATTTTTGTACACTTCTTCAATAAGCTCCAGTTGCTGCTCACTCAGCGCCCCGACATCCCCGCGGAGCAGCATGTGCAGCGACCATTTCATGGCAGCAAGCGGCGCTTTCAACTCATGCGATGCGATAAATGAAAAATTCGACGCCATACGGATAGATTAAATCATAACACGAGTATTATAGAACAAATTGCCCGTCTTGGAAATTTGACAAAAGCCCGCCTCTGCGCTATCTTAAGGCAGTGAACTCTTGCGCAGATTTAAGTAGGAAAGGATACCTCCATAGAGAATTTACGCACCAATACCGCGATTCGCGCCGCACAAGTTCGTCTGATTGACGAAAACAACCAGCAACTTGGCGTGGTGACGACACCTGAAGCGCTGAGCATTGCTCAGCAACGCGGGCTTGACCTGGTTGAAGTAGCGCCTGCCGCAAATCCTCCCGTCTGCCGCATTATCGATTACGGCAAGTACAAGTATGAAATGCTGAAAAAGACCCAGCAGCAGCGCAAAAACACCCGGGCAACCAAGATCAAGGGTATCCGACTCAGCACTCGCATTTCAGATCACGATCTGGAAGTGAAGGTTGAAAACGGTCGCAAGTTTATCGAGCGCGGCGACAAGATTCGCGTTGATATCCTCTTGCGAGGTCGAGAAAATCTCCATGCCGACCTCGCGTTTGATGCGTTGAAGAAATACGCACAGATGATCCAGACCGAAATTGTGTTCGAACAGCCACCCAAGCGCATGGGAAATTCCGTTATTATGATTATTCGTAAGAAATAAGAACCCCGTATGTCAAAGAAGACCAAGGTTAAGAAGAACAAAATTAAGACTCACAAAGGCACTGCCAAGCGTTTTTGGCGCACCGGCTCAGGCAAACTCAAGCGTCGTCAGGCAACTCAGGATCATTTCAACTCGCGCGAATCCAGCGATCACAAGCGCGCGAAGCGCAGTGATGTGAGCGTGGCCAAGCAAAATGATGCTGTTGTAAGCAAGCTGATTCCTTACGTCTAAATTTTCATTTTCTATTTTTAAGCTACTCGTATGCGTGTGAAGAGAGGCGTTGCCGCCCACAAACGAAGAAAGAATGTACTCAAGCGCGCCAAGGGATTTATCCATGGCCGAAGCAAGAAATTCCGTGCAGCAAAAGAAGCACTGCTCAAAGCAGGTGTCTATGCGTACCGCGATCGACGCAACAAAAAGCGCGATTTCCGTGCGCTCTGGAATACCCGCATCAACGCAGCATGTCGTGCCAACGGTATTAGCTACTCTCAGTTCATTGGCGCGTTGAAAAAGTCCAACATTGCACTCAACCGCAAAATGCTCCAAGAGATCGCTCAGCAGAAAAATGATATTTTTGCCCAGATCGTCAAGACTGCGACAAAATAACTCGACCAGATCTCTTCCAAGCTGACACAATAAAAAATCTCCCCCGCGCGGGGGAGATTTTTTTATGCACCTGTGCAAGCGTGCCTATTTGGACTGCTCAAAACGAAACTCGATTTTGTCGCCTTTGACAACTGCCTGCTTGTCTGCAGCAACTTCGATGGATTTGTCATTGAGATAGACCAGCCAAAACTGATTAGCGGTCGATTTTACACCGTCAATCTCAGTGATATACGCACCAAACGACGAATTGCTATACACAAGCGAAAGCCCATTTGCAGAAGTAGCGTCCTTGAGGAGATCAAGTGCAGTCTTCTGACCTGTCACCGGCATCGCGAATTGTTTCTGTGTTTTATTTGCCGGGCCAAAGTTGAGCACGACTGATGCGGTTTCTTGCTGCGATTGCGTGGCTGATGAGGGCGCCTGAGACTGGTTCATCGTACAACTTGCACCCGTGAGCACAAGAACTGAGAGAGCTGCGGCACTTGCGATGCGAGCAAAACGATTCATATCTGAATTCCTTTCTTAGTGATTAGTGGCTCCACTATACACTGCAGACTGCGAAGCCGCAACTTTTGCAGGTTGCGCACCCTTCGGAGATCTCGAGCTCTGAGCTGCATTCTGGGCATGCGCCACCTTTCATGATTTCTGTTTTAGACAACACCGTTGAGCTGGAAGCGGTTTTTTTTGCCAAGCCGCCGAGGTTGCGCTCGATCAGAGCCTCAGCCTCTACTTTTTTATTCACTTCTGCCTTGCTCTCCTCTGACTCCTCTTTCTCTTTTTCTAAGGAATTCAGATTGAGGATTTGCACTTCACGACTTCCGTCGCGATAGACCGTACATCCTTTGCAGCGCAATTTCCATGCGAGCACATACCCACGAAGCACATCTTCTTTGGTCGCGCTATTTGGGAAATTGACCGTCTTGGAGATACTGTTGTCGGTATGGCGCTGGAACGCAGCCTGCATGCGAATGTGATCTTCCGCGGAGATGTCCATCGATGTCACAAACACGCTCTTGAGGTCATCGGGCAACCCAGGAACATTTTTGAGCGTTCCTTCTTGCACAATTTGCTTCATGATTTCCTGGCTGTACAATCCGCGCTTTTTGAGCGCGCGCTTGAGATGGCGATTGGTGTAATAGAATTCCATCTTGCCGCCAAGAATATTTTTCTTGACATATGCCAGCGCAAAATACGGCTCGACACCAACGGACACATCAAACATCATCGAAATCGTGCCGGTCGGAGCAATCGTGGTCAGCGCTGCGTTGCGCATCTTCACACCTTGTTCGAAGTACACGCTCTTTTCCCAGTTTGGAAATACGCCTTTTTCTTCGGCAAGCTGGCGCGACATTTCATGTGCGGTGTCCTGAATGCAACCCATCACTTTTTCTGCAGTATCAAAGCCGAGTTGCGAGTTGTACGCAATGCCGAGCTTGTAGAGCATATCAGCAAAACCCATGATTCCCAGACCGATGCGGCGGTTGTTTTGAGATGCGGTCTGGACACGATCTGCGGGGAAATCCATGAGATCGATCACGTTGTCCAGCATGCGCACTGAGCGACGAGTGACTTCAGCCAAGCGATCATAATCCACCACGCCTTCGGCAGTCACAAATTTTTCCAAATTGATGGAGCCAAGGTTGCACATGTCGCTGTCGTGCAAAAATTGTTCGCCACATGGATTGCACGCCTCGATGCGACCAAGCTTTGGAACCGGATTTTTGATGTTGACTTCATCCAAAAATACGCAGCCCGGCTCACCATTGAGCCATGCAGAATTGATGATTTCCATAAACACTTCGCGCGCAGTCATTGTCTCTTCTTTGATGTCGTTGACAATGCCGTATTTGTCGCGGAATACGCGACGCGGCTTCATTTTGACGCCCTTCCATTCGCAAAGCCACGGATTTGGATCGTTTGATTCGACTTTTTGCATAAAGTCATCCGTCAAACCGATCGAAATGTTGAAGTTTTTAATATCACCTTCATGATCTTTTGCATGCGCAAATTCCAAGACATCCGGGTGATCGACGCGCATAATACCCATGTTGGCGCCGTGACGATTTTGCTGCTTGATCACGCCAAACGATTCATTATATACGCGCAAGAAGGAAACAGGTCCTGACGCAACTCCGTGCGTTCGCTTGGCAACCGTACCGGCCGGGCGCAAGAGGTGAAACGGAAATCCGAGCCCGCAACCTGCCTGCTGCAACAACGCAGCATCTTTGAGGGTTTGGAAAATCCCTTCCATGCTGTCTTCCATATGAAGCACTACACAATTGGCAATCACCGCAGTGTCCAGGCCCACATTTGCCATCGTACGACCGGCAGGCGTGAACTCCATATTGAGCAACACTTCTTCAAATTTCTTGGAAAAATCTTCAATTTGCGCTTGTTTTTTGCCGTACTTTCGCTCTACGGCCGCAAGCGTCGAAGCGACGCGATGCATCATGCCTTCAGGAGATTCGAGAACATTGTCCTGATGATCGCGATGCAAATATCGTTTTGCGATCACGCGCAATGCGTTGGTGCTAAATGGCATTTTGGTCGAGTGGCCATTGAGAATCTTCATTTTTTCTTCACGCAACTTGGCGCGCTTTTCGCGATACAAAATGTATGTTTTCGCAATTTTTGAATGTTCTTCTTTGATCAGCGCTTTCTCTACCAAATCTTGGACATGCTCCACGTTTGGCGTATTACCCTCTGGCAACTCCTGAAGCAACATCGCAACTACTCGATTGGAAACTTCTTGCGCAAGTTCTAAATTGCGGCGGTCGACCGCAATTGTTGCTTTATAGATCGCGTGAGTAATTTTTTCTTGATCAAATGGGACAACTTCTCCGTTTCGTTTTTTGATATGCGTAGGGAGCGCGAATGAGGTTGCGGACATGCAGCTATCCTTTCATTAGAAGTAAATTTTGTACACAAAATGACTCGAGCACCGACCGGGCTCGTCTCGCATAAATTGTATTTCAGTTCACGACATCTCGTGGTGCATGTACTATACGCGATCGTAATTCCAAAAGTCAAAATGACCTATTTTACCGCTCTGGGAGCTGATTTTTTTGTCACAAGTTTTAATCTTGTGGAAAACCGCCCGCGGGCGCATCAGGAGCGCGATCCAAAAAAATATTCCACACCAACACAGCAATCAACACGAGCGATGTCACATATGCACCCAGCGAACTCGCGAGCACAAATGCGAAAAAATAGTTCAACAACGCGGCAGAGCTGGCCACAATAAAAATCCATGGCTGGTTTTTCGCTCGATACAATGCAAACGTACCGGCCACACCCCCAACCAACAGCACAAAATACAAAAATTGCAGCGAATCGATAAATCCAAGCGTCAACCGCGCAAACGGAAACGCCGCAAGCAATACAGAAATAACGACCGCTCCCGCGATACAGACTTTTCCAATATGTTTTTTAACAGCCGGAAGCGAAATTGAAATTTTCATTGATGTATGTTTGTTATGTATGTCTATCATACAATTCCCAAGCAAAAATAAAAAGGCCGTTCCGCAGAACGACCCAGCCGAATAACCTATATACTTACAATATGCGACGCAAGAGTGCCTTCACGCTTGCAAACGACTGCCCAAAACCCTGCACTTGGCCGATCGTATTGGCGCCAAATGCTTCAGCCACCGAATCCTCGCCCATTCCATCCGCAAATACCACCAGCGGAATATCCGCAAACACCGGGTGGGCTTCTTTAAACCCCAAAAAACTCAGACTGCTGAGGTGCGGCAACAACAGGTTCAACACCACGAGCGCAGGCTCTTGGCGCAACACCGACAGCGCATCGCTTGCGTTACTCGCAACCAACGGCAAGTGCCCGAGCGCACGAATTTCCTTCACCAGCTTGGCTTGTGTCTGTGGATATTGGTCAACGATAAGGACTTTTTGGGGAGAATTTTGTTTTTCGCTCATCTGTGTTATTACATCTACTTACATATATATTATATATTAAAATAATTAAAAAGTCAAGTTTGCGATGAAAAGTGTGGCGCGGTACACTGAAGTGCATGATTATATTTCGCACGATTTTTCGTCTGGTAAGCGCGCTGATTATTTTTTCTCTCGGCATTGCAGTCGGCGGGTATCTTTTTATCCACACGCAACCGCGCCAATTTCTCCAGATCTCCCACTGCACCGACCACTGCTTTCACTCAAATGAGCTCGCGGGCATCCTGACATCGGCAGGCATTCAGCAGGTTCCGGGAATTGTGCCGCGTGTTATACTGGAGACAGATAAAACAATCGCGATCGAAAATCCGTTGCCGCAAGCTCCATTTCATTATGTGATTTTCCCAAAAAAAGATATTAAAAATGCAGCCGAGCTCACCGCAGACGACACCGTCTATCTCGCCGATGCCTATGCCGTCATGGCACAACTTATCAAAGATCACGGACTGAGCAAATACAAAATCCTCACCAACGGGCCAGGATATCAAGAAATAACCTATCTTCATTTTCATCTTCTGGCGCCAAAACAAGACAAATAACTGATTTGCATGCCAGAAAACAAACAGAGCTCTTTTGCACAAACGACCGGCCTCACCACTCACGCGCTTGAAAAAAAATTTGGAGTCCTCCTCAGCCACGGACTGACTTCGCGAGAGGCTGAAGCGCGACTTGCCCGCGAAGGTCGCAACGAACTCATCCAGGAACCGCTCTCCTGGCTGCATGTTTTGTCGCGCCAGCTCAAATCTCCATTTTTTTACCTGCTTGCAATTTCAGCTGCATCAGCTTTTTTTCTGGGCGAATTAACAAATGGCATCCTTATCTTGCTGTTTGTCTGCATCAACGCCGGACTGGGATTTTATCAAGAATACAAATCCGAACGCACTGCGCAACTGCTCAAAACCTACCTCGCCAATCACGCACGCGTCTTGCGCGACGGACGCGAACGCGTCATCCCCGCACCCGAATTGGTACCCGGCGACGTCGTCGTGCTCGAAGAAGGAGATCTCGTGCCGGCTGACGTGCGTTTTACCACCAGCTCCCACCTCCTCATCAATGAATCGGTACTAACCGGCGAATCAGCTCCGGTAACCAAAGACGCCGCGCCACTTGTTGCAGCGCGGCGCGGAGGGCGCGGCGCGCAAGGCACAAACAATCTGTTTCACGCCCGCAATATTGGTTTTTCCGGCACACTCATTGAGGATGGAAAAGCGACCGGCATCGTGATCGCAACCGGCGCACATGCCGAACTTGGCGCCATCACATCCAAAGCTGCACACGTCGATCATCCGAGCGCGTTTGAGCAGCAAATCGGCAATTTTAGCAAGTTTATTTTGCGCTTGGTCATCGTCACTCTTTTTATGGTGTTTGTGGTCAATGTAGTCATCAAAAGAGACAGTGCGGATATCCCGACGCTGGTACTCTTTTCATTAACGCTTGCCGTAAGCGTCATACCCGAAGCCCTGCCCGTAGTGAGTATTTTTTCTCTCTCACGCGGCGCGCTGCAATTGGCAAAACAAAAAGTGGTGGTCAAGCGATTGACCGCGATCGAGGATTTGGGAAGTATTGATGTATTGTGCAGTGATAAAACAGGCACGCTGACGGAAAACAAACTGCGCGTGTCGAGCACCTACCCCGCAAGTCATCCCGAGATTCTCGTGTTGGCTGCGATCGCATCAGCTCATCACCGCGACCACGCGCACAAGGAGCCGAACAATTCGTTTGATATCGCACTGTGGGATGCGCTCACGCCCGAAGGCCAACAGCAAGTGGGACGCTTTATTCGCGCGGAGGAGTTACCATTTGATCCGGCAAAAAGATACAACGCACTGTTTGCGGTCAACAAACACGCGGGCGAACGCGTCGCAATCGTGCGTGGCGCCTATCAAGAGGTGAGCGCGCTGTGCACCCACCTCACTGCGCGGGAACGGGCGCGCGCGACCGCATGGGAGCGCGAGCAGGGCATGCAGGGCAATCGAGTCATCGCGATCGCCGCTGCAAAACCAGCTTCACGGACACGCAAAGTTGGACTTGCGCGACTCATTGATCAAAAAGAATTTGAATTTATTGGCATGATCGCACTGACCGACCCGATCAAAGCGACTGCCGCTCGCACCGTCGTTGAAGCAAAAAAACTCGGCCTGACGATCAAAATTCTCACCGGAGATGCGCCTGAAGTCGCCGGCTACGTCGGCCACACCATCGGCCTGATTGCCGCACCAACTGACGTCATTACCGGTGACCAGTTTGACCATATTCCCAACGCTCGCAAGCACGAGGTCAGTGAATCATACTCAGTCTTTGCGCGTTTCTCCCCGGATCAAAAATATGAACTCATCCAGCTGCTCCAAGAAAAACACCAGGTCGGATTTATTGGCGAAGGAATCAACGACGCGCCCGCACTCAAGCTGGCGCACGTGGCAATCGCCGTCCAAGGTGCATCAGACATTGCGCGCGAGGCTTCGGATCTACTGCTATTGAAAAAAGACTTGAGCGTCATCGTCAACGGCATTCGCCAGGGCAGACAAATTTTTGCCAACACCATCAAATACATCAAGGCAACACTTGCGTCCAATTTTGGCAATTTTTATGCGGTCGCACTTGCGTCGCTGTTTGTGCCGTTCCTGCCCATGCTGCCGATCCAAATTTTGCTTGTCAACCTCCTCTCGGATTTCCCTATGATTGCAGTGGCGACTGATACCGTAGACGAAGAAGAGTTGCGTCGCCCAAAAACCTACAATATCAAAAGCATCGCACTGCTTACCACCCTTCTTGGCATTGTCAGTACATTTTTTGACTTTTTACTGTTTGGATTGTTTCGAAATTCGGGCGCGTCGACGCTTCAGACAAACTGGTTTATGGCCAGCATTTTAACTGAATTACTGTTTATGTTTTCAATTCGAACACGCAAATTTTTCTTGAACGCAAAACGGCCGTCAGGGACGTTGATGGGACTTGCCGGACTTGCCGGAACTGTCACGCTCGCGCTGCCCTTTATTCCTCTGACTCGACAGTTGTTTAGCTTTCAAACGCCAAGCGTCGCCTCACTCGTGGTCGTTATTGGAATTAGCGCAGCCTATCTGTCCACAAGCGAACTTGTGAAGCTGTTGTATTATCGCTTCACTCCTCGCACAAGCGTAATTCCTACGCCAGCCCGCGCGCACTAACCGCCCGCGCCACTCGCTCAACCGCCATCATATAAGTCGCGGTGCGCAAATCAACGCGATATTTTTTCATGCCTGCATACGCTTGCTCAAACGCTTGATGTGCAAGCGCCTCCAAGCGCGTCATCACTTCCTGCTCTGTCCAATAATAATTTTGCAAATTCTGCACCCACTCAAAATAGCTCACCGCAACTCCGCCCGCATTTGCCAAAATATCCGGAATCACCAGGATGCCTTTTTTGTGCAAAATCAAATCAGCGGCAGGAGCCGTGGGACCATTGGCAAGCTCCACCACAATTTGCGCACGCACGCGGCCGGCATTTGATTCAAGCAGCTGGTTTTCAAGCGCAGCCGGCACAAGAATATCCACCTCAGCCTCAAGAAGCTCTTCATTGGTAATCTTTTTTGCGCCGCGATAGCCGACGACCGAACCATATTTCTCTTTATATTCCATCACGGCCGCAGGGTCCAGTGCTTGCTGAGAGATAATTCCGCCGCGAGAGTCAGACACTGCGCGAATTTCAAATCCGAGATCCGCCAAGATGCGCGCCATGTGATAACCCGCATTACCAAAACCTTGGATAGCAACCGTCGCGCCTCGTGGAGTAATGCCGCGTTTCTCGCAAGCCCGCAGCAGCGCAAACACGCCTCCCTGCGCAGTCGCATAGGAACGCCCCAGTGATCCGCCCAATTCAAGCGGCTTGCCGGTCACCACTCCGCGTGCATGATGTCCGCGCAGCTTGCCGAATTCATCAGCCATCCAACCCATAATTTGCGGTGTGGTGTACACATCCGGCGCAGGAATATCGATTTCCGGCCCGATAAATTTGTAAAATGCCTGAATATATCCTCGGCTCAAGCGCTCGAGCTCAGCCAAAGACAATGTCGACGGATCCACGCTTACCCCACCTTTTGCTCCGCCGTACGGAATGTTGATTGCCGCACATTTCCACGTCATCCACGCGGCAAGCGCTTTGACTTCGTCCAGATTCACCTGAGGATGAAATCGAATCCCGCCCTTAAACGGCCCACGCGCATCGTTATATTGCACGCGATAGGCGTCAAACACCCGCACCTTGCCGTTGTCCATCCGCACCGGCACACTTGCTTGCAAGATACGCGCAGGATGTCGCAGCTGCTCATGAATACCAGGCGCCAGCTTGAGTTTGCGCGCGGCAATATCAAGCTGAGCAAGCGCGGTCTCAAACGGATTTGGCAGCGAAACTGTCGGACTGGATACGCGTGGCATACGAGTCAGATTAGTAATAATAATGGCAGTATAGCACGCGGCGAGGTATAATTTAACGAGAACTATTTTGTGAATAATATACGCATATGCGTTTTCGCATCTTTTTGGCCGGTCTCGCACTGTGCATCTTGGGCTTTGCGCCGCAGACGCACGCAGCTGACAAATCTTGGTATTTTCCAGCATGGGATGTGGATATCGCCATCCACAAAGACGCCACCATAGTGGTGCGCGAAGAGCAGACATTTGATTTCACGGGAAATTTTCATTATGTCACACGGACGATTCCGCTCAAAAAAGTTGACAACATTCGGGATGTGCGGGTGTTTGATAAAGAAACCGGCGTAGAATTGAGCGGCGATGCCGTATCGGTCACGCGCGCGGCGGACAACGTAGTAATTCAAGTGAATTTTGATCTGACCGACACCACGCACACCTGGATTTTTCAATACACCGTCGATGGCGGGATCGGATATTTTGACGATCATGATGAATTGTACTGGAACGCAGTCTCGCACGATCGCGATGTACCAATCGAGCATGCGGATGTGACCGTGCATCTGCCCGCGTCAACGGATGAATCGCTGATGAAAGCGACCGTGTTTAGCACTGACGATATCTCAGCCGAAGCGCGCATCGCAGACGACCGCACATTTGCATTTCATGCCAATGAAGAGCTTGATGCACAAACAGATTTCACTATTGTGGCCGGTTGGCCGCGCGGAATTGTGGACAATCCGGGCGTACTCAAATTGTATTCCACTCCGAGCGACGCGACTATCTCCATCAACGGTGCGGCAACTCCTTATAAGACCGATGCGATTTTGCGCGGTGGCAAACAACTCACGCTCGGCGCGCAGCATATTGAGTTACGCAAGTTTGGCTACGAGGTCGGTAGCGCCGATGTGTCTGTGGGCGCTGGCGATACAAAAACGACAACTGTTTCTCTTCAAGAATTCTGGTGGCATCGCGTAGGACGACTGATCGTCACCGCGCTGATTGTGCTCTGGATTATTTCCCCGATCGGCGTCCTCATCTGGCTTATTCGTAGATGGTTGCGCGTCGGTCGTGATCCAAAAACTGCCACCGGCACAACGCTCATCGCCCAATACGAGCCGCCGGATAAGTGTACACCTTCGGAAGTCGGTACTCTACTCGACGAAAAGGCTGACATCCGCGATGTGATCCCGGCGCTGGTTGATCTGGCAACCCGCGGATACATCACCATCATCGAGACACAAAGTGCAGGCTTACTCCGCAAACAACAATTTGCATTTGAAAAAAGAAAAGAATGGGCCGGTGACGCACAAGTGACGGATTTTGAGCGACTCATTCTCGACGGCATGTTCAAAGGCGGAGCAATTCGCGTGGAACAAAAAGAATTGGAAAATAAATTTTACAAAGAACTGCCCGCAATTTTTGAGGCGTTGTACGCGGCAGCTGTAACGCGCGGATATTATGCAAAAAGTCCGGAAAAAACACGCGCCGCCTATCTTATTGCTGGAGGCGTATTGCTTGCAATCGGCGGCGCACTTACAGCGGTGATGGGTTTTGGGATTCCGCTCTTGATCGATGGTGCGCTCGTCATGCTTTTTGCCGGCGCCATGCCCGCCCGCACCGAGAAGGGCAGACTTGCGTACGAATACGCGCTCGGATTCAAAGAATATTTGTACACCGCCGAACGATTTCGCGTGCAGGACCTCACGCCAGAATTATTCGTACGATTCCTTGCCTACGCCATGATTTTTGGTATCGAAAAAGAGTGGGCAAAAAAGTTTGAGGGAATTGGCGCGATAAAACCCGACTGGTATCAGTCGGGTTCACACGCGAGCGGAGTCGGATTTATCAACGGATTTTCTGCAGCCTCTTTTGCGCAATCCATGAGCGCGATGAGCACAAGCGTAGCACATTCCGCTACGGTGTCGCCGTCAAGCAGCGCATCCGGAGGCAGCGGGTTTGGAGGGGGCGCCGGGGGCGGTGGAGGTGGGGGCGGCAGCGGCGCAGGTTGATTCAATACATAGCTCGGCAGATGACATCGCCGGGCTATTCTTTTGTTACCGTATCAATAGTCCAGATTCCGGAAGCACCCTTGGTTACCGGCTGAGTCAAGTGAAGATTGTAGATATCATCACCATGAGCTACTTCGACGTCACCGTCGTCTTTGAGGGTGTAGGCGTCGTTGTGTGGATCAAAACCTAATGCAATAGATGATGCGAGTGTGCTGAGATAGGGATCGGTCCACCAGGAAAATTCGGACTTCATGCTCTCTTTTTGAATTGCTTGCAGCGGACTTATTTCTTGATCAATTTTTCCTGTTTTTATTGCCTTATCGGTACCCGCAGACCTTCCGCCAATCTCAATATGAAACACGAGCCAATTATCCTTGGCTGCATTTAGTTCCAAGAAATAGACATAGCGCTGGGCGTCGCCGGACTTGGGAGTGAACACCGCCTTTACCAGACGAAAATTGTTTGCAAATTCGAGCGGCGGATCGTAATCAATTTGCGCGCTGACTAAGACAGATTTTTCCGGATACAGTAAGGATAAACTCGCAGGTGCGAAGCCAGGTGCGAGCACAGCCCGAACGGCCGTGTCATCGCCGGATTTTGCATGCGCAAGGAGATCTTGGACGACACCGACCGGGTCAGCATCGGGAGTCGTCACGCTACTCACCATTAGTTTATTTGTGGTGACGGCAGCAGGAGTCGAGGGAGCTTGCTTCGTACTACAACTTGCAGCAACAAACACCAGAGCAATTGCCGGAAATAATGCGATTGTTTTTTTCATGTGTGTATATCAAATGATACCACGCCTATCATACCGCGTTCTAGTCGTGCGCGCCACTTTGTTTGGTGCGCGCATACGCGATCGCCTCTTCGCGCGTGTGCAACTGACGGCGCAATTGCAACTCACGAATTTGCCCCAGCAAGCCGCCAATCATCGGTCCCGACTTCATGTGCAACTCGCGCATCAAGTCATCACCGGTTACCAAGTGAGGAATTTGGGTAAACTCTGCAGGAATAAGCGTACGCAAATCCGCGATCTGGCTCTCAAGCTCATCAAGCAATGACAAATCCGGCGGAGCGTCATGAGGCCGAAGTGAGCCGCTGAGGTCAAGAAAAATCAACCGAAGCAAGTCAGTGCCCCATTCAGGTTTTTGCAAAAAATATGCTTCGAGTGTAGTTTTTTTCACAGTGGCGAGGACGTTGGTGATGGCAAACATATGATGCGCCACCAGCCATTCCACTTTTTCCACATCAAAATTTTCCACGCTCGCAAATCGCATCCGATCAAGCGCGCGACGAGCAATCTCGGCACCGCGGCCGGCATGGCCGTGAAAAGAGATGTGATCGGGCGCACCGGGTCGAGGCGCCGATCGGCGCGTCTCGGGTTTGCCACTGTCATGAAAAAGCACCGCGAACGGAAGCTCGAGCGAGCGAGTACCAGCACCAAAACGCTTCACAAATTCAGGACTCTTCAGTCGCTTCAGCGCAAGAAGTGCGTGCGCAAATACATTGCCCTCACTGTGATAATCAGGCGATTGCGCAGTGTCTTTCATCTGCTCAACCTCAGGGAATAGTTGTTTCAGTAGTCCGGCACGATCGAGCAATTCAATCGCCTGCGCAGCATCACCGGTGCACATTTTCACCAATTCTTTCGCCAAAACTTCGCGCGGAATGATTGGGGTAGATTCTTCAAGCCCGAGCGAAATTTCAGTCATCGCCTGCCAAGTGGACGTCTCAATCTCGAGCTCAAGGCAGACTGCAAAGCGAATGCCACGCAGCACACGAGTGCGATCTTCGGCAAATCTCCGCGCCGGATCACCGACCGCGCGCAATCGCCGCTGGTGCAAATCCGCAATACCTCCATGCGCATCAATCAATTCACCCGTGCGTACATCAACCGCCATCGCATTGATGGTAAAATCTCGCCGCGCCACATCTTCCTCGATTGGCAGCTGGTGATCAGCCACTATCTCAAAATCTTTGTACCTTCCCAAATCGCCGATCGCGCGCTCAGTCCGAGGCAACGCAATGTCAATTTGCGTATGCATTCCGCGCGGATGAAACGCAAACACCCCAAACGCTTTGCCCACCAACGCGACATCGCCCTTGCGATGCAAAAATGCCTCCAGCTCGGCCGCAGGCACACCGGCAACCACAAAATCCAAGTCTTTCAGCGGCAACTCGCTCAAAAAATCTCGCACCGCGCCACCCACCAGATACACCCGCGCAGACGCAAAATGCTCAGCAATCTCAAATGCAATGCGCGCATCAGGACGCGAACGCAAATAATCAACTAGCGAATTCATATGATGAAGTTACACAATTTCATCTCGCTTTTCACGAATAAAGCCAATCCATTTTTCAAACGCAATGATCAATGTCTGAAACGGAGCTTCGATAATCACATCAAGCAAAAACACAAACACGTTGATGCGTGAAAAATTGACCGAGATCCAGCGGCCGGCAAGAATAATCGGCAGCGTAAACACGTCGAACAAAAACGTGAAGAAATTTTCGCGCACTTTTGCCACGACGTATTCTTTCATGAGGTACCGCAGCGACACCGCAAAGAAACTGACTGTCGAAAAGAGAATGACGAAAATCGCAGTGCTCATGAGGTTGAATTGCAGCTTGCGCAACACCGCAATGATCGCTCCGTAGGTGACTACAAACAACAATAGATAAAAAATGGTGAAGACCGCGCCAGACAGCACGCTTCGTCGAGAAGCAGTAACCCTCGTGGGGGTATACATTTTTTGCTTAGCGTCAGCAAAAACAATTTCTTTGATACCCTGAATCAGACCCTCAGTATTGCGTGCGCTCGGCGGACGAACCAAAAACGCAAGGACAAACACGAAGAGCGGGTGAAAGAGCAAATTGATACCAAGAACCCGACCGTTGATCACCCCGTGCACCGCTAAGTCATACGGAATTTCCAATACAACCGCGAGCACGACTTTGGTGAGAAACAAATACAACACCGCACGAAACGCACGACGACGGACGCGGGTTTGCAATTCGGCGTACTTGCGCGTGACTACTTTTTCGAAATAATCATCAAAGGAATATTGAGGCGGCTTATCAAATCCGTGCGACTGCATTTTTTCGTGCGGCATATACTGGAGCAGTTGCTCGGACTTTTTGGGATCCTGCTCAATCACTTCACGCAAAATCAAAAACGGAGCGGCGTATTTGCGCACCACATTGAGGAGTCGGTTGCGCGTCGGATGCACGAGCTGAGACTCAATTTTTTGCTGAAGTTCCACCACACGTTCAGCAACGCCGGGAGCCGCAACTTGCTCAGCCGTGAGCGAGCGCCAACCGGGTGAATACGACCGTAGCAATCCATACCGCACCAAATCAGTGTCAGATTTGACCAATGCGCGATGGATCGCAATAAATAACTGCACTTGTCGCGTCTCATCATCCATTGCCGGCACTGCGATTTTGTCTGCGATTTTTGCATTCATTGCTTCAACCAATGCATCTTCACGTATGTAGAGCGAAATCTGGTCGTCGATTTCACATGCAGCAACTGCAATCAGCCATGATTTTATGATCGACTGCTGAGCAGCGAGCACTTGATATTTTCGAAAAATCTCAGCCACGCGTGCGATTTCTTCCACCGGCACCGTGCTGTTGGCAAGATAGCGAGAGCGAATCAACTCGCGCAACATGAGGCGAGCAACTTTTTTGGGATCGGCATCGCGCTTGAGGCGGCGCTGAAGAATACGCTTGATGGCGTCTTTTTTCAAAAGGTGCTCTTCTTTGTAGTCAATGACCGTGCGGGCGCGTTCGTACAAAAATGCGGCGGTTCCGATGGCCTCGTTGACCACGATCACGTTGGTCGACTTTTTCGCGGCGAGCTGGTCGTGGTAAAGCTTGTACTGATCAAGGAGTTTCTTGGTGATCGGAGAAAGAATTGGCATACCTGAGTGCTAAATAGTGATACCTGTAGCATAGCCGCAAACCGAACAACCCGCAACTAAGCTGGAAATCCAATAAAAAACGAGGTGCGTGAACCTCGTTGCTTAGCAAGATCTATGAAGTGCTTTTTTGAGCTCGTAGGCTGCGCCCGCCACCTTTTTTTGGCCGGCCGACCTGGCTTCTTTGCGCAATGCCTCCATTTCTGTTGCCAGTTGTTGTCTTGCGCCCGTGCTCAATAGCCCACTTTCAAAATTACTTCGCACATGCGAAATATGAACTAATTCATGCTTCCAGTCACGCATAGCTCAGCCTCCAGCTGATAGGCTAATTCATTTTTGAGAGAAAGTCAACCTTCGTTTGTCAGAAAAAACGTCTTGGATGGGTACGTCGTGATCCTCGCAAGACACGTCAGAAATATGTTGCCAATCATATATAAGCGCAACTCGAAACGCCTCAGGATATATCGCAAACAGCCGATCATAAAATCCACCGCCCCGCCCAAGTCGATCGCCAAATTCACTCACGGCAACAGCGGGACACACAATCACTTCGGGGATAAATGCGACTGCTTGTGCTAGGTCGTGATCGCGCTCAATAATATAAACCTCAGCGCCTCGCCGCACCAACGATTTAACCAAAAGCGCTGGATCAATTTCATTCCCAAAAGCACGATACAAGAAAAAGTGAGAATATTTCTCGAGCGTCGACTGCGCGCGTTCACAAACGGCGCGCGACGCCGCTTCAACTTCCGCCCGCGACAATGCCGCACGCCTCGCAAGCATCTCAGCGCGAATCTCTGATTTTGTTTTACTCATACGAAACCCAGACAAATTCGGCACCGATCAAGCAGTCATGCCGCCGCGCCAACAAATACAGCGTATCGCTCAAGCGATTCAAAAAGCGCAACATCTCCGGTGTCGGCTCCACTTCATCGCCCGCCGCCACCATCTCCCGCTCCAACCGCCGCGCGACCGCACGCGCATAATCGAGATATGCACTTCCGCGCGCCTCCCCATACACAATAAAATTCTTAATCGGCGGCAGCCCGGGCTCAATCGCTGCACCAACACTTTCCAAAAACCCCACATCGGCCGCGCCAATCACCCGCTTCGCTTTGAGCTTCGCGGGATCGGCCACTTCCGCCAACACAACAAACAATAAATTCTGAATCCGATGAATAATCGGCCGCAATTCCGCGCGTGCCACCTCCGCAAGTTCCGCCTTGGCCACGCCCAGAAGCGACGCCAACTCATCCGCCGCCCCAATCACCTG
>CAYNWW010000012.1:12050-23457 GCA_964401055.1 uncultured Candidatus Saccharibacteria bacterium | reverse complement strand
ATTTCGCCCGTTTGCTTGTTTACCAAGCGCGCGCGGCAACGAAGCGGCGCTTCAAACGTGGTGTTTTTCTCTTTTGCCTTTTTCTCCGAAAATTTCGGATCGTCGAGATAATATTCTTCAAAATGCAACTCGAAATCTTTGCCAGTAAAATCTCTGATTGGCGAAACTTCTTCGAGGACTTCTTTGATACCTTCTTCAAGAAACCACTGATAGGATCGGAGCTGGGTTTCCAAAAGATTTGGCATCACTGCCATTTCCGCCAAATTTGTGAAATACGTGCGCTTAGCTTTGGTGGCAACTTTGGAAAAGGGCCCAATTTGCAAGGCAACTGGGGTCGAATGTTTTGGCATTAACATTAGCTCCTTAAATTGTAGTAAATAAACGTGCGCACAAACGCGATGCGCGCTCTAAAAATAAAAACAAATCACCGACCACATCCTAACGGCTTCACAGGGTTAGGAAATGGGCGTCATGTGACTTATTTCTGCTCTCAGAGCGCAATAATGAAGTTGTACCATACATGCATGAATTTGTGCTTGTAATATACCGCGAGCGCGAATTACTGTCAAGAGGCTGTTTTGGGCGGCTTTTCCCCACCCTGCGGCTTGACGGTGATATGTGCTTTCGCTCCATACAGTGGCTGAACCACGTGCGTGTTCAGATTGAACTCTTGGGTGAATTGATCTTTTTTTGAAAGAACACAAAAATTGATCATTTTGAAAAATGAGATTTCACGGATTTCCCTCATTTCATGAGGATTTTTTACAGCGTAATGCGCGGCGATTTGCTCGCGCGTTCCGTTGAACATATTTTGTATTCTGCCTTGTACAACCTGGGCGGAATAAAACAACTCCTTGATTCCGGGCACAAGTAAGATTCCATCTTTGGATTCGGTCGCAGCATACTCGAATGTGGACACGCCAATGACAGGTTTTTTCCAGGCATACCCAAGCGCGTTGGCGCAAGAGACACCGATCCGAATGCCGGTAAACGAGCCGGGGCCGGTGTGGACGATCACTACATCAGGCGCGGTGGGTGCAAGTTTTTTCAGAGCACTGAAGAGATGTTGTGATTGCTCGATGGCAGATTCCCAGCTTGATTCCTGCTCGATCTCTGCCCCATCGCCCACGATGCGCGCCACGGCCGCATATCCGCGCGCCGCAACCGTACTGATGAAGAGAATTTTTTTTGCCTCTGCTTGCATAAAAATGTATAATTTGAGTGTTGAAATAACTGTACTCTATTTATCTCCCTTTATGCAATTTCCTTGGCTTGCGCTCATTCCGATGGCGGTCGGCACGATCACACAATTGATCAAATTCGGCCTGCGCGCGGCGACTCATGACCGCGGCCTCACCTGGCGCGATATCAATCACTACGGTGGATTTCCCAGCGCGCACACCGCGTTTACGATTTCGCTCGTCACGCTCGCCTTCCTGGTGGATGGCGCCAATTCGCTCACATTTGCAATCGCTCTGGTGATTTTTACCATCACCGTGCGTGACGCACTCGGCGTGCGCATGTTTTTGAGCGAGCACGCGACTATGCTCAATGCGATGGTGGATAAGATGCCGCCTGCGGCGGATGGTGCGCGGCCCTATCCCCGCCTGGAAGAACATTTGGGTCACAAGCCGCACGAAGCCATCGGCGGCGCGGTGGTGGGGGTTATTTTGACAGTCGCACTTTATTTGGCGGTAGGGATAATTAAATAGCTCTAACTTCATAAAATAGTCCTTAGAGCGACTGAATATGTAGCGCAACAACGGCCTTGACCAAAATAAACACAAGAATCAGCAACCAAAAAACCAGCAAGCAAACAGGAATCATAATTCCAGTCTGCTTATTAATCACAACCTTTAATCCTGATTGCGAGAACTCTTCATAGCTCTTTGCTAGGTCTTCTTGAATTCTGCCAAGCTTAATAAATGCTTTTATATTGATTGACAGCCATAATATTGAAAATACTACCCCAAGGATTACAAGTGCGAAAGAAAAGATCGTTGCTTCAATTGTATTTTGCTGACGAACCAGAAAGAAAGCGGCAAAAAAGATTGACTGAGCTAACAAAAATGAGTTATTTCGCTCATTATATACGCCTTCGCGATGTTGATGAAGACTAATCTTGCTCTCAGGACTCATTTCTTTCATTGTATTGCACATGCATTATTAAGCTAAATAATAAGAATAATTTTTTTGGGGGGGGTGGTGTTTCGCATAAAGCTATCGAGCGCGCAAAATCTCCCGCACCACTTCCCGCTCATCCCAAGGGATTTTTTTGTTGTTGCGCACTACGATGGCTTGCTCTGAGCCCTTGCCCGTGCAGACCACGAGGTCATGCGGCTGGGCCTGAGCGAGCGCAAATGCGATGGCTTCGCGACGATCTGCGATTTTAAATAGGTTGGTGCCGAGAATTTTCCCGGCCTCGAGCGCGCCGGCGGCCACTTGGTCAATAATTGCCGCGGGGTCTTCGTCATAGGGGTCTTCGTTGGTCACCACCACAATGTCGGCGTGTGCGGCGGCCATGCGGCCGAGCACTGGACGACGGGATTTGTCGCGGCCGCCGCCAGCTGATCCAGTGACGTGGATGACGCGGCGCACACCGTGCGCCGCTCGAAAGACGCGCAAGAATTCGATCAACTGGCGCATGGATTCGGGCTCGGGCGCGTAGTCGACGAGTGCGTAAAAATCTTGGCCTTCATCGATAAATTCAAATCGGCCGGGCACGTGCGAAACCCGCTCGAGTGCGCGCCCAGCCACACGAAATGAGATACCCAAAGCGGCCGCGACGCACAACGCCGCGAGAGCGTTTTCGACATTGACGCGGCCGCGCAGCTTGAGGTGAAAGATATGCGTCTGCCCATGAGGAAATTCCACCGTCACCGCGCTCCCGTCCGCGCCCACCTCACACGCCAAGACGCGCAACACCTGCACGCCGGACTTGCGCAATTCCGGCTCAAACGTAAACCCAAATTTGTGCGGAATCGCGTATTGTAAGAAAAAATCCACGTCAGGACTATCAAGATTGTACACCCCGATCCCATCGTGCGGATGCTCGGCCGCGACCTTGGCAAACAGCCGCCCTTTGGCACCCCGATATGCCTCATACGAGCCGTGGGATTCGATGTGTTCGGGTGTCAGATTGGTAAACACGGCCGCACGATAATTGATCGCCGCATGCCGCGACTGGACGATTCCCTCCGACGACGTCTCCACCACCGCGTGCGTGCACCCGGCATCCCGCGCCCGGCGCAAAAATGCCTGGAGCTTGAAGCGCCCGAGCATGGTTTGCTTGGTATCGTTGAGCTTGTCTTCATCGAGAATCCGAAAATTCGTGGTGGTCGCACACGCCGCTTTCAGGCCGGCTTCATTCAAAATATCCGTAATCAAATTGGAAACTGTCGTTTTTCCATTGGTGCCGGTCACCCCGATCACCAGCATGCCCCGCGTCGGATGACTATACCGCAGCGCCGCGCCATGGGCGAGGCCGGCATGATACACAGCGATCGCGCGGCGCGGAACAATTTTTTTGATCAGTCGTTTCATGGTATTATTTCACCCCTCGCTTTATTTTTTTTGCCAAACAATACGCACGATACAGAAACGGCGCCACGGGATATTCCATCGTGCCCACATACTCGCGCGCCTCTCCACCAAATCCTTCTTTAAACCTGGTCACGCCCGCCCACGGATGACCGGCGCCCGCGCCCACCGGCGCCGTACCCCAAAAATCATAAGCCGCACAACCGGCCACACGCGCATCTCGAATGGCCCGCCACTGCAACGCATAGGGCGCCATCAGCTGCCGATAGGCATAATCCGACGCACCATGCAGATACGTCGCCTGGCGACCTGCAAGCCCCACCAAAATCCCGGCTACCGGCGCTTCGCCCTGATACGCAAGATAAAGCAAGCCCGCATTATCCTCCGCAAGCGCATTAATCAGCTGATGATAATACCTCTTCGGATGTGCAGAAAATCCGTCGCGCTCAGTGGTTTTTTCAATCAATGCATAAAATGTATCAATCTCGCCCGCACTCGGCGCCGCCATCGCGCGAATGTCCAAGCCTTTTTTCTCGGCCAAGCGAATGTTGTACCGCGTTTTTTGCTTCATCTGCGCCAACAACTCAGCCTCACCCGCCCCAAGCGACAAGATTCGCGTATGTTCCGGCTGTGAATGCATCGGCGCCTTCACAAATCCAGCTGCGCGCCACACATCACCGCCGCTCATCAACCGCGGATCGATGCGTACAAAAAGTGTTCGTGCCAATTTTCGCACTTCGCCGACAAAAAATTCAATCAGCTCCGGCGTCACATCACTCTCTGCTACCACCGGCCCGCACGGCGCATACAGATAGGAAAATCCGGCTGCCAGGGGATAGCGAATCACCAGCGCACCGAGCACCACGCGCTCGTCATCAGCGCGCTTCACCAGTATCTGCCAACACTCTCGCCCAGCGGCACGCTGCAGCCGAGCCCACGTAGTTGTTTGCAACAAATGCGCGCTCGGAGCGGATTCCATCCACGCGTCATACGCACTTGTATCATCGTGAACGATCTGAACACTAAATCTACTCATACCCGCTGCCCCTGCCCAAGCCCGAGCAATCGCAGTGCTTCGCGCACTTTCTGCTCAGCCGTCACCGCTGTCGCGGGCAACGCGCGTAACACTTCCACGACTTCGTATTCTTTATACCCAAGCCCCACCAACGCGCCCAGCGCATCAGTCAAACTGCGATCACCGCCACCCAAGGAAACACTGCGCCCGGCAGCCCCGCCGCTCGCCTTCATCGGTACACCCAACTCCTCGATTTTACCCTTTGCCTCCGTCAC
This sequence comes from uncultured Candidatus Saccharibacteria bacterium, assembly GCA_964401055.1. Classification (GTDB taxonomy): domain Bacteria; phylum Patescibacteriota; class JAUYIX01; order CAYNWW01; family CAYNWW01; genus CAYNWW01. The sequence continues at coordinate 18,627 of CAYNWW010000012.1, read as the reverse complement.
CAATCGCTGCGCTTTTTTCTTGCCCAGCCCCGATACTCGCGTCAAAAACGTCAGATTTTCCTGTAAAATCGCCTCTTTGATCTCATCTACGCTGCCTAAATCCACGATTTTCAGTGCGGCCTTGGGTCCAATCCCGGACACACTCAAGCACGCCTCAAACAAATCCAGCTCCTCGCGCGCCGCAAACCCATACAGCGACAGCTCAGCCTCACGCACGTGCTGGTAGGTGAAAAATTCCCGCACGGGCCCACTGGCGCCGCCCGCCACCGCGCCGCTCTCCACCTGCACCGCCCGCAATTCGCGCGGCAACAAAAACACCTCATACCCCACGCCGCCCGCCACCACAATGACCGAGTTCACGTCCACACTGCGAATTGTGCCTTCCAGATAGCGAATCATATGCATCCACTATAACACAAAAAAAGGCGCGACCGCAGTCACGCCCACTTAATACACCAAGTGCATCCTTCTTTTATTCCACGCCTCGCGATACAGTACCTGCAAAATTGACCTCTCCTGATACAGCTGCGCCCATGCGGCCATTTGCCTCAAGCGCTTCGACGACGAACTTACTGAACGCAGCGCGCGCAATCGATCGTTGAACTGTGCCACCCGCTCAACATATTGTCTCTGGCGACGAATTTGGGCAACCCGCGACTCAATGCGAGTAGCACTCCAATTCCTCAGCTCGCCCTCCAAAAAGGCTTGGCGCTGCCGATATTTGAACAACATACCCACAAGCACAACCCAAACGACACTCACAATACCTAAAATAATATCTCCCGCGATTGACTGCCAGCGACTCGCATGAAGAATAAACAACAACGCAACAGGAAAACTCATGAGGACAAAAGCAAAGAGCAACAGCAGAACTCGATTCTCCATCATCGCTCGCACTTGCGACAACGAAAGCTTTTTATTGTCTATCAGCCAAAACACATACCCAAACGGTTTGTGCTTATTGCTTAGATCATTAAAAAGATCCTGATCCTGCTTTGAAATCTCAATAAAGACGAGCGGATCCCGCTCCAGTCTCTCTGAGAGCTTGGACATAGTACATCAAACCTCCTGCAAAAGTTGCCTTGAGTATGCCGCCGGCGCCACAATTTGTCAAAAGAAAAAGCCCTAGAGAATTCTAGGACTACGTTACATAAGCCTGGGTCCCCGACGAGCTAGCGAGGGGTACAAATCACCCGTACGCAAGCTCAGCGCCTCAAGAATCCGGCGGCTTTCCTCGTCATAGTGCACCGTCATGCGGCAACGGAGCGGCTCATTTTTCTCTTCCATGTCAGCGCTCATTCGGGCAGATCTCCCATGCCCCTAAGTCGAGTAATCACGTCACCCTTTGTCATGCTTATGACGCCCAGACAGATTTTTTCATCAGGCCTGTCCATTTGAGTATCTTTCAATGCAGTGAGAGCTGCAGCGCCGACTTGCATCATGTGTTTGCCCGTATAACCAAAAACCTCAAGTGTATCAAGACAGTCTTTCAGTCGTTGAGAAACCTCAAATGATTGCTCACACTTCCACAATTGAGATTTTTGCTGAAACTTTACCGAGGAATGGCTAGTCTCAGGCTGCTCGACGGCTGACTCAGCCACAGGATATCGCCAATCAACATACCAGCGAGCAAGCTTCTTGATGACAAAAGAAATACTGCTTCCGCCAATGATACCCACGAACATCATGATGGCCATCTGCCAGCTCAGTCGGTCAGCAGCCGGAAGCTGCGAAAGCAGCGGATCAATACATTCATGCTGAAAAATAGCCACCATGCGGGCAAAAAACTCGATCATAAGCACCTCCTGATGCGCGTCGACCAATTCGACGCTGGTGACGGATTATACCAAAATAGTCCGTTTTAGCAAGGCGTAGCGGAGCATCCGGAGCCCAAAGAAAAACCCCAAGACATCGCTCGAGGCTCACATGCTAACACTGATGCACAGTTGTTTTACCTTTGTATTGTTGTTCCCAAAGCTCACGCCAGGTGCCGCAGAGACCGTTTCGCTCTTCGCGAAGCGCATTCCATGCTACCCCATCAGCCATCGACAGCTTCTTAAGCGCGCTACCAAGACGATAATTAAATCCGTCGGCTGAGGCGACAAAGGCTTTTTTCAACACCGCGTCCAGCAGCACGAGCGGTGTTTTCATATCGCGATCATACTCGCCGCGAATAAACCCAAGCCGAGCGCGATATCTTTCGGCAGAAATATGCAGAGCATAGGTCGCATACACACAGAGTACCAGCACGAATACCCCAAAACCCAGCTCCTGCTGACTATATTGCCCAACATCAGCAATAAACATTTGATGGATAATAATGGCAATCGCCCCAGCGGCGCACAAGGCGACAAAGGCGCGCATCAACACATTTGACCGGTACTCGCGCTTGCACCTCTCGAAGAGCGCGTGCGTGGTGAGGCGATTATTTTCCTCCAACATACGAGCGAAATACCCTTGCGGCGTGCGCGAATCAGCTACAATCTCCGCGGTTGTCCGCATTTCCGGGGGAATATGGAAGGGCATGGGAAGCTTTTGCCCGAGTTCCTGACACGACGTAAACATGACACAACCTCCTTGTGAAAGTTCCTCTGATTATGCGACTGGCTGGGATTTTTGTCAAAAGAAAATAGGCACAACCGAGGTCATGCCTATCTGTTATTTCGCACTACGCTTCTGCCAGGCTTCACGAGCTTTTTGGATTTTCTCCAGCCACAATTTCTTGCGCTTATCAATCCACTTGCTCGCGTCGCGCTCCAGCTTCTCAAAACGCTTCTTTTCTTTCGGAGTCAACCCGCTTTCGTTGGAATCCCCCCATTTGTCCAAAAGCGTTACGTATTCTTTCAACACCTCGGGAGTCCTGCCTGTAAGCGTGAACAAGTCGTCAGCTTCCTGCTGAGTCAAATCGCGTTTAGGAATCTGTCCTTCGAGAAAGCTCACGCGACGATCAGACTCGTCCGCTCTCCGATTCCACACAGATTCCGCAGAAACCAGATCGCGACTCACAATCTCATCCTCGAGAAACTCGAGAGAAAAAATATGAGTCAACATCAGCGTGAGCACAATCCGATCAACATCATCTGGCCGAATCAGCGCGAGGCCATCAAAAAGCATTTCCTCAGGGAACAACTTGTCAGTAAACGACCTGATAAGCTCATCCGCATCGACTGCTTTCCAATCGACCTTGTCAAAAATCTCTTTGCGCAGATACGCATCGCGATCTTTGGGAGCCATGAGGTCGAGGCCACTGAGAAGCTCCTGGTTGTGACCCGTGAGCAGCGCCGCAGCATCTTCCTCGTCAAGCGTCATCGCATCCAGAGGAATCAGGACAAATGGTTCAAAGCACATCCCCAGTGACTTATCCCAAGCCAATGAGAGCTGCTCTTCCAACGAATCTGTCATGTACTTAAGCAATTTGCTACGAAGAGAGCCCGTGATAGCAAAATGCCGCAGCCGCTCAACGCGCTCAAGTGCTCGAGTTGCGAGATCGGCGGGTATCAATTTCATCGCGATCGAAGCCGCCCTTCTGTGCTCCTCGTGCGTAATATGCTCCCGATCTTCGGTAATTCCCAGCAGTTCCAGCATCACCTGCGTCGAGACCCAGTTAGTCTCGATAGAACCCGCGCTAAAAGCTTTTTTGACTTCTTGAGGCAAACCCCGCAGCTTTATCGGAAGAATGGAATATACATCAATGCGGTCAATCGACAGCCGCAGCTCTTTAGCCAGATCACCAACCAAATGGCGATATATCACAGCTTCATCCCGAGGACTATAATCGCCCTTCTGCAAAGGATCCAAAAGCGCCAACGCATTATCAAACTTGTCATAATCCACAAACTTGATCCACGTCACGCTAGATTCAGGTACAAATAGACTTGCGTGCAAGTCTTGATACAGCTCCTGAATCTCTTTTCGCTTTTCCTGCGTCTTCTTGATCAGCTTGGCGAAAAATGCACTCACGCGCACATGCACCAAATTCTGAAGAAGCGCCGTCTGTTGAGGACGAGATTGCCTTTGAACAGATGACCGGAGCAACTCTTGCTCGGACTCCGCAACGACTTCTTTGCAAAAATCGGCCGCTGCATGATCTATTGATCCATAGCTCAGCGCAAGACCGGCATTCACCAGTCGGTTCACGACCGGAGCTACCGTTTCCAGCACAACTCTTTCAGAATCGAGCTGCGCACCAATTTTTTCGCCAATGCGAATCATCACGTTCCACAACCCGTACGCAAGCGCTTGCTCAAGAGGAAAAGCCCCCCACTGGGCGGCACCCTGCATACTGGTGCGAGACGGTTTCTGAATCCGCCCATACACTCCAGCGATAAATTCCTCGAAAGGAGTCGAATAGCGAACTTCTTCTTTTTTCGGAAGCACCAGCAGCTGCTGCGATTCCATATTGAATTACCTCCTCAGGTAGTTCTGCCATTTTCTTTGAAAGAAGGCGACTTGCGTCATCTTCTTTATAAAAAAAATGAGGAGCAAGAGGGGATGTTGCCATCCACCTCTTGTCCTGTAAAGTGTTGCTAGATTCCGATATCGAGATCAGCCGCGGCCTTCATTGCCTGAGCCGACTGATCGACGAAGTCGGACTGCGGCTTGTTCTTCTTTGCGTTGCTCAATCGCTTCTGAGCACGAGCGATGCGCTTGGAGCTGAACTTGAAGCCTTGGCGTCCGAGTTCAGGCACAAGGCGCACCAGGATCTCAACCCCGTCGTCATCCTCGATGCCAAAATCGTCAAACGACCCGGCTACGAGATCGGTGATCCCGCTCCTGCTCTTGGGCGCACCGTTCGTGAGCCACACCGCGAGAGCGATGTACTCCTTGAACGTGTAGTCGCCCATGTCGACATCCAGCATCTCCTCAAAGTCATCCCGATAGCTGAGCTTCTGAGCCCAACCGAGGAGGATCTCTGAGGTGAAGTAGGTGCTGTCGCCGGCATCCAGCGGTTCATCCGACAACTCAATGGTCTGCTGGATGTCGTGGAGCATGGCCTTGATGACCCTCTCCATAACAGCCACAATCGCAGTGCTCGAACCGCGATCGCTAAAGCTGGCGATCAGCTCAACCTGCTGCTGCTCCGTCAGGTGCTCGTCCATCAGCTTACAGGCGTCTTCCGCCTCCAGCTCATCGACAATGAGATCGAGAACCGTCCCCGCACCCTTCTGACTGAGTCCGAGGTCGCGATACCGCGCCACGGCCCGCATCGCCTTATCCGAATCCTGCCGCACAACGGCGCCGAAGTTATTGCAGGTCTCCCTGCTGGAGAGTACAAGTCGGAGCATCTGAGCCACATCCTTATCGGGAGCGACGAGAGCGGTGGAGATTTCGGTTTCCGTGGCAACAATGGGGTTTCCCATGTGGTTCGTTCCTTTCATCACAAGAGTTTCGAGATAGTCACGCGCCTACCTTAGGCGGCGACTACAAAAATCCACAATGACCCATTTTCCGCCCGTTTACCGGGCAAACCAAGCTTCTGGAGACAACACCAGGATCCCGAACGGGTTCCGGGTGGAATCTCCAGATCAAGAAAATCCTTTCCGAGAGTTTTGAGTCCCGCAAGCGGCACGCGCGCCACCCCTCCCCGCTCCAGCACAGCAGAAGCGACTTTTGCAGTCGCGACCACGTCCGCACCACATTGTGGCGCAGCCGGAGCATGAGGAATCAGCACGTCAGCCACTCGCCGACCGGCCTGATGCCGACCAAACAAATCCTGCACAGAAGCGATCGGAGCGAACCCCCGATCATACGCCCGCCGCGCTTCCGGATCTGAAAGGACCTCATAGGCCTTGGCGATTTCATGAAATTTCGCCACCGCATCCGGATCGTCCGGATTGCGGTCTGGATGCAAGTCAAACGCCAGACTGCGATAGGCCTTCTTGAGGCTTTCCTCACTTGCTGCAGGCGTCAAACCCAGCACAGAATAATAGCTTTCCACTGTTTAATTACCTCCAGATAGTACTCCCAATTGGCTCAGGAGTAAGTAAAAAATATACATTACAATGAATTTTTTGTCAAGTTCTTAAAATTCACATCACCAGAATTTTGCCAAAATAGCCCATTTTCCTTATACTAAAAAAGATAAGAAAATTATACAAAGTTAATTTATTTACCTCAATGATGAGCGAAAAACCCTCTTTTAATGAGATACCTAAAAAACAAAACGAAAATAATGCCGAAACAGCGATTGAAGCCTCAGCCATCTCTATTGATGAAGAGCTAGACAGAGTAAAAGCGGACAAAATTTCAGAGGAAGATATTGAACGGTGGAGTCATACTCCCGAATATCAAGCATATAAAAATTCACCTACGGGATTGATCCAGCTGAGCCATATACCCGAAGAATTTCGTATGCGCTTTTCTCATTTTCTTGATAAAAGCGCCCAACAAGAAATTGATAAAATCGCAGAAAAACTCGAGAAAGACATTGAAGGAATTAAGAGCCAAGCGCTGGAGTACGCCGCGAAAGTGCTTATTCACCAGCGAGTCATATCAAACATGCGCTTAAGATACGAGGGCGAGGATCTGATCGAGCACTTACGTCAAGTTGATGAATCTCGATCTTCGGTGCACAACA
>CAYNWW010000012.1:2834-11950 GCA_964401055.1 uncultured Candidatus Saccharibacteria bacterium | reverse complement strand
AACAGTTAAACGACTTCGAAGAAATCGTTGATGAACTTCGTGAGTCAGGCATAACAAATGATGAAAAGAGGATTTTCTCCTCTGGCTTCTTATCTAATCGCCATAGAATTGCGGCCTGGGCGCTGCAAATGGATGCAGGCATTAAGATAGAAAAACTAATCAGCGCGGCTGTCGAAAAAAATAAAAAAGCCGCCTAGATTACTTATCCAGGCGGCGCGGGCGACAAGCTCCAGCATGCCAATTGAATTGCAAAAACAATTGCTTGTTTCTCCGTGCATTCAATTTCCAATGAGCGCATTGTTTCAAAAAAAATGACAAATTCCGAAGATTCGCAAATTTTTTGAAATACGTCATTGCGTTCGTCACTAGGAGCATCTGAGGAGATTAACAAGGAAACACAAGCAGCAGCAGCCTCAGCTTGACGGATCGTTTGTTGCTGGTTCGCTCTTTTTCTTTTAAAGTCCTCCCAATCAGATGCCTTGGCAATGCTCACAATGGAGTGCTTCATGTCTCAACCTCCTGATAACAGGAATACCTATTATAAAACATGTTACTAAAAAAGTCAACTACCGCTTAGTAGGTTACTTGACTATACTACCCCCATGCCCCCATTCAAACTCCATTCTCCCTTCAAACCCACCGGCGACCAGCCGCAAGCCATCGACAAACTCGTCGACGGCCTTCAGCGTGGACTCAAAGAGCAAACCCTCCTCGGCGTGACCGGCTCGGGCAAGACGTTTACCATGGCGAGTATTGTCGAGCGCACGCAGCGGCCGACGCTCATCTTGGCGCACAACAAAACCCTCGCCGCCCAGCTCGCGTCCGAATTCCGTTTATTTTTCCCGGACAACGCTGTGCAATATTTCGTCAGCTATTACGACTATTACCAGCCCGAAGCCTACGTCCCGCGCTCCGACACCTACATTGCCAAAGAATCCACCATCAACGAAGAAATCGACAAGCTCCGCCACGCCGCCACTATGTCCCTCCTCACCCGCCCAGACGTCCTGATCGTGGCGACGGTCTCGTGCATTTACGGCTTGGGTACGCCGACGGATTATGCCAAAGCGCGCCTCTCCATCACCCGGGGCGACGAGCTCAAGCGCAAAGACCTCCTGCACCGATTGGTCAAAATGCATTACGAACGCAACGAAGTCGAATTCAAACGCGGCATTTTCCGCGCACGCGGCGATGTGCTCGAGGTGTTTCCGGCGTACAGCGATGACGCCATCAAAATCGAGATGTTTGGCGACACCATCGAAGCGATCCGCCTGATCAACCCGCTCAACGGCCACATCAAAGAAGAACTCTCGACCGTCGACATCTACCCGGCGACGCATTACATCACCTACGAAGACCGCGTGGGCGCCATCGCGGACGCCATCAAACGCGACCTCGACATCCAAGTCGCGCTCTTCCGCTCGCAAAACAAACTCGTCGAAGCCCAGCGCATCGAAGAGCGCACCATGCACGATATCGAAATGCTCCGCCAGACCGGCTATTGCAACGGCATCGAAAACTATTCTCGCTACCTCGACGGTCGGGCGCCCGGCACGCCACCATACGTGCTGCTGGATTATTTTCCCAAAGATTACTTGCTCTTCGTGGACGAATCCCACATCACCATCCCGCAAACGCGCGGCATGTACAACGGCGACCTCGCCCGCAAGCAGACGCTGGTGGATTTTGGCTTCCGCCTGCCCGCCGCCCGCGACAACCGCCCGCTCCAATTTGACGAATTCCGCGCCAAGGTCGGCCAAGTGGTCTACGTCTCGGCGACACCCAAGCCATACGAACTCGAACGCAGCGCCGCCGTGGCTGAGCAACTCATCCGCCCCACCGGCCTCCTCGACCCGACGATTGAAATCAAACCAACCGAGCACCAAGTCGACGACCTCATCATCGAGGTGCAAAAACGCGTCAAGCGCGGCCAGCGCGCACTGGTGACCACACTGACCAAGCGCATGGCCGAAGATCTGACCGAATACCTCAAAGAAGCCGGTATCAAGGTACAATATTTGCATTCGGAAGTCGAAACGCTCCAGCGCCTGGAAATCCTGCGAGACTTGCGCCTCGGCGTCTACGACGTGGTGGTCGGGATCAATCTACTCCGCGAAGGCTTGGATTTGCCCGAAGTCTCCCTCATCACGATTTTGGACGCGGACAAAGAAGGCTTTTTGCGCGATGAAACTTCTTTGGTGCAAACCATCGGCCGCGCCGCCCGCCATGTCGAAGGCCATGTCATCATGTATGCGGACAAAATCACCGATTCGATGCGCGCCGCCATGAGCGAGACCGAACGCCGCCGTAAAATCCAGGCCGCGTACAACACCCGCCACGGCATCACACCCCAAGGCATCATGAAGGCAATCCAAGAAGATCGCTTGTCCGGCGCGCATTTGCCGCCCGCTGAAGGCGAAGGATTGGGTGGGCTCGACCTCGCCCGTGTCCGCGCCGAAGACGTGCCCGGCTTGGTGCGCGAACTCAGCGACCGCATGGAGCTTGCCGCACAAAACTTGGAGTTTGAGGAAGCTGCGCGGTTGCGCGATGAAATCGACAAGTTGCGCAAATTGGGACGAAAAAATACACGCGCCAAAAGCGGCAACGGCCGCGGCAATCGACCGGCAGGTAGTGATTATCGAAAATAAATCTTTTAATCTTACATCCATGACCACACAAACTCCCCAAGTCGCCGTCTTTGGCGGCGGATGCTTCTGGTGCACCGAAGCCGTATTTAGCATGTTGCGCGGCGTCTCGCGCGTAATGCCCGGATACGCCGGCGGCGCCACTCGCGATGGTAAGGCTCCAACCTACGAACAAGTCTCAAGCGGCACGACCGGCCACGCCGAAGTCATCCGCATCGAATTTGACCCGGCGCAAATCTCCTTTCGCGAGTTGCTAACTGTGTTTTTCGCCACGCACAACCCAACCACTCTCAACCGTCAAGGCGCCGACGTCGGCTCTCAATATCGATCAACAATTTTGTTCACCACACCCGAGCAAGCCGCCGACGCTCGCGCCTACATCGCCGAGCTGCAAGCTCAGTTCGACGCCTCCGGCTCCGGCACCGACCGGATCGTGACCGAAGTCGCACCCCTCGACACATTTTACGAAGCTGAAGATTATCACCGTGACTATTACGCAAATAATCCCGGCAACCCGTATTGCCAAGCCGTGATTGACCCCAAGCTCGAAAAAGTCAAAAAAGCGTTTAAGGAATTGCTGAAGAAAAACTCGTAGATTCCTATTGCAAATTAGATGTTTTCCACATCAAAGGATTTGCCATTCCTGTTTATTATGTTATACATAATATGTATAATTAATAAAATCCTATGGCACAATTCTCAAAGGAACTTCTCCGCGGCAGCCTCGACATCGTTGTCTTGCGCGTGTTGAGCGAACAAGGCGAATGTTATGGCTACCAACTCATCACCGCCATCGAAGACGCGAGCGACCACATCTTTGAGCTCGGACACGGCACAGTCTACCCCCTCTTGTACCGCCTTGAGGAGCGCAAACTCATCGCAAGCACCGTCAAGCTCGCACCATCAGGAAAAGAGCGCCGCTACTACCACATCTTGCCTGCCGGCCAAAAGCTCCTCACCATGCGCATTGCTGAATTTGCCCAATTTTTCCGCGGCATGAACAATGTCCTCAAGACACACGCATGAGTATCCAATTTGGTGACAAATTCGCAGCAGGCCCGTACCGCGATCGCCTACTTTCAGAACTTGAAGATCACAAGGAAGATGCGCAAGAGCACTTCATGCTCCAAGGGATCTCTGAGTCCCAAGCATCAGAGCGCGCCACTCTACAACTCGGCGACGAACGTGACATCGCGCGCGAGTATAACAAATTTGTTCAACAACAAAATCCTTTCTTCTTTTGGATGCGCGTGATATTTTTTGGACTTGGTGCATTTTTCCTCATGGCCGCGCAGCAAAAAATGGCGACCGTTCTCTATCTCTTCTCCGCTCCGGTACAAAACTTACCCGAACTGGCACGCGCCTCACTCGCTATTGCAGCGCTTGGCGCATTTGTATTCCTTACCTCGCACATCTTCTTTCGCCGACAGCTCATCCGTCTCCTCAGCGAAACCGAGGACAAAAAAGTTGCACGCAAATTCATCGTCGGCGAGCTGCTCATAGCCTTTGCGCTCTATGGCATCATTATTTTTAATCTCGCATACAACTTTGGCTTTAGCTTCTATTCACAAAAAGGCGAACTTTCCGCTTTTCTCCCGCTCTATTTCATTCAAGTCACTCTGCCTATGATTGGCGCGGCATTCTCGATTGGACAAGCATATCGTGCGTATCTGCGTGGCGCATTGCCGAAAATAAAAACTCCTTCAAGAGCAGGCAGCTCACAGCTCGTCCACATCGCGCTCAGCGCAAGCGCTTCTGTGGTTATTATCGGATTTACCGCCCTACAATCGCTCCAAACCCAAATCCCGAGCGAAGGACTGTTTTTCCAGTTTATCCAGATTATTGGCGTCATCTACATGATGTCCGTCTTCTTTTTCTTTGTAATGAATGGGTCAATCACATCCATTTGGCTACTGGGGTTGCTACTAACCTTGATTGGCGGGCTTCAGGTCTATCGAGTTGTCATCTGGCTACGAGCACGGGGGAAATCCGCGAACACAGGCGTCGTCGCGCGCAAAACATATTTCCCGTGGAGCACGGTGCCGATCACGCTCTATGTCATCACCACCCTGGCGTTTGGCAGCACAGGAAAGCCTGACGTCACCTGGCACCAGCCGACGCGGGAAATTTCTCAATCCATCGAGATGCGTGAGCTGGGCCCATTTTACCATCTGGGAAAAATGCTCAACCAGAGCGAGGGACAGTTGTTTCGTTATTCAATCTCGCGAGAGGGCGACGGATTTTTGATCAAACAGTCACCGACCGGCCAGTCTTATCTGCTTACAGGCATCACAAGCGCTACCGACTGGAAGCTGAGCAAGTACAAAACTGCCGACAACGGCGTTCCTCATCTCGATGCGGCTGACTTCACACGCTCGACAGAAACGTTGTATTGCGAAAAAGGAAATACGGAGACACCCGAGCTCAACAAAGCCCGCTGCGGCGCACTACTTCATAAGAAGCAGCGCGTCTATACCATCAGCGACTCGTCACCGTATGGATTTCAAATTGGTTACCCTATTAAAACTATCACGAGCGCAAACGGCCGATTTTTACTCATTCACCTGAGTAGCGGCGTATACAACCCAACTTATGTGTACCTGGTGGATTTGGGCGCAGATCAGGCTCACGCAGCGAGAACCGAAAAATAAAAAACCGCGCGCAAAGTGCGGGCGGTTAGGTGGTGGATATAGGGTAATCAAAGCAACAGCTTGAATGAAATCCTCCATTGAATCCTGAAAAGCTCGTGAACAAAAAGATTTCCTTGAGCCACGGATTGGTAGCGGAAAACTCTTTTCCCAGCTTGCGAATATCATCCGCGAGATGATTTTTGAGCGTATTCAGAGTCGTTTCATTGAGCACGCGTCCGCCAAATCGGATCACCACACGATTCTCCCTGCGGACGACATCATTTGAAGAGATCAACGCACACTTGATGGGCAAGTGCTGAAAAACCCCTCGCTTATAGAGAAAATCGTCAAAAAACTCCCAAAACTCAGCACTATGACCCGAGCAAATACACCAAATCGCCTGCTGCTCTTCATAGGACTTCCTTTGCCTTCGGTTCATCTCGACCTCCTTGTGGTTTTGCGCTCCGGGACTTATCATAGAGGCGCACTACCATAAAAGTCAATTTTTATGATTACTCCTGCATCGGACGCCGCTTTTGGATTTTTAGCTATCGCAAAGCCAGCCGGCATCACGTCGCACGACGTGATCGCTCGCCTGCGCCACATCACCAGATTGCGCGCAATCGGTCACACCGGCACGCTCGACCCATTGGCGACGGGCGTTTTGGTCGTGTGCGTGGGCAAGGCAACGCGACTGGCTTCATTTGTGGAAGCGCAAGAAAAAGAATACCTCGCCGGCGTACAACTAGGTGCTGTCAGCAATACCTATGACAGCACCGGCATTGTGACCACATCACCGGACGCGACACCTATTGCACGCGCCGAATTCGCGAATGTTTTGGAAAAATTCACCGGCCACATCCAGCAACTCCCACCGGCTTTTTCTGCGTTGAAAATAAAGGGCGAGCGCGCGTACGCGCTCGCCCGTCGCGGCGAGCCAGTCACACTTGCGCCGCGCGAGGTGGTGATTTCCGCACTTGAGCTTGTGTCATACAAATGGCCGCACGCTTCGCTACGAATCGTCTGCTCCAAAGGAACCTACATCCGCTCGCTTGCGCATGATATTGGCGCGACGCTCGGATGCGGCGGCCTGATGGACTCACTTGCGCGCACTCGCGTGGGCGAAGTGCGCTTGGCGGATTGCGTGGCTCTTGATGCGCTCACGCCTGACAATTGGCGCGAATTTTTAATCCCGCCTCGCCGTCTCCTCACTCATCTGCCCGAACTGGTGGTATCACCGGATGAAGTACGCAAAATCCAACTCGGACAACGGATTGTCCGCCCGGCAGGCGTGACGGCGGAAGGCGTTTTGCTTTTGATTGATTCGCAGGGTGCGCTCGTTGCATTAGGCACATATGACGCACAAACCGCACAAGTGCAGCCGACGTGCGTATTCACGGCTTCAAAAGCATAGTCTAGTTCGCACATTCATACTCCACAAACTCAAACTTCACCCCGTCCGCCGTCTCATGTGCCTCGCGTGACACCACGCGCCAGCGTGCTGCGTCGACAACAGGGAAAAATGCGTCGCCCTCGACGCGCTGGTGCACATGCGTAAGCAACAGCCGATCCGCGCGATCAATTATCTGGCGGTAAATGTCAGCGCCGCCAATGACCATGATGTCTTCGTCCAAGCCCGCATGGGCAGCGAGCGCGGCATCAATAGACTCAAAACGCTCGACTCCAGGCGGGACGGCGTAAGCCGTTTGCGTGGTGATGACAATGTTGCGACGATCGGGCAAGGGGCGGGCGGACGCCGGGAGCGATTCCCAGGTTTTGCGACCCATCAATACGATACGACCGCGGGTCACATTTTGAAAATGTTTCAAGTCAGCGGGAATATGCCAAGGCAGTTTGCCGCCAACGCCGATGCATCCATTTTCCGCAAGCGCGGCGACCAACACCAACATCAGACAGCCACCTCAAGCGAAATGCGCGGATAGCTCTTGTACCCAACAACGCTCGTATCTTCTGCTTTCCAATCAAATATCGATCCGCGCCACTCTGTCACAAGCTGCGGCAGAGGATATTTTTCCGGATCACGCGCAAGGAGATCCCGCGCGCCTTCGACGTGATTGACGTAGACATGAGTATCGGCCAAAAATCCCACCAATCGCCCCTCGCGCAAACCAGCCTCACGTGCGAGCAAATGCAGCAGCAAGCCGTATGACGCAATATTAAACGGCAATCCCAGCATGGTATCCACCGATCGCTGATTCCATAACAGATTTAATTTCCCGTTAATCACTGTCACCTGAAAACTATAATGACACGGCGGCAACCCCATCTGCCCCATCATGCTCGGGTTCCAAGCGTTCACAATCATGCGGCGATCGTTGGGATTTTTTTTCAACGTATCAACGAGTTGTGCAAGCTGATCAATTCCTTTGTTCGAGTAATCTGAGTCATAATTTTCATATGGCGCATTGAAATGCCGCCATTGAAATCCATAAATCGGGCCGAGATCCCGCTCATCCGCCATGCGTTGTTTGGCCGCAGTGTCTTGACCATAGGGAGCCTTGCGAGGATTTGCCCATTCGTCCCAGATATGATTGTCGCGCTCTTGCAGCCACTGTTTGTCCGTCAATCCTTTGATAAAAAATTCGAGTTCACTCGCGATCAGGCGGAACGGCACTTTTTTTGTCGTCAGGAGCGGAAATCCGGTCGCCATGTCATGCTCAAACAGCGCGCCCGCGATCGCGATCGTGTCGGTCCCGGTACGATTTTCCTTGCGCTCGCCTTCACTCAACACGCGACGCACAATGTCATGAAACGCCTTCATTTTGTAAAGTTTAAGTGCATTTTACTCTCTTCAATCGTCAAATTGCCAAAATATTTGCTATTCAAACCAGGCGATCCATATGGCCGCTCGCACGGCTGATCCAGCCGCTCAAAAGCCATCTGCGCAATCTTCATGCCCGGATACAATTTAATTGGCAGCGGACTTGCATTAAACAATTCAAGCGTCATCTTAAGGCAATTTCCCGGATCCAAAAACCCGGCCGTGGTATGAATCAGCAGCCCAAGCCGCGCAAGCGACGACTTGCCCTCAAGTCGGCCAACATGCTGCGCGTCGACACCGGTCTTTTCGCGAATCAGTGCCAGCGCAAAACTTTTTGGATGCAAAATAAACACCTCGTCATCGCGGAGCGTAATTTTTTCCATCACATCCGCCGGCTTGCGCACATCAATAATCTCGGTCTGATGCACGCGAAACAACCGAAATTCGTTGTCGAGATGCAGGTCATAGCTGGCCGGCTGCAAATTGGCCGGATCAAACGGCTCAATCACAATCTCGCGCGAAGCGATTTTTTCCTTGATGCCGCGGTCGCTGTAAATCATATCGTTGAGTTAGTGGGTTGGGCGGATACTGCGTTTTATTGTACCAAGCGCGGACGCGCGGCGCGATAGGATTTTATCCACAGTGATGAGCACGAGAGTCGATTTTATGCTTCAATGGTGCTATGAAGAAAAAAATCGCCGTCCTCTGTGGCGGCCCATCCAACGAGCATGAGGTCTCGCTCAAATCCGGCGAGCAAGTCTTTGCGCATCTCCCGCGCGATCGCTACGAGCCGACCAAAATCGTGATCGAGCGCGACGGCGTGGCGGATTTTATTCGCAATATCGACCAACTGCGCGCGTTTGACGTGGTGTTTCTGGCGCTTCATGGGGCGTTTGGGGAAGATGGGCATGTGCAAGCACTTCTTGATCTGCTCGGGGTTCGCTACACCGGCTCGGGCGTGCTGGCATCCGCGCTTGCAATGGATAAAGCAAAAACAGGCGCGCTACTTGCGGGCGGCGGCGGCGAATTCCGCATTCCCGCAACACTCGTCCGAGAATC
>CAYNWW010000012.1:0-2734 GCA_964401055.1 uncultured Candidatus Saccharibacteria bacterium | reverse complement strand
GCGTCGGGCGCAACTGAAGAAATTTGCCCGGCACAAATTGATGCCGCTTTGACCGCGCGCATCCAGGACATTGCTCTTTCGGTTCACCGTGCGCTGGACTGTCGCGGCCTCACCCGCACCGACCTCATCCTCGATTCGGCGTCGGACGATTTGTTTTTCCTTGAAATCAACACACTGCCGGGGCTTACCGAAGCTAGTCTCTGTCCCAAAGAAGCACGTGCGGCAGGTATGAGTTTTGCAGATTTTCTTGATCAGATTGTACGCTTGGCACTTGTATAATCAGCGCTTGTCCACAAGCGCGTCGCCAATTTTAGCAAAATTTTAGCATTTTTTTCGAAAAGTTTTATCTGCGACTGATATAACTGAAGTGCGAGAGATGTGCAGAGCGCCGCGACCACGACGGTCGAGGGTTGTGCAGATTTCTGGACGCGATTTCAGGAGGAATCACGTGTGGATTATTCAAGTAGTGCTTGGCAAACGGCGGCCTCGCTTGGTGTATGTGCTGATGTGGGCTGCGCTCGTCATGGCTGAAATTTCATTAATGCTTACACCCACCGCGACCGCACATGCAGCTGTGCCGCAACCAAGCAGCCACCGCGGCTACGCCTGGATCACACAGCTCGTGCGTCTGACACGCGAAGAAACGGCGTCATTGCCCTCGGAAGTGACTGAGGTGCTGGCCAACGATGGCTGGATTCTGACGCCGCAAGGCTATGAGCGCACCAAACGGCTCGATTATCAAGCACTAGGCAAACTTAAGCGGACCGGCGCGCGAGTATTACTGTTGGTAGGTGCAGAGTTTATCACCGTCAGCGAACACGGCTCGATTGCAAGCAAGCGGATTGATGACGGCGCGCGATCGGTGGATGTGCTGTTGGTGTCCGCGCGCAATGGGCACATGGAACAACGGCGGCTTGGCAGCGGCCACATCATTCATCGACCCGATGGATTGGCGGATGTGGAGCTGGTGAGCGAATTACGCCTCGGTGAAGCGGCGAGTGCGGCCACACACAAACACAAGCGCAGCCGCACCAACGGACCGTTCGAACTCACCCGCGCCACGGCGACCGAAACGAGCGACCGCGTACGTGCGTTTGTCAGTTTTGTGCGCAGCGACGAGTATTGGGCGTGGTACGAGTGGGGATTTTACCACCGCTTTCATGACGCTCGCCTGCCCGCCACAAAACCCGCCGCGAGCGCAGATCCCGCGCTCTTTGCCGCTTGGAAATCACCGTACAATCATTAGGCCCAACCGCACGTTGGGCTTTTTCTTTTTTGCCCGCGAAGCAAAGGCGTGCAGATTTGACAGTCCCCGCCCATTCCGCTATAGTACTCACATATTTCATTAGTTCATCTTGTATTTATGCCAATCAAGCAAGCAGCAAAGAAAGCGCTCCGCCAAACTCATAAGCACCAAGAACACAATCTGGCTCTCAAAAATTCCTACCGATGGTTGGTGGATGAGACGATGGAATTGATCGCCAACAAAGATGGCGAAAAGGCTCTCGCGACCTTGATCCGCGCCACAAAAGCCGTGGACAAAGCTGCCAAGGGTCATGTGATTCACAAAAACAAGGCGTCGCGCATCAAGTCCCAGCTCAACCGCGCGCTCAACAACATTGGCGCCGTCAAAGCAACGGTTTCAAAGACGAAGAAAAAGAAGAAATAAGCCTGCATCGCATTTCAATCGCAACCAAAAGAAAATCACCTCGCAAGGGTGATTTTTTAATTCTTCCGTTAGCCGAAGTACGCCACTATGAACGCGAGCGCAAAACCTCCAATCTGCATGGTGTACAGGCCAAGTATGCGTGACGCAGCTTCATTTGTGAGAGCAAGGGCATGTGCCACGCGCCGCAACATTCTATTGTGCCACGGAAACATGATCCGCAACAAGCCTGAGAGTATCACGCCGCAGCTGCTTGCAATAAGTACCGCCCGCACATCAAGGCCCCATACAAACATCGCGCGCGGCTCCTTCGGTTGGACATAGTACGACAACTGTACCGACAGGCACACATCGGCAACGAGTCCAAACACCAACAGTCCAGCGACCAGCAAATGGTTCAAATTTTTATTCTGATACGCATTTACTCCACGCCAGTGAATTGGCCAAAGAATGATATGCGCGCACGCCGCAATTGTTGCAAGCGTAAAAATCGAAGCGATCGCATATCCTATTTGTTCAACGGACAACTCCTCACCTCCTGAAAAATTTGCTCCAGCGTAGCAACTTTGCGCACGCCTGTCAAAGAAAAAGCCTCGTTTGTTTACGAGGCCTGTGCTGGAGAAAAATAATAGAGCACATCATCAAGTCTTTTGACATTACAAGGCGGGAACATTTGGGCATAATCAGAGCCAAATTCCTCGATACGATTTTTCCAGTCGCTGCACTCCGCGGAAAAACGCGTTTGCTCGCAAAAGAGCACGCGCTGCTCAAATGTTGCATTGGCATAGAAGCACGTGAATCGCGCGCCAGCGGACATATGTCTAAATCCAGGATATTCACCCTCAAGCTGCTCTTCTGTTTTTCCCAGAATCCCACACATAGACCGAAACATCCAACTATATTCAGATGTCTGTATAAAATTACCTCCTCAGGTGTATGGCGCAAAAGGATATTTTTTGCATAAAAATGGATTGATTGCAAGAATCGAGGCATACAGCAAAATCCTCCCTCCCCCTTGACACCCTCCCCACCCCCTGCTAGGATAAAACATCGTTCGTTAAGAACGGA
>CAYNWW010000011.1:9733-33364 GCA_964401055.1 uncultured Candidatus Saccharibacteria bacterium | reverse complement strand
GCTTTTGGCGTGCAGACCAACGAAGAACTCGTGGATTTGTTCAAGGATGTGAACACGGATGCAACCATGGATTACATCCGCGCTACGATTGCAAAAGATCCATCGCGCAACCAGGCAGAAGGCTTGAAAGAAGTCTACAAGCGCATCCGCCCGGGCGATCTCGCCACGGTCGACAACGCGAAGTCGATGATCGACGGCATGTTTTTCCAATTTGATCGCTATGATTTTGGTCGCGTCGGTCGCTACAAGCTCAACCAGCGCCTCGGTGTTGATCGTCCAAATGACCGCAAAAACCGCGTGCTCCTTCTTGATGACCTCGTCGCAATTGTCAAAGAAATCATCCGCCTCAATGTGGAGCAGGGTGAAGCGGACGATATCGATCACCTCGGCAACCGCCGCGTGCGCACAGTGGGTGAATTGATTCAACTTAAATTCCGTGTCGGCTTTGTCCGCATGGAGCGCATGGCAAAAGACCGTATGTCCACCACCGAATCCGAAGGTCTTACCCCAAGCCAGCTGGTGAACGCCCGCCCGATCATCGCTGCGGTCAAAGAATTTTTCACCAGCTCGCAGCTGTCCCAATTTATGGATCAGACCAACCCACTCGCCGAACTCGCACACAAGCGCCGCTTGTCTGCCATGGGTCCTGGTGGTTTGTCGCGTGAACGCGCCGGATTTGATGTTCGCGACGTACACCAGTCTCACTACGGCCGCATCTGTCCGATCGCAACTCCTGAAGGTCCAAACATCGGTCTCGTCGGTCATCTCGCAACCTACGCCCGCATCAACGAATACGGCTTCATCGAAACGCCGTACAGAAAAGTTGTCCGCCGCGTGCCAAATGATGGTACAAGCGCAGCCGGCAAGGTAACCAAAGAAGACGTCGTTGATCCTGCAACCGGTAAAGTTGTGATCAAAGAAGATACTGAGATCACCAAAGATATCGCAGCAAAACTTGCGAAAATCAACGGCCTCAAGGAAATCGACATCCGCAGCTATGTGACAGATGAAATCGTCTATCTTGACGCATTTGCAGAAGACTTGATCGTGACCACTCCGGCAACAACTCCGTTGCGCGAAGACGGCTATTTTGTCAATCAGCTTGCGGAAGTTCGTATCAATGGTAAACCAGGCCTCACGAGCACCAACAAGATTGATTATATGGATGTGGCGCCGCAACAGATTATTAGCGAAACCACTTCACTGATTCCGTTCCTCGAGCACGACGACGCCAACCGCGCATTGATGGGTTCCAACATGCAACGTCAGGCCGTTTCCTGCATCAAGCCGCAATCCCCGGTGATCGGCTCAGGCATGGAAGCAAAAGCTGCATACTACTCAGGCCAGACTATTATTTGTCGCAAAGACGGCAAAGTGATCGAAGTTGACGCTGCACACATCAAAGTCCTCGAAGACGACGGTGGCATGACCGAATACGAGTTGCACAACTTCGCCCGCTCCAACACGTCGACCTGTATGAATCAGCATCCGATCGTGGAAAAAGGCGAAAAAGTGAAGCGTGGTCAGGTGATTGCCGACGGCGCATCTACCGAAAACGGTGAACTCGCGCTTGGTCAAAACCTCCTCGTTGCCTTTATGGCATTTGAAGGCGGCAACTACGAAGACGCCATCCTGATTTCCGAAGACGTGGTGAAGCAAGATCGCTACACCTCGATCCACATTGAAGATTTCAAAATCAACGTCCGCGATACCAAGCTGGGACCGGAAATCGTGACGCGTGATATTCCTAACGTGGGCGAAGAAAAACTCAAGGACCTCGACGAAGAGGGCATCATCCGCATTGGCGCAAGCGTGTCGTCCGGCGATATTCTGATCGGTAAAATCACGCCAAAAGGCGAGACCGAACTCACGGCAGAAGAGAAGCTCCTTCGCGCGATCTTTGGTGAAAAAGCACGTGATGTGAAAGACACCTCGCTGTACTTGCCGCACGGCGAGCACGGTAAAGTGGTGGATGTGAAAATTTTCAGCCGCGACGGTGGCGACAAGCTCCCGGCCGGTGTGATCAAAACCATTCAGGTGAGTGTCGCACAATTGCGCAAAGTTACGGTGGGCGACAAGATGGCCGGCCGTCACGGTAACAAAGGTGTGATTTCCCGCGTGTTGCCTCGCGAAGACATGCCGTTCCTCGCGGATGGTACGCCGGTTGATATTATTCTCACCCCGCTCGGCGTGGCATCTAGTATGAACCTCGGCCAGATTCTCGAAACGCACTTGGGTTGGGCAGCACAAAAGCTCGGTTACAAAGTTGCATCTCCTGCTCTTGATGGCGTGCACGAAAGCAAAATCAAGTCCGAGCTCCAGCGCGCAGGCTTGCCGGAAGACGGCAAAGTCACGCTCTACGACGGCAAAACCGGCCGTACATTTGATAACAAAATCACTGTCGGCGTGATCTATATGCTCAAATTGCACCACTTGGTGGAAGACAAGATTCACCAGCGTTCGATCGGGCCGTACTCACTTGTGACGCAGCAACCTCTCGGTGGTAAAGCGCAATTCGGCGGTCAGCGCTTTGGTGAAATGGAAGTCTGGGCACTTGGCGCATACGGCGCATCTCACACATTGCAAGAAATGCTTACGATCAAATCAGACGACGTCATGGGTCGCTCCAAGACGTATGAGTCAATTGTCAAAGGCGAACCGATCAAGAAGCCCAATATCCCTGAATCCTTCCACGTGTTGGTCAAGGAATTGCAGAGTTTGGGACTGGATGTCGAGCTGGTCGGCCAAAAGAAACCCGAAGCCACTGAAGAAGATCACGCTCCCGCAGATCAGGCGAATCAGGTTGAAACGAGCGGAACTGAGCTTCCGAAGCTCAAAAAGAAATAGCACCTCTCCGCCCCTTCTTTTAACCCTAAGCTTACATCCATGGAAAATGATTTCGAAGGAATTAGACTAAAACTCGCCTCGTTTGACCAGATTCACGAATGGTCGCATGGCGAAGTCATGAAGCCGGAAACCATCAACTACCGCACGCAAAAGCCGGAAATGGACGGATTGTTTTGCGAGCGCATCTTTGGTCCGGTCAAAGACTGGGAATGCTACTGCGGCAAATACAAGCGAATTCGCTACAAGGGCGTTGTCTGCGACAAATGTGGCGTGGAAGTTACTCGCTCGGTTGTTCGCCGCGAACGCATGGGTCACATCGACCTTGCTGTCCCTGTCAGCCACATCTGGTTTCTCCGCGGCGTGCCAAGCAAAATCGGCCTGGTGCTCGACTTGTCGGTGCAAAACCTTGAAAAAGTCATCTATTTCGCAAGCTACATCATCACTCGTGTTGATGAAGAGGCGAAAAAAGAGTCGGAAAAGCAAATCGAGTCCGAATACAAAGTTCGCCGCAAAGAAATCGAACGTGCATTCCAGCAGGTGATGGATGCAATCAATCTCAAGAAGCAAGAAGATCTTGCGTCCGGCAAAGCCGAACTCGCAGCAAAAGCTGACGAAAAAGCAGCTGCGCAAATCGCCCTCAAGGAAGACGAAAAAACTCGCGAACTCGACGAACTCGCCGAGGCGGTTGATATTGCGAAAAAAGAGCTCAAGGACATCAAGAAGCTCCGCATTATTTCTGAGCTCCAGTACCGTGATTACTCGATCAAATACGGCAAAGTTTTTGATGCGCGCATCGGTGCTGAAGCAATTTTTGACATTTTGAAAGAAGTCGACCTCGACAAGAAAATCGCATTTTTGAATGCACATACCAAAGACGCGACTCCGTCCAAGCAAAAGCGCATGGTTCGTCGCTTGAAATTGTTCCAAGACATGAAGCGTGCCAATTTGCGTCCGGAATGGATGATGATTACTGCTCTTCCGGTGATCCCACCTGATCTGCGCCCAATGGTGCAGCTCGACGGCGGTCGCTTTGCGTCTTCTGATCTCAACGACCTCTATCGCCGCGTGATCAACCGCAACAACCGTCTCCGCCGCCTCATGGAACTCAACGCGCCGGAAGTCATTTGCCGCAACGAAAAGCGCATGCTGCAAGAAGCAGTTGATGCCCTGATCGACAACAGTGCCCGCCGTGGCAAAGCTGTTGCATCAGCAACCGGCCAAAAGCGCACCCTGAAGTCCCTCTCTGATATGCTCAAGGGTAAGCAAGGTCGTTTCCGTCAAAACCTCTTGGGTAAGCGCGTTGACTACTCTGGTCGTTCGGTCATCGTGGTTGGTCCAAACCTTAAGCTTGACGAATGTGGTATTCCAAAAACCATGGCTCTTGAGCTCTTCAAGCCGTTTGTGATCGGCGAGCTCATCAAGCGCGAACTCGCGCACAACGTCCGCAGCGCATCCAAGCTCATCGAAGCTGGTGTGCCGGAAGTGTGGGATATTCTCGAACTCGTGACCAAGGGCAGCTATGTCCTCCTCAACCGCGCTCCGACATTGCACCGCCTCGGTATTCAGGCATTTAAGCCTATTCTAATTGAAGGCAAAGCAATCCAGATTCACCCACTCGTCTGCGAAGCGTTCAACGCTGACTTCGACGGTGACCAGATGGCTGTGCACGTACCGCTCACTGAGCCTGCGCGCAAAGAAGCTGCAGAAATCATGCTTTCGACGCATAACTTGCTCAAGCCTGCTGCCGGTGAACCAGTCACCGCAGCTCGTCACGACATGGTGCTTGGCTGCTATTACATGACGCAGATGGCGGATACGCCGGACAGCGAAGTGAAATATTTCAGCGATGCCACCGAAGTCGCGCTTGCGTATGACAGCGGCGCCGTCAAGCTCAATCACCGCATCAAGCTCAAGATCAATGATGTGATGACTGAAACAACCCCGGGTCGTGTGATTTTCAACCAGATTTTGCCAGAGAAACTCCGCTTCATCAACAAAGTCCTCGATAAGAAAGAGTTGAAAAATCTTGTTAGCCGCGCGCTCGACATGTTTGACGAAGAGACCACGGCCGACCTCATCGACAAGATCAAAAACATCGGCTTCAAGTATGTGACTCGTTCAGGCTTGAGTTGGGCAATGTCTGACCTCAAGACCCTCGACGCGCAAAAAACTGAGTTGTTGCTCCAAGGTGATGACGAAGTCAACAAGATCTACAAGCAATTCAAGATGGGCTTGCTCACTGATGACGAACGCTATACCAAGGTGATCGAAGTCTGGAAGCGCATTCGTGATCAAGTGGCAAAAATCGCCGTTAGTGCGCTCGACAAGCACAGCTCGGTGCGTTACATGATCGAATCCGGTGCCCGCGGTAGCATGGAACAGCTCTCTCAGATGCTCGGTATGCGCGGTCTCATGATCAGCCCATCCGGTAACACCATCGAGCTTCCGGTCAAAGGTAACTTCAAAGAAGGTTTGGACGTGCTTGAGTACTTCATTTCTACTCACGGTGCCCGCAAGGGTCTGTCCGACACCGCGATCCGTACCGCAAACGCCGGCTACTTGACTCGTCGCTTGGTCGACGTCTCTCAAGACGTGGTGATCACGGAAGAATCTTGCTCCGACACCAAGGGTATGCGCATCACGCAAGTGGAAAGCCGCATCATGGGTGAAGAGCTTGTGACCCGCATCATCGGCCGTACGCTTGCCGAAGATATTAAAGACCCGGCAACCGGCAAAGTGGTTGCGAAAAAAGGCACGTTGGTCACCAAAGAAATTTCCAAGCAACTTGAAGCTGTTCCGTTTGACAGCGTAGCAATTTTCACCGTCCTGACCTGCAAAACTCGTCGTGGATTGTGTCAAAAATGTTACGGATTCGATCTCGGCTACAATAAGCTCGTTCGTCGCGGTCAGGCAGTTGGTATCGTAGCTGCACAAGCCATTGGTGAGCCAGGCACACAGCTGACGATGCGTACATTCCATACCGGAGGCGTGGCGTCTGCCGGAGACATTACCCAAGGTTTGCCTCGCGTGGCTGAATTGTTTGAAGCTCGTTCCATCAAGAAACCGGCATTTATCGCCGAGCTGGATGGTAAGGTCAAAATCATTACTCTCGCGGACGAAACCAAGGTACTGAAAATCCTCTCTGACACGGTGGCGAGCGAAGCAATCGCTCTTCCTCTCGAAGACAACCTCAACACCCAAGTCAAAACCGGTGATGTGGTGAAGCAGGGCGATGTCTTGTTCCTTGATAAAGAAGGTGCGAAATATGAAGCGCCTCTTGCCGGCATCGTGAAATTCCACAAAGACAAGGTGGTGGTCACGAGCGAAGGTGCTGCGGAAAAAGAATATCCGCTCACTGCTGACAAGGGTCTGCTCGTGAAAGATGGTGATCTGGTTGTCAAAGGCCAGCCGTTGACTGAAGGTCACCTTGATTTGCGCCTGTTGTTCAAGCTCAAGGGCAAAGAAGCCGTGCAGAAGTATGTGGTGCGCGAAGTGCAGCACATCTACTCCACGCAAGGTCAAAAAGTGAGCGACAAGCACCTTGAAATCATCGTACGCCAGATGATGTCGGTGGTGACAATCACTGAGCAAGGCGAGACAGATTTGCTTCCGGATGAATTTGTCAGCCGCGCTCGCTTCCTCGAGGTCAACGACCTTGCAGAAAAAGAAGGCCACAAGCCTGCGAAGAGCGAAGACATGCTCCTTGGTATCACCAAAGCGTCGTTGAATACCGATAGCTTCCTCTCAGCCGCATCTTTCCAGGAAACCGTTCGCGTGTTGATCGATGCGTCGATTTCCTCGCGCATGGACGGTCTCCGCGGTATCAAAGAAAACGTGATTATCGGCAAATTGATTCCTGCCGGTACCGGTTTTGATGAGCGCGAGCGTGTGGCTGCCGAATTGGCCGCCGCCGCAGTCGCAGCGGAAAAATAGAGAATCCCTCGAAAAAAAGAAAGAGCCGCAGCCCCGCATGGGGAGGCGGCTCTTTTGTTATGCATGACGCCGCGCTAGCTTGACTTTTATCCCGTCCTGTCGCATAATACTCGGACGTATTACAGGAGGAGAGATCTATGGGTATCGAACAGATGGGTGTTGTGGTGCAGGCGTGTTGGATTGGGCGCGTTCGCCAGACCAGTGCATATTTTTTCCAGATCTGCGCTTTTTATACAGCTGACTGGAAAGAAGTTCTTGCCAGGGAAAACTCTGGCGCAGAGATTGTCTGGTCGGCTGAGATTGACGATAGTATTGACTTTCGTCTGCAAGCGCGGCTTTTTGCCCGCGCGTCTCGCTTGCCGCCAGTTCTCAATCTTGACTATTACCCGATCGCCGATCCCGAGACCGGCATACTTCATTCATTCAACGCACGCAAGTCAGCCTAACGGCCGACTGTGTGCGTTTTTCTTTTGCTGCAAGCTGGGCACAGACGGCGATTTTTGCTATACTACACCCATGTCTCGCAAACCTAAAAAGTCTTCAAAACCAAAAAAGCACCGCGCGGGCGCGTCGGCTGCTTCTCATGAAGAGCCGCGGCAGCCGCTGCTCGAAGCTGAGGTTGCGCGCAGCATTTTTGCTGTTGGCGTATTTGTCGCGTCCATGTTGTCTCTGCTGTCTATCCTCGGATTTGCGGGTAAATTTGGCACCTATGGCAACAAGGTCTTGACGTTATTTTTTGGATGGGGCATGTATGTGGTGCCGCTGCTGCTCATCGGATTTGGGATTTTTATGCTCCGCATGCGCTCAGCGCGGTACAAAACCACGACCATTGTTGGCTTGGTTACGTTTGTACTGTCGTTGTTTGGGCTAATTCATGGCAATGTTGTGTCGCAAGGTTTTGAGGTAATTCAAACCGGCAGAGGCGGTGGATATGTCGGATTTGTGCTCAGCTACTCGCTCTATGTGATTTTTGGGCTCACGGCCACCTATCTCGTGTTGTTTTCTTTTTTGGTAGTGTCGGTGCTCCTGATTTTTAATATTTCGCTCCACCAAATCATGGCGGGCGCGCAGCGGTTGTTTGGTAAAAAGCCGGAAGCTGCGGCCGGTGAAGAAAAAGACACCCTTGTCGTCCAAGGTATGCGGCCGCAAGCGGTGGCGGCAAAAGTGTCTCAGCAAAAGCAGTCTACCGCAGCTGCTGATCAACGTCCAAAAGAAGTGAAGCTTGGCGCGCGTGAAGCGCAAGTGCGCCCGCTGACGAGTGGTGTGTTTACCAAAAAACCGGTCGATTCGGCCAAGCCGGTGACGGGCGCGCTGCGATCAAAAATCGATACCAACTGGACGCCGCCGCCGGTGGATTTGCTTGATGGCGCATTAAGTCAGCCGACCAGCGGCAACATCAAAGAAAATGCAAAAATCATCAAGCAGACACTCGAAAATTTTGGCATTTCCGTAGAAATGGGCGCGGTGAGTGTGGGTCCTACCGTGACACAATACACGTTGCGACCCGCGGTGGGTGTGAAGCTTAATCAGATTATCGCCCTCCAAAACGATCTCGCGCTCGCCCTTGCTGCGCACCCGATTCGTGTCGAGGCGCCAATCCCGGGCAAGTCCCTCGTGGGTATTGAGGTGCCCAACCAGTCGGTTGCCATGGTGCGCCTGCGGGAAATTCTCGAATCCAAAGAGTTTATCAACCGCAAAAGCCCGTTGTCTCTGGCGCTGGGTCGCGATGTTGCCGGCAGTCCGGTGATTGCCGAGCTGCAAAAAATGCCGCACATGCTCATCGGCGGCGCGACCGGTTCGGGCAAAAGCGTGTGTATCAACACGCTGATCGTGAGCTTGTTGTATCAAAATTCGCCTTCCGAGCTCAAGCTCATCCTTGTTGACCCCAAGCGGGTGGAGTTGACCTATTACAACGACATTCCACACTTGTTGACGCCTGTGATTACTGAGCCGAAAAAGACCATTTTTGCATTGAAATGGGCGGTAGGTGAAATGGAACGCCGCTACAAACTCCTGTCTGAAACCGGCAAGCGCGACATTGCCTCGTACAATTCGACTTCACCTGATCGCCTCCCGTACATTGTGATCGTGATCGACGAGTTGGCCGATCTCATGAGCGTGGCTGCGGCCGAAGTGGAAGCTGCGATTGTACGCTTGGCACAAATGGCGCGTGCGGTTGGCATTCACTTGATTGTTGCAACTCAGCGTCCATCTGTGGACGTGATCACCGGCCTCATCAAGGCCAACATCACCACGCGCATCGCCTTTAGCGTGGCGTCACAGATTGATTCCCGCACCATGATTGACTCAGCAGGTGCCGAAAAACTCCTCGGCAACGGCGACATGCTCTTTTTGACTACCGAACTCAGCAAGCCCAAGCGCGTGCAAGGCGCGTATCTGTCTGAGCAAGACGTGCGCGCGTTTACCGACTTTTTGCACAAGGCTGGTGCGCCGGATTACAATCAGCAAATCGTCGAACCCAAATCCAATGGCCCACAGTTTGGCGGCATCTCGAGTGAGCCTGGTTTTGGTGATGATAATGGGGTAGACGATGACATGTTTGAGCAAGCAAAAGAAGTGGTGATTCGCGGCGGCAAAGGCTCGGCTTCCCTGCTCCAGCGCCGGCTCCGCGTGGGGTATGCGCGCGCCGCTCGGTTGCTTGATTTGCTCGAGGAGCAAGGCATTGTCGGGCCGCCGGACGGCAGTCGTCCGCGCGAGGTATTGGTCAAAGAAGATGCGCTTGGGGCAGGTCATGGCGGGTCGCTTGACGAACCCGAAGATCCACGAGATCAGGCGATTACCGATGCGGAAAACCGTGAGACGTTTGCGAGTTCTGATGAGGCCGTCGCAGAGCCTGAGGAGCAGGAAGCAATGCCGGCGTCTGAGCCTGAGAGCGTGCCTGAGCCTGCTCCACAACAAGATGATACGCCAAAAAACCCGTCTCAAGACAAGGGATCGGGAAATATTAGCTGGGGCTAGTTATTTTCCTTCAAGCTTTACGCCCATCACAGTGAGCAAGCTTTTGCCGGTCATCTGGGCCGGCTTTTCCAGCCCCATAATGTCGAGGATCGTCGGTGCCACATCGGTGAGGCTGCCCTGAGGATTGAGCTGGCGAGTCATGCGGCTGATCACATCTTTTTCGCTGCCTGAGATCTGCAGGCCTTTGTGAATCACGATAAACGGTACCGGATTGGTGGAGTGCTCCTTGTCGATCTTGCCGCTTTCGGGGTCGATCATGGCTTCGGCGTTGCCGTGATCACCGGTAATGATCAGCACGGCGTCTTGTTCAAGCACGGTGAAAAGCAAACGGCCAAATTGATTATCAAACGCCTCGATCGCCTTGGTGGCCGCTTCGAGATTGCCGGTGTGGCCGACCATGTCTGCATTGGCATAATTAACGACAATAAAATCGTAATTTTCAGAAGCAATCGCGTCGATGACTTTGTCCGTGATTTCTTTGCAACTCATCTCTGGCCGCTCTTCATACGATGCTACGTTTGCGGAAGGCACGAGAATAAAGTCTTCGTTGGGGAATGGGGTTTCGACGCCGCCATCGAGAAAATAGGTGACGTGCGCATATTTTTCGGTTTCGGCAATATGGATTTGCTTGAGGCCGGCTCGCGAAATCACTGAGGCAAGCGGATGCTCAACAAGCTGAGTCTGGAATGCGATTTGGACAGGTAGATGCTCTTCGTATTCGGTCATAGTCACAAACGCGACTTGCGCGCTTTTTTTGCGTTCAAATTTGGCAAAATGGGGAAGCGCGATGGCTTTGGTGAGTTGGCGAGCGCGGTCCGGGCGAAAGTTTGCAAAAATGACTGCATCACCTGTCTGGATGCGTGGCAAATCTACTCCATTTTCTGTGATAATCACAGGCAAAATTTGCTCGTCGTAGATTTTATTTGCATAGGAAGCTTCGATTGCAGTTGTGGCTGAGGACGCGCGAGGAGCTTCGCCTGTTACCATGGCGTCATAATACAGCTTGGTGCGATCCCAGTTTTCGTTGCGATCCATGCCGTAAAACCGCCCGCCCACCGTTGCGATTTTTCCCACGCCGATCTCACGCGCGCGCTGCTCAAATTCGGTCACGATCTGGAGCGCCACATCAGCTGGCGTATCGCGGCCATCGGTGATGGCGTGAACGAGGACTTCGCTGATGCCTTGCTGTTGGGCAAATTCCAGCAAGCCTGTGATGTGATCGACATGACCATGAATTCCGCCGCCGCTGAGGATTCCGACGATGTGGAGGCGCGAGTGATTGATGCGCACATGCTGCGCGGCGTTGAGAAATGCCGGCACCTTGAAAAATGATCCGTTTTGGATGGAGAGACTGATGCGCGGCAAGTTTTGGTACACCACAAATCCGGCGCCCATAGTCAGGTGCCCGGTCTCAGAGTTGCCCATCTCGCCCCACGGCAGACCGACGGCAATCCCCGATGCCTGCAGCGAAATCGACGGATAATGCGCCTGAATGGTATCCATGACCGGCTTGTGCGCAAGCGCAATGGCGTTACCTTGAGTGAGCGGGGAAATCCCCCAGCCATCAAGGACGGTCAAAATAACGGGTCGCGGTCGTGGCATAAAACTGTTTGTTTGAAATTGATGTGATAATAGTATACCATACAGGTGATGTCCGAAAACAAAATTTTTTCTATGGAACAAAAATTTGTCACATGGAAGGTGCGTTCCACTCCGACTCTTGCGGAATACTTGCGAGAAGGTCGTATGCGCCGCCATCTGGAAATAGCTGCTATTGCGGAAAAAATTAATATTCGACCGGGGTATTTGCGCGCCCTTGAACAGGGCGCGGCTTCGGCTGATGCGCTGCCCGGCGATGCGTATACGCGTGGCTTTATTCGTGCGTATGCGACCGTGCTCAAACTTGACGCTGATCATGCGATCAAGCTCTACACGCGGGAAAAGGGCATTACGCATCATCTGGCAAAGTCATCTCGTGCGGCTGCGGCAGGCTCTGGTCGCGGTGCGCTCAACAAAATCCGTAACCCCTTGTTGCTCATGACGCCTCGGGCGCTTGTGCTCTCTCTCGTCGGGCTGGTGATGCTGGGGAGTTCTTTGTATTTGTGGCGGCAATTTTCTGCGTTGGCCGCAGCACCTGAATTGGCAATTTATCAGCCGGGAGACCAGGCAATTACCAAAACGCCGAGTGTGGTTGTGACCGGCAAAACTGACACGGGGGTGAGCGTGTTTATCAATGGAGCAAGCGCATTTGTCGATGAGAGCGGCAATTTTACCGAAACCGTTCGCTTGCAGTCGGGCGTCAACGCACTGACTGTGGTGGCGCGCAATAAACTCGGTAAAGAAACCGCAATTACCAAGGAAGTACTCTCGCAGGTGGCGCAAGCTGAACTGGCGGAGGTTGTGCACAGGCCGTAGGCATTTTTTAGGAAAATTTTAACAATTTTTCGTATTTTTTTTAACTTTTCGTTGGTATACTAAGAGTGAAATTCAGTGCATCTTATTATCTAACTGTATTGTATGTCAAAGACACGAACGCCAAAGGCAAGTGAAGAAGCTGAGGAGATTGAACAGCCCCACAAGACAGCGCATGAAATGACCAAGGATCCCAATGAAATGCCCTCTCGCGAACCGGGCCGGCTTAAGGCTGCTAATGCGGCTATGGAGCAAATCCGTGATCGCTTTGGTGATGGCGCGATTATGAAGCTGGGTGAAACTCGTTTGGTATCTGTGGGCGCGACCCCGACCGGTTCGTTGTCTCTTGATATTGCGCTTGGTATCGGTGGTATTCCCAAAGGGCGTATTATCGAAATCTACGGGCCGGAAAGCTCAGGTAAGACGACCCTGACACTGCACTGTGTTGCTGAAGTGCAAAAGCGCGGCGGCATCGCAGCTTTTGTGGACGCCGAGCATGCGCTTGATCCGGAATATGCGCGTAAAATCGGAGTAAATATCAATGATTTGTTGGTTTCGCAGCCGGATAGCGGCGAACAAGCGCTCGAAATTGTCGAAACACTTGTTCGTTCCAATGCGGTTGATCTGATCGTGGTTGACTCAGTGGCCGCGCTTACTCCAAAAGCGGAAATCGAAGGTGAAATGGGTGATTCTCACATGGGTTTGCAGGCTCGCTTGATGTCTCAGGCATTGCGCAAATTGACTGCTACTGTGAGCCGCACCAATACCACGGTGATTTTCATCAATCAAATTCGTATGAAAATCGGCGTAATGTTTGGCAATCCGGAGACTACCACCGGCGGTAACGCGCTCAAGTTTTATGCATCTGTTCGTATCGAAATTCGTCGCCGCGCACAGATTAAGCAAGATGAGCGCATTGTCGGCAACCGCGTGGTGGTAAAGGTGGTCAAAAATAAAGTCGCCCCTCCATTCCGCACCGCAGAGTTTGATATTATGTACGACAAGGGTATTTCCAAGGAGGGAGATATCATCGACCTTGGAGTGCAATACGGTGTGCTCGAGAAAAAAGGCAGCTGGGTGGTGCTCGGCGACCAAAAACTCGGCCAAGGGCGCGAGGCTGCCAAGAAGTTTTTGACCGAAAATCCTGTGCTGCGTGATCAGATTTCAGAATCCATCTACAAAGCAACCAAGGATCCATCAGTAATTCCGCTCGCAGCTGCCAGCTCCTCAAAAGAATAATTAAGGGCTGAGTCGCTGTCCCTCGCTGCCCCTGGGCGAGGCAGCTCCGGACAGCGACTCACCTCAATAAATAGGCATTGTGAAAAACAAAAATTCTCCAGATTCATCTTCATCGCAACAGAGTCCAAGGCGTCGGGCATCGCGCGTTGTTGATTTGCGTCAACCGCGAGTTCCCGTGGAGCAACGCGAACGCGAAGAAGCTACGCCTCAGCCTGAATCCGAAGTCGTGTTTTCTGAAGTGCCTCGGCCGAGCAAGGGTTATCTGCGCCAGCAAGCTCAGCAGCAGATGAATCCATCGACTGCGCCACTTCCTTCGGTGTTTGCCTCGCCTGATCGTACACGAGAAAAAAAGGCAGGTGGTGGTGTGGGCAAATTCCTGACCGGCTGCTGCATAATCTTGTTGCTTATTGCTATTACCCTCTTTGGTGCAACTGCGTATTATACTCGGCAATTAGTCATCACACTTCAGCAAAAAGGCATAACCGACGTGAGTAAGTTTTTTCAAGACAATTTTACCAACCCGATCAAGCAGGCGATTGAAGAAGGTATTAAAAACCAGACAACCGGCAGTCCTTCGTCTCAGACACCCCAAATCCCTGACATCAATTCTATCCAGTAGGGTCAATAACAAAAAATCCACCGCGAGCAATACGCCACGGTGGATTTTTTATATAGCTGTTTTATTCGCCTTTAGCAAGCTCGATAGCCGTGTTCATGTCGTCATCAGCGGCCATCTTGTTGCGTGATTGCTTGGAGCAATCACGGCAGGTGTGGATAAGGGCGTATGACCCGTCTGTCCGAGAGAGTACTTCAATCGCGGTCGGCTCCATCAGACCTGTGCATGTTGCAGCGCGATCGCCAGGAACTTCTTCATCGACGTGTTTGGAAAACAGGCAATAGGGGCAGTGATTGCGATAGGTGCGCGGGGCGCTGCCCACGGACGCGCCGCAATTGCCGCAGTCAAATCCCTCGTTGCGCGCAATAAAATTGCGCCGTGCAAAAGGAGATTGTTGCACGCGATTGGCATGGGCACTTTTAGGACGCGCGCTCGACATAGGTACCATCTTCAGTGTTGACGCGAATGACGTCGCCCTCTTCGATAAACAACGGAGTTGCAACCATGAGGCCGGTTTCGGTCTTGACCTGTTTGGTGCCGCCTTGGACGCTGTCACCCTTGATGCCCGGAGGCGCTTCTACGACTTTGAGATCGATTTTGATTGGGAGCTCGATGCTGATGGCGCGACCATTGTGGTTGACCATTTTGACATTGGTTCCTTCGATCAGATAGTCTTTTGCCTGGCCAACTTGTGAGGGAGTCAGAGTAAATTGGTCAAAAGACGTGTTGTCCATGAAGTAGAATGCGACATCGTCCGCATACAAGTACTGCGCCACGCTAAAAGAAATCTCGGCGAGGTCAATTTTGTCGCTGCCTTGCATTGATTTGGCGATGACTTTGTCTGTGACGAGGCTCTTGAGCCGCATCTTCATGACGTTTTTCGCTTGGCTGATTTTGCTTGTTTGCGCATCAACAACGCGAAAAGGTTCGCCGTTGATTTCAACAATCACGCCGGTCTTGATATCGCTTAAGTGTGCCATAAACCAGAATTAGTAAGGGAGAAGGCTCATGAAACGCGCGCGCTTGATAGCGGTTGCGAGTTGGCGCTGGTGCTTGGAGCATGCGCCGGTGCGCTTCTTCGGAACGATTTTTGAGTAGCTTGAAAGGAAATGACGCAACAGGTCGATGTTTTTGTAATCAACTTCGATGCGGTTGTCTGTGCAGAATTTGCACTGGCGTTTTCTGGTATAGAATGTCATTAGAATGGTATATCCTCGATATTAATTGATTCAATTTCTTCTTGGGCCGCGCCTTTGCCGGCAGCTGCGCCCACGGTTGCGGGTTCTTTGCTTTCAACTGGCTTCTTGAATGCCGGAGCTTGTGCTGGAGCGCCAGATTCTGATTCGCCGGCGACACCGCCGCCAAATCCGCCCTTGCTATCCAGCATGATCATCTCGCGAGCAACAA
This sequence comes from uncultured Candidatus Saccharibacteria bacterium, assembly GCA_964401055.1. GTDB lineage: Bacteria > Patescibacteriota > JAUYIX01 > CAYNWW01 > CAYNWW01 > CAYNWW01. The sequence goes on along the minus strand of CAYNWW010000011.1, from coordinate 17,931 downwards.
TCTCGGTGCGGGATTTTTTGGATCCATCTTGTGCATCCCAGGCACGAGTTTGGATTCGTCCTTCGACATAGACCTTGCTACCTTTTTTGAGGTATTGGCCGCAGATTTCAGCGAGTTTTTGCCAAGCAACAATGTTGTGGTATTCGACTTTGTCTTGGCGTTCGCCTTTGTCGTTGCCCCAGCTTGAGTTGGTGGCAATGGAGAAAGAGGCGACTTGGGTACCTTGCGGCGTGGTGCGCATTTCCGGATCGCGAGTCAGACGACCGATAATCATTGCTTTGTTGAGATCCATACAAAATTCCTTTCAGCTTAGAGATAAATACGGGCGGTTCAGATGGCGGATGCATCGCGTCACCTGTTCTATCTCTATCTTAGCGCAGAGAGATGAAAATTTCCTTAAAAAATCCTAAATTTTTACTAAATTTGAGTGATTTCTAGGAGAATCTGTGGATAACTACGGCGCAGGAGAAGGAGGAGCTTACGCGTTCATGTCGTCTTTGAGAATCTCGTCCAGCTTCTTGTCCAAATCTTCTGCGGCTGGAGCTGCCTTGGCTTTTGCCTTCTTCTCTTTTTCTTTGACAACTTCTTTCTCGACCAATGCAGCAGCTTTTTCTTTCAAATTCTTCTCGGTTGCAGCTGCGCCGGCTAGTTTCTTGTCTTCTGCGAGTTCGGCCTCAGTTTTTGGGGCTTGGACGTGCTTTGCGGCATCTTTGACAAATGGCATCTTGATGATCAAAAAGCGCAGGACGTGATCGGTAAATTTCAGCTTGTCGTTGATCTTTTTGATCGCTTCTGGTTCGGCTTCGAAATTCAAGATTACAAAATGACCGAATTTCTCTTTTTCAATGGGGGTAACCAGCTTGCGCTTGCCCCATGATGTTTCGTGCAGGATGCTTGCGCCCTGCGCTGTAAACACACTTCTGGCCTCGTCCACCAGTTTGTCCACGTTTTCCACGGTTGTGGAGACGATGAACATTGCTTCGTATTGCATGTTGCTCCTTTGGGTTTGTAGCGCGTTCAAATGTCGCGCTACAGGATAAGTAATAAAAAATAAATACTCGCGCGGCGTGAGCCGGACGCAAGTCATTTACCCTTGTAAATTAGCAGGTTTTTCGGGTTGCGTCAAGTCAGGAGCTGCATGCGGGCGGAGCTAGGGGAAGCGAAAAAGAGAAGATGGATCCGATGCCTTCGCGCGACAAAAACCAGATCGAGCCACCCAATTTTTCCAGTCCATATTTTACCAACGCCAAGCTGACGCCGGTTCCGTCTGCCACGGTCGTGACCGCGTTCTCGGCGCGGAAAAATTTTTCAAAAATATGTGGCTGGTCGTGAGTTGGAATACCAATTCCTTGGTCCTCGATTGAATACTCAAGCCGGGATGCGCGCACGCGGATGGTGACTAGGATCTCAGTTTTTGAGGGGCTATATTGCCAGGCGTTGACGAGGAGATGCTCGATCGCATCCTTTACGATAGAACGATCAGTGGTAAGAATGGGCAGATTGTCGTCGGCGTGGATATTGATAATATGTTTGGGAGGAAATTTGTGCAGGATTTCTCCAATCACCTCGTTGGTGAGCTCTGCAATATTGACCGGCTCAGTCGCAGCCTGAAAAGAAGTCGCTTCGATAAGGGAAATATGAAACAGCAGATTGAGGACGCGATTGAGGCGAATAAGCGCTTGGTGCATAATTTTCACCGCGTCATGCTGCTCAGGAATTTGCATAGCCTGAGCCTGCATGGTGCGAAGGAGCGCCTCGGTTTGTTTGTGTAGTTGTATTATGGGTGCGAGGAGTTGCTTGGAAGTTTCAAAAAGAAAAAAATCACGAGCTTGGTTGAGGAGGTGCTGATCACTCTGGTCGCGCAGTGTGATAATGGCGCCTTCAACCACTCGAGTTCCGGCATTTACTGCTGGAGAAATGATCATGATCACGGGTATTGCACCGCCGGTGTGTCGTTCAATGAACAACTCATCTCGTACGCTGACGATTTCTTTTTGGTTGTATGCGCGTAAAATCAGTTCGTGCGCGAGCCCTGCATGTTGATCGCGCTGCGAAAGATCGAGCACCTCCTCTGCATTTTTGCCGCGCAGCTCTTTTGAAGAAAGCTGAAGCATGTCGGCAACAATATTGTTTGTTGCGACAATCCGCTGTTCGTGATCGAGGATGAGTACGCCTTCGCCAATGCTCGACAATAGTTCGAGATAATTGACCCGTTCAGCGTGCGCGGCCTGAGCAAATGCAGTGAGGTGATGGAGGGATTTTTCGTGATGTGGCTGCCTCGCTTGTTGCCGCGTCGAGTTTTTTTGTCTGAATAGTGATGTGCGAATAGGGATGAGCTTAGGCGGCTAAATGGCGATGCCAACTTCTCCTGCTTTTGCTTTCATGCCTTCTTTTGGCATAGTGAAGTAAAATGTAGATCCCTTGCCTTCTTCGGATTCAAACCAGACGCGACCGCCCCAACCTTCTGCGAGCGATTTGCACAATGAGAGACCGATGCCTGATCCGTTGGCGCGTACTTTGAGTGCGTTGTCGGCGCGGTAAAATTTTTCAAACAAACGCGCGCGAGCGGCTTGTGGGACGCCGATGCCGTGATCGGTGACGCCATATTGCAAACCCTCGGCAGTCATCTTGATGTGCACTTCGATAGTGGAATTTTTTGGACTGTAGTTGGAGGCGTTGGTGATGTAGTTTTGGATGACTTGCCAGACGATCATTTTGTCCATAGGAAGCGTGGGGATAGTGCCTTCGGCAAAAACCTGGAGTTGCTGCGACTTGTCGCGGAATTGGGACTCGAGCGAATGATATACTTCGTCCGTGAGTTTGACAATGTCGGTCGGAACCGGTTCTGTTTTGACGCGGTTTGCTTCGATGCGCGAGACCTGCAACAAGAGGTTGAGGAGGTCGATGAGGCGGTTGATGGAGGTATAAATGTCAGCGATGGCGTGTTTTTGATCTTCACTGAGTTGGCCAAGTGCGCCTTCCATGAGGAGTTCGGCGTACCAGCGGACGGACGTCATTGGCGTGCGGAGCTGGTGTGACGCGGTGGAAATAAATCGGATGCGGGCTTCTTCGAGTGCGCGTTCGGCGGTGACGTCGAGGAGAGTGACGACGAATCCTTGGAGACTTTCGGTGTTGCGGTCGACAATCGGCGCGATGGTGACCACGACCGGAATTTTGACGCCCATTTTGGTCAAGATCACCGCGTCCTGCGAGAGACGAATCACTACCTTTTCTTCAATCGCTTTAGTCCACTCAGCCTCGCCAAATGTTTTTTGCTCTTTGTCCACGATATCAAATAGTTCATACACGGCTTTGCCATATGCTTCGGAGGTGGGTTTGCCGATCATTTGCTCGGCGGCCTTGTTCATGATGGTGACGCGCTTGTTGGTGTCGACCACGAATACAGCTTCGCCGATGCTCGCGAGCAGGAGGTTGTACGTGTTGCGTTCGCGGTCAGCAGTGTTGGCAAATACAGCCAGCTGTTTGAGTGCTTTTTGGAGCTCGTCGTCTTGTTGTGGTTTTTTGTTGAATAAATTTAATGCCACTGCGGGTGCGCCTTTTTGTTATTTTTTGTATGCGTGAATTATAGCATATTTTACCAGAGATAAAATATGATCGGAAATGCAAACACAACGATAGCTGCCCAGATGATATAGAGTGGAATATATCGCGCGATCCAGTGCTCGACTGCGAGTTCGGGAGATTTTTTGAATAAAAAGCGAACATAGTGCCAGCCTATGCCGGCGAGGTTCGCAAAGATGAGGAGGTTTTCTCCGAGGACGGTGATGCGGTTTGGGGTAAAGCCGTAGGAGGCCAAGCGAAATCCGATGGCTGAGAGTGCGATCGCGTTGGCGATGAGTGCGGCACCTACGAGGCAGGTGGCGATGACGTCTTCGATTGTCGGGCGCGTCGAGATCGGTCGGACGGAAATAGAAAAAATAATAATTGCGAGCACCGCGGCGAGCATCGCGTTGAATGTAAGGAGAAACTCTCGATCAGTGAAAGGATGCGCACCCGAGAGGCCGAGTGTTCCGAGGTAAGCAAGGAGGACGACGAGGAGAATGGGGCTGAAAATACGGGCGATTGCCGGTGCGATCCGGCGCGCTTCGCCAAACCAGTCTAGTGTGAGCGCGGTTGCCACGAGCGGTGCGGCTCCGACTCCGAAGATGACAACGTAGTTGAACCAGATTTCTTCAAAGCCAATGGAAAATGGTGCAAATAAGCCAAGCGTGATTGCGGTGAGAAGCATGCCGGCAAGCGCTATGACGCCGAAATACACAATGACTTCGCCGTTGTATTTTAGGAAGCGGAGGCGGTCTGTGGGTTGGTGGCGGAATGAGCCTGCAAACGCGATGCCGAGAAGCGCCCATAGGAGAATCGGCACGTGGAGGGCGACAAGGAGCTGGGATTGCTCAAAAAAGCTCCAAGGTCGGGTCGAAAATGCAAATGTAATAATATTGAGTGTTGCAAATAGGATAGCTGTGGCAAGGCCGATGCCGAGTGCGAGGCGACGATTGATTTGGTTGCGAACAACGAAATACAGCGTCAGCGTGGACAGGATGGCAAATGACGCATTTGCCGGTGTAAATGGGAATCGGCGCACGATGGAGTCGGAGAATTGGTCGTTGAGCTGAAAAAAGAGTCGCAGGAGGGCGCCGGCCATGAGTGATGTCATCAAGAGGAGCACGAGGCGGGAGCGCGCTGTTTTTCTGTCTGTCGTTGTCGGGTTTGTGATTTGTTGCTCGGGCTGTGAATTTTTGAAAAACAAACGCTCTGCCCAGGCCTGAATGAGGAGTGCATCGGCATGTGTAGTGGTTGCGCGGAGTTCGGAGATTGCTTGAGCGAATGCGCGCGGGTCTTGCGCGTACAACAATTCCAGTTCGTGAGGATTTTTTTGATACTGGAGAATCTTGTCACGCATGTTCATATGGATTTTTTATACGTTAAATTTGAACACCATGACGTCGCCATCTTGGACGATGTATTCTTTGCCTTCGCCGCGGAGGAGTCCTTTTTCTTTTGCTTTTGCCCACGAGGTGGCGGTCACGAGATCGTGCCAGTTGACCACGTCGGCTGCGATGAAGCCGCGCTCGAAGTCAGTATGGATGACGCCGGCGGCTTGGGGTGCTTTGGTGTCGCGGGTGATCGTCCAGGCTTTGGTTTCGTCCGGACCCTGGGTGAAATAGGTGATGAGGTTGAGGAGTTTGTAGCCTTCTTTGATCAGGCGATCGAGACCGGATTCGGTGATGCCCAAGTCGGCCATGTAGGTCACGGCTTCTTCTTTGGAAAGTTCGGCGAGCTCGGATTCGATTTGGGCTGAGATGGTCACGTGCGGGAGTGCGGCGAGTTCGGGCGGGAGGGTGGGTGAGGCAAGTTCGGATTCGGCCACGTTGAAGACGTAGAGGACGGGTTTGTCGGTGAGGAGTTGGACGTCGCGGATGGATTTTTTTTCATCTTGAGTGAAGTGCGCGGTCGCCGTGGTGGCGGGCTTGTTTGCGTTGAATGCGGCTGCGATTTGCTGCATGAGGGCAAGTCTCCCCGCGGCTTCTTTGGATCCGCCTTTGGCGGCTTTTTGCTCGTTGTGAATCAGTTTTTCAATGGTTTCGATGTCTTTGAGAATGAGCTCGGTGGTGATGGTCTCGATGTCGCGGAGGGGGTCGACGCTTTGTTCGACATGAATGACGTTGTCGTCGTGGAAAATCCGCACGACGTGAATGATGGCGTCCACTTCCCGGATGTTGGTGAGAAATTTGTTGCCCAAGCCTTCGCCCTTGTGTGCGCCGCGGACGAGCCCGGCGATGTCGACGAATTCGATCACGGCGGGCGTGACTTTTTTGGAATGTTCGAGCGCGGCGAGCTGGTCGAGGCGCGGGTCGGGCACGCTGACAACGCCGACGTTGGGGTCGATGGTGCAGAAGGGATAATTTGCGGCGTCAACCTGCTTTTTGGTCAGGGCTTTGAAGAGAGTTGATTTGCCCACGTTGGGGAGGCCGACGATGCCGATTTGGAGGGACATACGAGCGTATTATTTGCTATAAAGTTAAATGTATTGTATAAAATCCCTACTGTCAATCGAGGAGGTGTGTTGTGCCAAATGTGGTCTCGTTTAGGAAAGCGTGTGCTGAGCTGTTAAAATTTCACACCCGAGAAATTCAGTATTGCTTTGGTCGTGAGTTGCACAAAACAATTGGTCGTGGTCATGAGAATATGCTGACTATTCGGCAAGGTGCATCTCGGGTGAGGCGGTTTTCCCAAATCGCCTATGATGAAACGCTTGATACGGTAGCGCGAGCTGAGCGGATTTTCTACGCCATGGCGATCGAGTATGATGCGGTTTTTCTGGATGATCTGATTGGTGTCGTTCCGCCGCCTCTTGAGGAGCTGGTGTTGAAAGTTCTTGAGGCGGCAAAGGGAACCAATAAACGATGCGAAAAATTTGCAGACGTTTTGGCGCAGATAGGCGACCACGAGAAAGTATTTCATGTTGTGTTGGAGCATGAGCGAGCGCCGGCCGGGGAAACCGAAGATGATATTCGTCGAGCGCTTATTGAGCAGTCAGCGATATATTATTTTTTGGAAGAACGGGTGCGAGACGATTGGATGATTTGTTCGGACGAAGCGCGTTCTGTATCTGAGGCTGCTCAGGAAATTCGAGATCTTTTTGCTGCGCTTCGCCATGCCGATGATCCTTGCTGGAGGTGGGATAGTGAGGACGGCGTGTCTATATCTTTTGCGCTTTCGGCTTTGGCGCCGGATGCGTTGATGAAATTTGCCTTCCGACATCCTGATCGAAAAATCCCCTGTCTGGAGATAGATTTTATTCGTAATCTACATCTCTGCCTTGCGCATCTTTGCAAGTTTATGCCATGCGAACTTTTTGATCAGCGAGAGCGTGTGTTGCGGAGGATGCGAGCTAAAACACTACTCATCCATTTGTTGATTTATACAGTTCGTCACAAGGGCGACGTGTGTGTTGTTGTGGACGCGATATTGTACGATGATTTGCGAGTTGTGAGCGAGCTGGCGGGATTGAATGTGCATTTTTATGAATCTGATTTGTTTATGCGTTGACCTTTGCGGTCAGCGCATTTTTTTAATAAAAAACCGTTCGGCCAATGGGCTAAACGGTGGGTTGGAGAACTCTATTGTTTGGGTGATTGCAGAATTTGGACGCCGGTATTTCAGTGACCAGCTGGATAATTTTTCGATTTTTACTTGTCCTGCGGTTGCGCTCCTTTCTTTGCGGCAACCCGAGTAGTGAGGGGTCGTAGTGCGGATCGCCCGCGTTTTCCCAATCAAGCCAGACGAGGCCGAATTTTTCGGTCATGTTGCCTTCAAGGCGGCCACAGTCGGGCTCTGCATATACCGTCTCCACAATAAATGTCCACGTCCTCGCTTTCTTTGCATCAATGACGAGCGTCATGATGTTGGTCTGAGGTGCCAGAATGTAATCCAGCGGCAGAAAGTCGGCGCGTGCATCTCTGCTTGGGCTGAGCAGCCGCGTTTCGCAGAAGGAGAGATCTTCCGGCTCGAGATCATCTCTATGCAAGACGCTGTCGTAGGCAATTGGGTGATAAAACTCCAGTTCTATGCGAATAGTGCCAAGCACTATCTGTTTCTCAAGAAGCTTGTTGATCTCTTTTCTTAGTTTCCGGATAAACTCTCGATCTTTGACCATCCGGCCAAATGTAGGCCATTTGAATATGTTGCCGGCCTTTTTTACGCTGGTTCCACGAAACGTGGTTGAGTGAACACGCTCTGATTCCGCAAGCGCAAGAAATATCTCTCCTTTTTCATTGTCACCAACAACAAGCGCAACCATGTTCAACCTCCTGTGCAACTGGTTGCGCCTACCGTACAGGAATTGCGGGCGCGTGTCAATCGGGGGTTAGTTCCTCTATACAACGATACGTTTTTCGTTGTTGGTTTTGTAAATGAGGAGTTCAAGTAGTGTAAAACCAGCCTGAGATGTTTTGATTTTGGTATTCATCGATGATAAAATAAACAAGTGAGATTTTGCTTCAGTATGCATCAGATAATCTAAGCAGAAAAACCATGGTAAGACTCAACAAGGAGATGTTTCGCGAGTATGATATTCGCGGATATGTAGACAAAGATTTGAATCCTGAAGTGATGGAGCTGATGGGCAAGGCATATGGTACATATATTCAGGATCGCGGCGAGCGCGAGGTGATTGT
>CAYNWW010000011.1:4853-9633 GCA_964401055.1 uncultured Candidatus Saccharibacteria bacterium | reverse complement strand
GAAGAAAAAATCAAGCTGGATTTTGCGCCGCGTGGTCGCAAGTTGAAAGTGGTGGTGGATTGCGGCAACGGCACTGATTCGCTCTTTGCTCCGCGTGCGATGAAAAATTGGGGCGTTGATCTGGTGGAAATGTATTGCGAATCCGACGGTAGCTTCCCCAACCACATCGCCGACCCGGTGAAGCTTGAAAGCATCGCGGAGTTGCGCGCGCGCGTGGTTGCTGAGAAGGCTGATCTTGGTATTGCATTTGATGGTGACGGCGACCGTGTTGGCGTGATTGATGAACGCGGCGAAGTGATCTGGGGCGACATGCTGATGATTTTGTTTTGGAAAGAAATCTTGCAAAAATTCCCCGGAGCCGACGCGATCGTGGAAGTGAAATGTTCGCAAGCGCTCTGGGAAGAAGTCGAGCGCATGGGCGGTAAGCCGCAATTTTATCGGACCGGACACTCATTTATCAAGGCGCGCATGAAAGAAATTAGCGCCAAATTTAGCGGCGAGATGAGCGGCCACATGTATTTTGCAGATGAATTTTATGGATTTGATGATGCGCTCTATGCGGCGGGTCGGATGCTGCGATTGTTGTCTGAGACCGACAAGCCGGCGAGCTCGTTGCTCGCGCATGTGCCGACATGGTTTTCGACGCCGGAAGTGCGCGTGATGACTACCGACCAAGAGAAAACCCGTATCGTCGAGACAATGGTGAAATTTTTCAAAGACGGCGGATATAAAGTCGTTGACGTCGATGGTGCGCGCGTGTTGTTTGGCGATGGCTGGGGATTGGTGCGCCAGTCCAACACGCAGCCTGCGCTCGTCGTGCGCTGTGAAGCAAAAACTGCGGCGCGCTTGGAAGAAATCAAGACATTGTTTGAGAGCCAATTGCGCCAATTCCCGTCGATCACACATATTGATTGGACCGGGAAAGAAGGGTGATAGGCAAGAAATGGGACCAAAACGCCGCGCAGCTGCGCGGCGTTTTTCGTTGACTTTTTGTGGTAGGCGTGGTTCAATCTCTTTTTAGGAGGTGCGTATTATGGGTAATAAGCGAAATCGCAACAGGCGTCCTGATTCCTCGTCAAACTCGCGTCAGGAGATGTCTTTGGAGGAGGCGACCGATATATTTCAGATGTTTTCTGTGTTTGGAACGCTGCGGGAGTATCCGCCTTATGGAGGGCTTTGCATTGTAAAAGATCCATTGCGCTTATCGCGAAAAGACTTCTATGACGCTCTCGGTGTTCTGGCCAAACGAACCAATGGTTTGGATGACCTGCTTCATTTTTGGATCCCTTCCAATGAGCAGCTTCGGTATATTTTTCCCAATGGACTTGATAAAGAGCCAATTGACTATATACAGCTTGTTATCAAGTATGCGGTGAATAAATGTAAATCTGAGCGACGATTTGTGTTGACTAGCGCCGAGTTTGCTGAGCTGGTTCGACCATTTGATGAGGAGGCGGCACAATATAGGGAGCTTGCTTTTTATCTTTTGAACGGTGACGATGCGTCGACGATTGGTCAAGGGCCGATTGTGAAGATCTTCGAAAAGTTCATCAGGAAAAGCTCCTTGTCTCCGGAAGATTCGGCGGCTCTGATCGCGCATATAGAAGTATGCCCCAATTGTTTTATGCGCAACTTGATTACTGCAATCAACGCATGCGCCGCGCATATGGATAGGAAGCCACCAGAAGTTTCGCCAACTCATGATTCGCATGGTCAGCTCGCCATCGAAGAGCTAGAGCAAATGATGCTTGATCCGTTCGATGAAAAATAGTGTGAATCAAGGCGCCGTGTAGGTGCCTTTTTTATTTGTCAAAATAATTGATGTGCATGTGTTCGCGCACAAGCTGCATGGTTGCTTGTGCTTCGCTGCGGGTTTTTGTGATGCCTGTTTGTAGAATGTCGTCGAGCTCTGTGGGTCGAGCTGCGAGTGTGGCGCGGCGTTCGCGGATTGGTGCAATGAGAGCGATGAGGGCTTCGGCAAGCTGCTCCTTGAACGCGCCATAGCCGGAGCCGGCGAATTGTTGCTCGAGCTCGGGGATGCTGTGGCCGCTTGCGAGTGAAAAAATAGTAAGCAAGTTGGAGACTTCGGGCTTGGTCGCGGGATCGTACACGATGCGACCGTCGGTGTCGGTTTTGGCGCGTTTGATTTGCGCGCGAATGGTGGCATCGTCGTCTTTGAGGTAAATGCAATTGCCGAGGGATTTACTCATTTTTGCATTGCCGTCGATGCCGAGGATGCGTCGTCCGGTGCCGACGAGCGCTTCGGGCAGTGGAAATGTCTCACCATAAAGTGAGTTGAATTTGGCGAGGATTTCGCGCGTTTGCTCGAGTACGGGTAGCTGGTCTTCGCCGACCGGCACGGTGTGCGCGCGCAAGAACGAAATGTCAGCGGCTTGGCTCACCGGATATCCGAGAAAACCAAACGTCACGTTGTCGCCAAATACCGCGCGCTTGTCTTTGATTTCTTGCTTCACGGTCGGGTTGCGCTGGAGGCGGGCGATGGTGACGAGGTTGGAAAAATACACCGTGAGTTCGGCGATTTCTGGAATCAGTGATTGGATAAAAAATGTGGCTTGGGTTGGGTCGACGCCGACTGCGAGGTTGTCGAGCAATACTTCGCGCACGTTGTCACGCACTTTTTCCGGCGTTTTGAAATTGTCGGTGAGGGCTTGGACGTCGGCGATGATGACAAAGGTGTCGTAGTCGCGCTGGAGCGCCACACGGTTGTGCAGCGAGCCAAAGAGATGGCCTATGTGGAGCGGGCCGGTGGGCCGATCGCCGGTGAGGATGCGTTTTTTCATAGAAGGAGTAAATAAACTGTATCGAGAATTCACTAATTCTCTTTTATTATAGCGTAAATGATACGCGCCTTCTACTCATGCGGTTTATGAATTTTGCGCATGACTCGGATTCCACAAAGAAATGCGATGAGTCCAAGAAAGAACCCCGTAATATACATTCCCTGTCTTAGTGTACGCGGCTTGAAGAAGAAAGCTACGGAATGTTTTCCTGCAGGAATTATGACGCTGCGCAAATTGATATCCGCCGGAATGATCTGGGTTGGTGCGGAATCAATCTGTGCTTGCCAGCCAGGATAATAATTTTCACTTAGTACAAGGAGTGCTGGTTTATCCGTTTCAATTTCGAGTACTGCGCTATCCGCTTCATAATGTGCAGATATTATTTTTGCATTTGGATTCTCTGGAAGTTGATTTGTCGAGGAGCTGTCTTCAATCCAGGCAGTTTTGTAAGGATCCGTGCGCAGGGCTTTTGTGAGTCGCGCTTGGTCGTTGGCTTTTACGTCTAATCGGTCGATGCGAGTGGGTATCCATGCTTCTTGTGTTTGATCAGGATTTTGCAGTACTTGAGAACTTAGCTTTTTCCAGCCGCGTTTGATAAATTCAGCGGGATCATTTGTCGCTGCGTATTTCACGTTGAGGAGCTGCATGACTTTTTTGAATTGTGCGTCTCCTCGATTTCGCGCATTCAAAAGTTCGGCATAATTTTTCAAAACAAGCGGGTTGTATCCTTCGAGTGTAAATGTGTTTGAGACCGGTAGATAAAAATTCGCCTGCAGATTTCCGGAGACGATTATTCTATTCTGCGCATCAGGATTCTGTTGTGTCGCGATGAATTGTTGAACCGAGCTTGGCGTTTCAAGTGCGACGGAATTTCCTTCACCTGCAACAAGCGGACTTATCATGCTGAGGGCAAGGAGGTCGATTGCGGCGATTGAAAAAAGTATTTTTTTGTATCGGCTCAAGTCGTCAGTTTCGGTCAGAAAGCGTTTTGTGGCGACGACTGTGCTCGCATAAAGCAACGCGAATATGATCAGGCCATTCAATATGTACGCGATCGGTAAGTAAGTTCCCGCGGCTTGTGTACCGTTTTTTCCAATGACATACGCAAATAGCAGCAGTGCGCCGATAGTTGCGAGAAGTGTGGTTTTCCAAATGACCCGATGGAAGGGTGTCAGACGCATCAACGATTGTGCTTTTTCTGCTGCGGTCAATTTGAGTAACCGCTCTAAGCCAAGCGCGGCACATGTGGTGGCTGCGAATATGAAAATGCCAGCAATATTTGCAGGCGCTCGCAGTTTATTAACGTACGGTATGAACAATGATAGTGTTGTTTGTAGGGAGGCAAATTTTCCCAGCATGAAGACAAGAGCGCCGATTCCAATGGCTGTATACATCGAGAGATTTGTGTCGGATTTTTTTCGAACAAGCAGGAGGGCGATCGCCAATAGGCAGAGTGGTGCGATGCCGATGTAGAGAAGTTGCTGACTTGCGCTCCATGCGCCCCAGTATTGATTGAGCAATACGCCGTCGAATATGTTTGGCACAATGAGCGTGAGTAGCGAGCGCGGTTCGAATGATTCGGTTTGGACGAGGCTTTGCGTTATTTCAGATCGAGTACTCAGGTCGGCAAATTCTTTTGTGGGCAGTAGCTGGATTGCGCTGAGACCGATGGCGAGAGATGAGAAAAATGCAAATAGGAGAGCGCGCATCGCGAGCTCTTTTTTGTTGTGATCATTTTTCCACGCGTTATATCCTTGATACGCGCCGATGCAGGCGCAGAAAAGGAGAATAAAGAGTGCGGATTGCACATGTCCCGCGAGGATTACAAGCGCGGCGATGATTCCCGCTTGCACCGTGTGCCGGAGTGATTTTTTACGAATTCCCTGCTGGATACACAGCACAAGAAATGGGAGCCACGCATATGCTTCCACAATCCCAAGATGAGAAGCGTGCGCGACAAAGAGGCTTGAAAGCGCGTA
>CAYNWW010000011.1:0-4753 GCA_964401055.1 uncultured Candidatus Saccharibacteria bacterium | reverse complement strand
AATGATCAGAAGTAGTAAGATGGGCAGTCCGTGTGTTGTGATAAATTTTTTCGGATTCATGAGAAAGTGCCGTATCTGTATATAATAAAAGGGAACGAGCATGTGCCCGATCCCTTTTATTATAGCGCAAACAGTGCGCCGCTTCTACACTTCCACAATCACTGGCAGCACCATTGGGCGGCGCTGAGTTTTTTGGAAGAGGAATTGGCCGATGTCGTCGCGGATTTTGGTGCGGATAAACGAATCGTCGCGGGTTGCATCTTTTGAGTGCGTCTGGAGCAGCTGGACGAGGCGCTTCTTCACACGATTGAGCAGCTCTTGATTTTCCTTCATGTGCACGAAGCCGCGCGAGATGATATCCGGATCGCCGACGAGCGCGCCGTGACCGTCGATGGTAACGATGATCACAAACATGCCGTCTTCCGAAAGCATCTGGCGGTCGCGTAGCACGACGTTGCTCACATCACCCACGCCGAGGCCGTCCACCATGACGTAGTCGGTTGGGATTTTTTTCTTGGTGAGATGGCCCACGCCGTCTTTGCCGAATTCCGCGATTTGTCCGTTGTCGCAGACAAACACATTTTCCGGACGCACGCCGGTTTTGATGGCGATGTCGCCGTTGACTTTCAGCAAGTAGCGGTAGCCGTGGATCGGAATATAATATTTCGGGCGCAACAAGCGAACCATCATTTTGAGGTCTTCTTGGCGCGCGTGTCCACCGCTGTGCACGTCCATCATTTTGTAGTGCACGATGTCGGCGCCTTCACGTGTGAGCGTGTCTTTGACGTGCTGGACGGTGCGTTCGTTGCCTGGGATGACCGAGGATGAAAAGATCACGGTGTCGCCTTTGCGAATTTGGATTTCGCGATCTTCGCGGTTGGCGATGCGCATGAGTGCGGCGTTGTCTTCGCCTTGCGCGCCGGTGCACACGATCACTACGCGGTCGGACGGCAAGTCGCGCGCTTGTTTGGCGGTGATAATGGTATCATCGCGCAGCTGGAGATAGCCGAGTTCGCGCACGATTTCCACATTGGATTTCATGCTAAATCCGACCACGACCAGTTTTTTGCCGAGGCGTTCGCAGATCCACGCGATCTGCTGGATACGCGTGATGAGCGACGAGAATGTGCCCACGATCACGCGACCTTTTGCGCCTTGGATGATTTTTGCAAGCGTCTGGCCGATGACTTTTTCTGAAATAGAATAGCCCGGCTCTTCGCACGACGTCGAGTCGGCGCACAATGCGAGAATGCCTGCGTTGCCGAGGCGTGCGATCTTTGCGATATCCGCCGGCTTTTCACCGATTGGATTGTGATCGAATTTAAAGTCGCCGGTGTGCACGAGTGTGCCGACCGGTGAATGCACCACCACCGCGACGGAGTCGGGGATGTTGTGGTTGACGCGGAAAAATTCGATCTTAAACGAGCCGAGTTGCAGCTGATCGGTGTCGCTCACCACATGCATGTTGAGCTTGGGGTTGTCACGGAATTCATCTTGGCGCTTCTGAATCAACGCAGCCGACAGGCGAGTCGCGAAAATCGCGGGGTTGCCGAGTCGGGGCATCAAGTACGGAATGGCGCCGATATGGTCCATGTGGCCGTGAGTAATCACGACGCCGCGGATGAATTTTTCTTTTCCGCGCAAATACGAAATGTTGGGAATGATGTAATCGATTCCCGGAGTGTCTTCTTCAGGGAATTGAAATCCCATGTCGATAATGATGATATCGCGATCGTATTCCACGATCATCATGTTGCGGCCGACTTCTTCAAGTCCGCCCACCGGAATCACGCGCAGTGGAAATTCCACATCACGCTTCCGGAATTCTTTGATTTTGTCCACAAAGTTGTCCTTTGAAGTTCGCTTGAGAGGCGAGCTTCATTAAAAATTAATAAATAATATATCTAAATAAATTGCGACTGTCACTCGCGGTACACCTCAATGAATACTATACAAAAATGCTTTGAATGAGCTGTGAGCTCGGAACCGATCTGGTTGTTTTTCGACATTTTTGGGCGATTGGCACAGGTGTCACATCTGCCAATTCGCATTCAAGAAACTGTATGATATCACGAGGCTAAAAATCTGTCAACGTCCGTGCGCCGGCAGCATCTATTTCCAGACGCGATTTGTCTTGATATACCAGCCCTCAAAATCCAAATATCGCTCGCTAGGATTGGTAATAATCGTCGCCCCAACGCCGAGCACGTCGCGACTCACCCCAAACGAATAGGTCGGCGAGTACAGGAAAATGGCCGGAATATCGTCGGCGATACGGTTTTGGAAATCAAGATATTTGAGGTTGCGCTGGGTGGCGTCGTCGGTCTTACGCGCCTCATCCAGCAGGTTGTCTACGCTCTTGTTTTTGAACGAGGTCAGGTTGAGACCCGGATCTTTGACCTGGCTGGAGTGCCAATAGACGTACGGATCTGGGTCATGGCCGACGATTTCACCAAACAACAGCATGCTGTAGTTGCGCGGACGGATGATCGTTTGCTGCAGATCTGTAGCGTCCGTGCTTTCGACGGTGAGTTTGACGCCAATCTTGGCCCATTCTTCTTTCAAAATGTCGGCGGTTTTTTGGTGCTCGGCAAAGTCGGTGGTTCGCACGGTGAATTCGAGCTCGGTGCCGTCTTTGTCGCGCACGTCGTTGTGGTTGGTGTCGCGCCAGCCGGCTTTGTCGAGGATGTCTTCGGCGCGTTTTTGATCAAATGCGATCTTGGTAAGTTGCGGGTTGAATCCCAAAAATCCTTGCAAAATCGGACCGTCGGCAGTTACGCCCTGGCCACCCAGCGCCTCACGAATGATGCGCTCTTTGTCTACGGCAGTTGCGAGCGCAAGGCGGACTTGTTTGTCATCAAGTGCTTTGGCGCCAAACGAGTTGAAGAACACCGCATGGTAGAGCGACAAGCGCATCGGGATCACGTTGATCGGGCGCTTGGATTGGATGGATTCTTTTTGCTCGGGCAGCAAAAAGTTGACGGCGGAAATATCTTTTTTCTTGTACGCGTCCACGAGCGCATCGCTATTTTGGTAAAAGTGAAAAATTACGCGATCGATGTACGGCTTGGTGCTGGTATAATCTTTGAATCGTTCGAGCGTGTACGATTGGAGCACGCCTTTTTTATCTTTTTCAAATGACTTGAATCGGTATGGGCCGCTGCCGATCGGCTTGAGGTTGACTTCGGCTAGGCCGATGTTGGTGGCTGGGATATTTTCCCAGATATGTTTCGGTAAAATCCCGACGGTGGTGTTGTTCAAAAACGGGGTAAATGAATTTTCGAGCGTAAATTTGACCGTGAAATCGTCGACTTTTTCCACCGTCACGCCGTCGAAGTTGGCGCGGATGGGGCTGCCAAATTCTTTGTTCTGAATTGTCTGGATGGTAAACACGACGTCGTCCGCGCTGACGATTTTGTCGATGCCGTCTTGCTTTGCGAAATCGTGCCACTTGGCGTCTTTGCGCAAGTGGAAGGTGTAGGTTTTGCCGTCCGCGGATTTTTCGTAACTGTCGGCGATGTCGGGCTGGAGCTGGAGGTTTTTGTCAAAACGCATGAGCCCGCGGAACACAAACGGCACAATGCTGCGGTCGATGTCGCTTGCGTCTGCGAGCACGGGGTTGATGTATTTGGGTTCGCCAACCATGCCTTCGGTGTAGGTGCCGCCGGCTTTTGCCACGAGTTTTGTATGGTTGAGGTAAAATTGGACGCTCAGGAACACGCCCGCGACCACCATTACCGCGAACAGGAATTTGATCACCAGGCGCTCATAGCTGGTGAGGACTTTGGGGACGTGGCGGAGGTATTTGAGTTTTTTGAGTTCTTGGTTAAATTGGGACAGGGCGAGGTTGGCGGGTTTTGTGGCTGCGCCGACAGGTGTGGGTGTAGCTGGAGTGCCGGCAATGGCGGGTTTTTTTGCCGCTTTCGCAGTCTTTGCGGCTAGTTTTGCTGCAAGTTTCGCGGCTTTGCGCGCAGCTTTTGCCTCAGCTTTTGCGGCCTTTGCCTGCGCTTTACGCTTTTTGCCATCATCAGAATGGCGCACCAAAAACTTCTTTTCCTCTTCGGAAAATTTATATTGGTTGGGCTTTTCGCCGATGGAATCGATGTTTTTGCTCATAGAGCTGGGAAATTACAAGAGGAGATGGGCGAGTGAAAGTGCGGCCAGAAGCACGCCCAAGACAATGGTGCCGTAAAACAAAAACTTCTCCGCGCCGCGCTTGGTGCGGTAGACCGCGCCGCCGTCGCCGCCGATCACGCCGCCGATGCCCGCGCCTTTATTTTGGATCAAAATGGCACCCACGAGCA
The DNA here is from genome assembly GCA_964401055.1 of uncultured Candidatus Saccharibacteria bacterium. Taxonomy (GTDB): domain Bacteria; phylum Patescibacteriota; class JAUYIX01; order CAYNWW01; family CAYNWW01; genus CAYNWW01. The sequence goes on along the minus strand of CAYNWW010000011.1, from coordinate 449 downwards.
GGATGGCTACGATAATTTGTGCAATGCTGATAAATCGTTGCATAAGCGGACGGTATTAGTTATTGTCGAGATCAAACACCCAGGAAACAATGGTGTTGATGATGAAAAGCACGAGGACGGCGAGGAGTGCGGCGCCAAATGTCTGGATGGAAAATGCCGGCAGGAGCGCGGCGACCAGGAGCAGCAAGAGCGCGTTGATGACGAAGAAAAATGCGCCAAACGTCACCAAGATGAGCGGCAGCGAAAGTAGGGTGAGGAATGGTTTGATAAAGAAATTAACCACGCCGAGGATAGCGCCTGCCAGAAGGAGGGTGTGCCAGCCGCCGCGGTACGAGATGCCGCTGATGAGATAGGTGGCGACGTACAGGCCGAGGGCATTGGTAATAATGCGGATAAGAAGTGTTCGCATGGATTAACCCTAGCACACGAGGAGGAGATGTCAATTGACA
>CAYNWW010000010.1:0-36719 GCA_964401055.1 uncultured Candidatus Saccharibacteria bacterium | reverse complement strand
TTGGCCTTTTTCACTGCTTCCTCAATGCGCGTCGGGTGAATGCGGCCATCTTTCATCAAGCTCTCCAGCGCAACTTTCGCCACATGACGACGGATCGGGCTAAAACCCGAAATCACCACCGCTTGCGGCGTCTCGTCCACCACCACTTCAATGCCGGTGAGCTTTTCAAGCACCTTGATGTTGCGACCTTCGCGACCGATGATGCGACCCTTCATGTCTTCGCTCGGCAGCGGGATCACCGTCGCGGTGGTGTCGGCGCTATGCACCGCAGCCACACGCTCAATCGCCAAACTCAAAATATTGCGCGCCTTGTCCGCAAGCGCCTCTTCGCCGTTCATTTCCAGCTTTTTGATCCGCGCCACGATATCTTCCTGAGCTTGAGATTCTACCCGCTGCATAAGCATGGCAACAGCCGCTTCTTTGTCCATTTGAGCGACTTTTTGCAACTCAACAACCTGCTGCTCCTTGAGAGCATCAGCCTCTTCACGAATTTTTTTAATCTCTGTCGCCTTTTGCTGAAGCTGTTCGCGCTTAGTTTCGAGGTCTTCGATCTTTTTGTAAAACGTCTCTTCGCGCTGCTCGAGCTTGGATTGCGTCTCTTGCAAACGCGCCTTCATCTCTTTTTCATCACGCTCAGCCTGTTGCTGGATGTTGAGCGCCTTGTCGCGCGCCTCAAGCAGCAACTCTTTTTCACGCGTTTTCGCGTCCTGGAGCATCTTTTCTACTTTTGCCTCTGCAGTGTCAATCTGCTTTTTTGCCACCATTTTGCGGCCGGTGTACCCTGCCGCGGCTCCCACCGCCAGCGCAATCGCGCCAATAATAATTGGTTCCATGAACAAATTTCATCCTTGTTTCCACGCGTTTTCGTCTGTTGCCTCGCTGCGGAACGAGTCTTCGCACACATATGCGCAAAAGAGGCGACCGAGTCGCCTGAACATTGGGGCTAGATGTTACTGAGATATAAGCGGAAAAAATTCACAAAAGCCTCACCAATCGCTTCGTTCACAGATTGCAGCCATCACAGCGGAAACGTGCGGAATTAATAGTAAATCACACGAGTCTTTCGACTGCTTCTATAATAAAATGTTTCGAGCGGATAGTCAATTCGCGCTCGCAGGTGCGCCGCCCATTTGCTCAAAAATCGTGCCGAGCACGCCGTTGACAAATTTGCCGGAAGATTCGCCGCCAAAGGTTTTGGCCAATTCGATGGATTCGTTGATCGCGACTTTGGGTGGGACTTCGCTCTGGAGGTGTTTCAACTCGTAAATGCCGAGGCGCAGGATGTTGCGGTCGATAGGCGTGATCTGGTCAATCGGCCATTCGGGCGCGGCGCGCTGCATGAGCGCGTCAATCTCGTCTTGGTGGTCAAACACGCCCTTGGCAAGTCCGAGGATAAAGACTTCGTCGTCCACGGCCGAGCCAAATTCTTCGATATTGCGAAGCAAAATCGGCTTGATGGCGGGGATTTCGCGAGGCAGCTGGTTGAAATCCCATTCGTACAAACTTTGCATGACAATGGTGCGGGCGAGATGTCGATTGGCCATAGGTTTTAATAAAAGAACAAAAAGATCACGCGGGATGCGTGATCTTTTGGGTTATGCGGACTTTTTCTTGCTGCGAGCGGCGCGAGGAGCTGGAGCGACTACTGCTGGCTTTGCAACCTGGCGACCTTTGTAGGTGCCACAGTTCGGACACACCGTGTGCGGGCGAACAGGGTTGTTGCAGCGAGAGCAGGGCACGAGCTTGACTTTCACCAACGCGTGGTGGCTTCGGCGCTTGTTTCGGCGCGATTTCGGGATTCGTTTCTTTGGTACAGACATGGATGTAAAAGTTCGTTAGTGATACAAGTGAGACTATATCATGAGTTTTGCGAGGGCGCAAGAGTTATTGCTTGGATTTGCGCTCGCGGTGCCGAATAGTGAAGTAATTTCCTGCGTGAAATACCACCGGGCCGAATGCGGCAAGAAATCCAATCGCTGTTTTATCCCTCAAAATGAGATAAAAGCCTGTTCCCATAAAGATAATAGTCAAAATACCGGCAAACCAAATTCCCAAATATTCATACCGAATAGTTGCGCCAACAATATTCCGCTCGAGATCGCGCCGATGCTCACTCTGCTGCTCGGCCATTTTAATAATACGATCCGCAGAACCTTTTTGGATCGTTTCATATTTTGCCAAAATGCTCGGATGCGGGAGTGGACCAGAAAATTCAGCAGATAGCTTGACGAATGCGTGCTGCTTAGGCCTCTCTTTTGGCTCGTTGGGTTCGAGATCTTTGTTGTTCATAGATATCAATCGATTCGTGAATAGCTTGGCCGACGTGCGCCCAATCGTCTTTCAGTGCGGCATAATCAGCATCAGGAGCGAGCTTGTGGCTATCCAAATCTCCTCTCAAATCCACAATGCGAGCAGCACCCCTTCGGAAAGAAGGAAGTGACAAGAACAGCAGGGTTGATTTGAAGAATTCAGACATGAAGTTGGCTTATAATCTAGATCCATATTATCATGCGCCGGATAAAAAGCAACGGCTTTTATACGCGATGGTGTAAAAGATGACATACATGATAACACTTGCAAAAATTCTACTTTGTGAGAAAGTACGCTCACACTCAAACAAGGAGGAGTGCTTCATGCCTCAGCCATGTCAACTTTTTGAAGAAGTCGATGAGCAGCCGCAGGCCTTGCCGGTTGAAAAGGTTCCGACAGGATATCTTCTCTCGGCAACTATTTTGTGTTTTCGAGAAAAGGTGGATAAAATTCCCGGTCCAGAAAATCCGGGCGCGCTTGAACCCTTTGCACGAGCGCATTATCCGAATTGCGAATGGTGCCAAGAGTACATTTTTCAAGAAATGAAAATCGACGCAAACAATGTGTCCAAGTCTTGCTGGAGCTGCGGAAAACGATATTAAAAGACCCAACCATCGCGGTTGAGTCTTTTTTCTTTCTCGATTTATCTTCCTCAAAACAGCGCGCTTCCCCTAAAACACAATCGCCACCGACGCCACCGTATCATCGCTCTTCAGGCGCATCAGGCGCACGCCTTGCGTGGTGCGGCCGAGGCGAGGCACGGTGTTTGCCGCCAGACGAATCACTTGGCCGGCCGAGGAGATAATCAACAAGTCGCCAGCTTCTTTTTGCTCATCGAGGATTTGCATATTTACGATCGGGCCATTTTTCGCGGTGATTTTTGCGGTCTTCACGCCTGAGCCGCCGCGACCTTGCACGCGGTAATCTGCGACCGGAGTTGCTTTGCCGTAGCCTTTTTCCGTCACGATCAGGATGTGCGCCTTGGCAAGACCCTTGGTGATCACACCCATACCGATCACGACGTCGCTTGAAGCGAGCTTGATCGCACGCACGCCGGACGCATTGCGACCCATCGGACGCACTTCTTCTTCCGCCCAATAAATACTCTGACCCTGCGCTGTCACGATCAGTACCGAATCCGCACCCGATGTCTCGCGCACCCAATTGAGTTCGTCGCCATCTTGCAGCTTAACCGCGATCAGGCCGGAGCGGCGCACATTGGCAAAATCTTCAATCTTCACTTTTTTCACCGTGCCCATTTTGGTGAGCATCGCGAGGTATTTGGAATTTTTCGCGGCATCCGAATCAAGCGGCGCAATCGGAATCACGCTCGTCACGCGCTCTTCAGGGCCGAGCTGCAAAAAGTTGACCAGCGCCTGACCCTTGGCTTGACGGGTTTGCGCAGCCGGAATCTCGTAACCGGGCAGCTGAAACACACGCCCTTTGTTGGTGAAAAACAAAATATTGTTGAGCGTCATGGTCGTAAAGAGATGCTTGACCATATCTTCTTCTTTGGTCGTCATGCCGATCACGCCCACGCCGCCGCGGCCTTGCGACTTGTACACTTCGGGCGAGAGGCGCTTAATATAGCCACCTTTAGTCACCATCACCAACGCTTCTTCGTTTTGAATGAGGTCTTCTTGGCTAAAATCATCCACGCGCTTTTTGATCACTTTGGTGCGGCGCTCGTCACCGTATTTTGCTTTGACTTCGTTGAATTCGGTGCGGATGATACCGAGGAGCTTGGTGCGGTTGGCGAGGATGCTTTCGAGTTCTTTGATCAATTTGCGCTTTTCTTCGAGTTCGTCATCGATCTTTTTGCGCTCCAAGCCGGCAAGTGTCTGTAAGCGCATGTCCAAAATCGCAGTGGTTTGCAGGTCGGACAACGCGAATTTTTTCATCAAATTGGCATGCGCAGTCTCGCGATCCTTGGATTTTTTGATCGTCGCGATCACTTCGTCAATGTGGTCGAGCGCTTTTTTCAAGCCTTCCAAAATGTGGGCGCGCTCACGTGCCTTGCGCAGATCGTACTGCGTGCGGCGAGTGATCACCACTTCGCGATGCTTGATGTGCTCCTCGAGCATGCTTTTCAGATTAAGCACGCGTGGCTGGCGGCCGCCTTCCACGAGCGCCAACGCGTTGACGCTAAACGACGTCTGCAACGACGAATATTTAAATAATTGATTCAGCACTTTTTTCGGATACGCGTCTTTTTTGAGCTCCACCACCACGCGCACACCGTCGCGGTCAGATTCGTCGCGAAGGTCCTTGATGCCGTCGATTTTATCTTCTTTCACCAACTCAGCGATGCGCTGAATGAGCACGGCCTTGTTGACCTGGTAGGGAAGTTCGTTAACAATAATTTGAAATTTGCCTTTGTCATCTTCGACAATGCTTGTCTTGGCGCGAATCACCACTTTGCCTTTGCCGGTCGCGTAGGCTTGGTTGATTTCTTGCGCGCCATAGATGATGCCGCCGGTCGGGAAATCCGGGCCGGTCACGTGTTGGAGCAAATCCTCCGTGGTCGCATCCGGATGATCGATGAGGTGCACCGACGCGTTGATAATTTCGGTCAAATTGTGCGGCGGGATGTTGGTCGCCATACCGACGGCGATACCTTGCACGCCGTTGACCAGCATTTGCGGAATTTTGGACGGCAGCACCACCGGCTCTTTGCGTGAATTGTCGTAGTTTGGAACGAAATCAACGGTTTCTTTTTCAATATCAATCAGCATCTCTTCCGCGATCTCCGCCAGACGCGCTTCGGTATAACGCATCGCAGCCGCGCTGTCGCCGTCCATGGAGCCGAAGTTTCCCTGACCCTCGATCATCGGGTAGCGCAACGAAAACGTCTGCGCCAAACGCACCATCGCGTCGTACACCGCCACATCGCCGTGCGGGTGGTATTTACCGAGCACCTCGCCGACCACGTTGGCCGACTTTTTGAACTTCACATTGTGGCGCAGCCCCAACGCGTGCATGGCGTACAAAATACGGCGGTGCACCGGCTTCAAGCCGTCGCGCGCATCAGGCAACGCGCGCTGCACGATCACGCTCATGGCGTAATCCAAGTACGACTCTTCCATTTCAGTGACGATCTTGCGAGATTCTACGTGGCCGATGAGGTTTTTTTCAGACATATTAGTTATTATTCTTCTTATACTCTTCTGCGGCTTGGTCAAGGGCGGTGTGATCCGCTTTTAAGCCAGAAAATACGCGTTTGATTTGAGAAAAAATCGATCCCTGCTGCTGCGCGGCTGCGGCGGCGTCCAACGACGGATCGGTGACTTTTGGGGTAAATCGGCCGGTGATGGTAAAACCCCACAGCGCGACTGCACCCAACGCACCGATTGCCACAATCACCACGAGCAGTTTTTTGCGAACCGATCGAGGAAGGCGTTCGATTCCCATAGAAATAAATTATTTTGCTTTGAGCGGCTCGAGGATGACTACTTGCGTTTCTTCCTGAGGCAGCTCTTTTTTCGTGATCTTGTAGGATTCTTGCGCCGCCACACCCACTGCGCCCATTTCTTTCAAAAACAAATCCACGGGCGCGATACCCTCAACCGTCAGTCCCGGCACCAGATAATGCATCGGGATCACCACGCGCGGCTCCAGCTGCGAGACAATATCCGAGGCTTCTTTGCCATCAATGGTATATGTGCCGCCCACAGGAATCAACAAAATATCTACATTTCCAATAGCTTCCACCTGCTCATTGGTCAACTTTTCGCCCAGATCACCGACGTGCAGAATATTAATGCCTTCGGACTGGATTGAATACATGGTCACCAGACCGCGCTCAGCACCGCCTTTTTTGTCGTGTGCCGCCTGGATGCCATGCACCATGATCTCGCTTACCTCATATTCGCCCGGATTTTTGATGACATAGGGCGCGGCAAGCTCAGGATTTTCAGCCGTGACCGCTTCGAGATAATTGTGGTCGTGATGATCGTGCGTCGAGAGCACGAGATCCGCCTTTGTAGCCGCGGATTTCAATCCGATTTTCGGATCATACGGATCGATCACGAGCGAAATCGTTTTTGTCTGAATTTTGAAACACGCCTGACCGAGCCAAGAGATTTTCATATAGGAAAGCTAAATTGTGTCGTGTCCAGCGTATCATGGCCGCGTGGTGGCGTAAAGTCAGCCTTATCACATCCAAGCCCCGCCCCTTGCAAATCTGCGGGAAACGATTTATAGTATCAAATATCAGTGCTCAGGACGGAGAGCGCTGCTATTTTATCATTAAATTCCGGCCAAATTTATATTATGACAACTTCATCTACACAAGCAGACGAAAAAGAAGTGGAAGAGAAGAAGAAAAAGCGCGCAAGCAAAAAGGCTGCGGCTGCGAAATCCGCGGCTGAAGAAGTAAAAAAGCCTACTTCCTTGATGGAAGAATTGCTCGAAACTGAAGGCAAAGAGCTCCCGGTTCCTCTTGTTGGAGACATCCTCAAGGGCGTGGTGATCAGCTCCACCAAAAACGAAGTTCATGTCGATATTCCTAGCATCGGCACAGGCGTGATTCGTGGCAAAGAATTATTTGACGATCTCGGCACCTACGAGCGCTTGAAAGTTGGTGACAATATCACCGCAAGCGTGATCGAAGTGGACAACGAAGAAGGCGAAATCGAACTTTCATTCCGCAAAGCCGGACGCGAGAAGGCATGGACGACCCTCAAGAAATTGATGGCCAACAAAGACACCATCACCATCCGCATCCAAGAAGTCAACAAAGGCGGTCTCATGGCGCAATTCAACGGTGTCATGGGCTTCTTGCCGGTTTCCCAACTCGACGTCGAGCACTATCCTCGCGTGGACAAGGGTGACAAGAACTTGATTTTTGAAAAACTCTCCGAATACTCAGGCAAAGAATTCAAGGTTCGCATTATCGACGCCAACCAAGAAGAAGACAAGCTCATCTTTTCTGAAAAAGAAGCTCGTCGCGCCGACCGCCAAAAGGCGATCGAAAACTACAAAGTCGGCACCGTGGTGGAAGGTCAGATCAGCGGCACTGTGGATTTCGGCGCATTCATTCGCTTCGACAACCTCGAAGGCTTGATCCACATCTCTGAACTCGCATGGCAGCGCATCGATGATCCGGCTGATATTGTGAAAGTGGGCGAACCTGTCCGTGCACAAATCATCTCGATCGACGACGGCCGCATTTCTTTGAGCATCAAACGCTTGAAGAAAGACCCATGGCTCGAAGCTGTGTCCAAATTCAACGTGGGCGAAGTGGTGGACGGTGAAGTCACCAAAATCACGACCTACGGCGCATTTGTTCAGCTCGACCGCGATATTCACGGCTTGGTTCACATCTCAGAATTGTCTCCAAAACTGGTGCGCGACCCACACGAAGTGGTCACCATCGGCCAAAAGGCAAAATTCAAGATATTGTCCATCGAACCGCAAGAACATCGCTTGGGCTTGAGCTTGAAGGCGACGACGGAGAAAGCTCCGGCAGCTGAGGCTACTGCGAGCGCACCGGCTACGGCCGAAGTGAAGGCGGAAGAGCCTGCAGCAAAAGCTGAGGCCGCTGAAGCCGAAGACGCTCCAAAGAAAAAGAAGTCGAGCAAGAAATAATAGTGTATCGCCGCGAGCACAAGTGCCAACGCGACGAATGCAATTACGAAAAAGTCCGGCGACCGAACATGCGGCGCGGACTTTTTTGGTAGAATAAAATCATTTCCCATGCAGATTGATCTCACAAATTTACTTACACAGAAGCCAACTATCGTCGGCGTCTCCGGCGGGCCGGATTCGACGTGCTTGTTGCGGCTACTCCATGAGGCCAGCACGCCGGTTGTTGCTGCGCACGTGAATTATGGGTTGCGCGGGGCGGAGTCGGATGGGGACGAGGCGTTTGTGCGCGAGTTGTGCGCCGAATTGGGCGTGCGGCTTGAAGTCCTGCGGGTGCGCGCGGCCGACCGGGCGCGGGTGGGGGTTCAGGCGTGGGCGCGCGAGGTGCGGATGCAGTTTTTCAGTCAAATTGCGGCGAGAGAACACGCCACGCAAGTCGCACTCGCACATACACAGGATGATCAGGCCGAGACGGTTGCGTTTCGGTTGTTGCGCGGGGCGGATCCGTTGAGCGTTGGGGGAATGCGGGCGCGGGAACAGTTGGAGCAATATAACATTGAACTGGTACGACCGCTCTTGCACGCGCGAAAGGCAGAAATCCTGACGTATCTCACGCAGCACAATTTCACCTATCGCACTGATTCAAGCAACGCCACCACAAAATACACGCGCAATAAAATTCGCAATATTCTTTTTCCTGCTATCGCAAAAAACCACGATCCAATTGCATTATTTGCAAAAATAGGCGAGCAGGCGCAAGAAATTTCCGAGGGGCTTGCGGCGCAAATTCCACCCGAGGTTTTCCGCGCGCGCGACGTCATTGATCGCGCGGTATTTCTCCAGCAGCCGTCGCTCATTCAGCAACAGATTATCCATCGCATTGCTCCGACCGCGTCGTCGGCTGCTATTTCACGCGTACTCGCACTCGCAGCCACGCATTCGTCCGGCCAAATCAGCCCGCTCACAGGAACGACGCACATTATTATAGAGGCTGACGCGCTCAAAATCACAGACGCTGCCACCGTCGTCGTCCCTGCGTCCCAATTATTGCAACAAAACTCCTCCGTTGACTGGGCAGATCGCTGGCGGATCGCATTTGGACAGCAAGCCGACCAGCACATCCTCATCGACACCGCAAAAACAGGCACCACGCTCATTGTCCGCGCCCGCCAATCAGGCGATCGCATCCATCTCGCCACCGGTAGCAAAAAACTCCAAGATCTCTTCGTCGACGCCAAAATCCCCCGCCGCGAGCGCGACCTCGTCCCGATCGTCACCACGCAGCAAGGCGAGATCATCTGGGTCGTAGGCGTCCGCGCCGACCGACGTTTTGCCGCAACCACCGACAGCCCCACCGTTGCCACGCTCTCAGCCGTACGCTATACTACCCGTACTGATAATCAGTAATCTTTACCATGAAAAATCTCGTCAAGAATCTCGGAATTATCGTCCTGCTCTTTGTGCTCTTTGCCGGCGCGTTGTATTTCGTCAACAACGACACCAAAAAACCGGAAAACGTCTCGCTCAACAAAATCGCCGAATTCATCAATGCCGACACCGTGAGCTCCATCACCCTCGATGGCGACACCGTGGATGCAAAACTCAAAGACGGCTCGGAAAAAATTTCACAAAAAGAACCCGAAAGCTCATTTTCCGAACAAATCAAATCGTACAACGTCTCTGACGCCACGCTCGCAAAAATCAACGTGACCGTCAAGCAGACATCCGGTTTTTCTTACTTCGTCGGTGCTTGGCTGCCGATCCTGCTCCCGCTGGTTGTGATCGGAGTCTTCTTCTGGATCGTATTGCGTCAAGCGCAAAATGGGAACAAAAAAGCACTTTCCTTTGGCCAAAGCAACGCCAACGTGGTTGAAACCACCAAAGCCACGCGCGTCACGTTCAAAGACGTCGCCGGCGCAAAAGAAGCGAAGATCGAACTCGCCGAAGTGGTCGAATTCTTGCGTGATCCGAAAAAATTCAGCGCGCTGGGTGCAAAAATCCCCAAGGGCGTCCTACTCCTTGGCTCCCCAGGAACCGGTAAAACCCTCCTTGCTCGCGCAGTTGCGGGTGAAGCAGGCGTACCATTTCTCAACATTTCCGGCTCTGAATTCGTGGAAATGTTTGTGGGCGTGGGCGCAAGCCGCGTACGCGATTTGTTCAAAAAAGCAAAACGCAACGCGCCGTGCATTATCTTTATTGACGAAATCGACGCCGTCGGCCGCCAGCGCGGTTCCGGCTTAGGCGGCTCTCACGATGAGCGCGAACAAACACTCAACCAAATCCTCATCGAAATGGACGGATTTGAAACCAACGCCAGTGTGATCGTGATCGCAGCCACCAACCGACCGGACGTGCTCGACCCCGCGCTGCTCCGACCCGGCCGCTTTGACCGCCGCGTCATGATCGATTTGCCGGACATCAAAGACCGCGAAGAAATCCTCGCCGTGCACGCGCGCAACAAGCCGCTCGCAGCAGACGTCAACCTCAACCGCCTCGCGCAGCGCACACCCGGATTTTCCGGCGCTGACCTCGCAAACCTCCTCAACGAAGCCGCCATCACTGCCGCTCGCTTTGGCCGCAAAGAAATCTTGATGGAAGACTGTGTCAATTCAATTGAAAAAGTCATGATGGGTCCAGAGCGCCGCAGCCGCGTGCTCTCAGACAAAGAAAAGCAAATCATTGCATACCACGAAGCTGGTCACGCACTTGTCGGACATTTGCTCCCGAACAGCGACCCAATTCACAAAATCTCGATCGTTTCACGCGGCAGCGCCGGCGGCTACACCCTCAAACTCCCGAGCGAAGACAAGCATCTCCACAACCGTGCCGAATTTGAAGATGATATCGCAATGATGATGGGCGGATACGCCGCAGAAAAACTCGTATTCGGCGACGTCACCACCGGCCCGTCCAACGACTTGCAAAAGGCAAGTGAGCTCGCGCGCCAGCTCGTCATGCGCTTTGGCATGAGCGACGCACTCGGACCGATTACCGTCGGCAGCAAAGACGAAATGATCTTCCTTGGTCGCGAAATCCACGAACAGCGCAACTACAGCGAATCCACGGCAGCGAAAATCGATGCTGAAGTCGGCCGCATCATCAACATCGGCCACGCCAAAGCCGTCGACCTCGTGACCACTCAGCGCGCTAAGCTCGACGAAATCGCGCGCATCCTGATCGATCGCGAGACAATCGAGCAAGACGAATTCAAGTTGCTAATGGAAGGAAAGTGGCCAACAGCTGACACTGCACCGAAAACCAACACAGCTCCGACACCGACTGAACCTCCAAAAGCTCAGTAGCATCTCGCACGGCCGGAACGCAAGGCGCCGCAAGCCAGCCTTCTTCCGGCCTTTCGCACCCGGGCCCGTAGCTCATCGGTTAGAGCAGGCGACTCATAATCACTTGGCAGCTGGTTCGATTCCAGCCGGGCCCACCAAGTCAACTTCCACCATGAAAAAGAGCAAAGAATCAATTATTTATCAGTCAAAAACAGGTGCGATCGAACTTCGTAGCGACGCCACAAAAGAAACGGTTTGGGCAACGCTAGATCAAGTCGCAACTCTTTTTGGGCGCGATAAATCCGTTATCTCAAGACATTTTCGCAATATTTTCACAGAAAGAGAATTAGTAAAGAATCGAGTTGTTGCAAAAAATGCAACAACTGCGGCAGATAACAAAACATACATCGTTGAGTACTATAATCTTGATGCGATACTCTCAGTTGGCTATCGGGTTAATTCAAAGACTGCTACAAAATTTCGACAATGGGCAACAAAAACCCTGCACGAACACATTGCGCGTGGCTTTACAATCAACCGAAGCACAGTCAATGCGCATTATGCCGAATTCCAAAAAGCCATTGCAGACATCAAAGTCTTACTACCCCCTGTCTCTAGCATTGACAATGCTAGCGTAGCCGAGCTTATAAGTGCTTTTGCCGATACGTGGCTCTCATTGGATGCGTATGATAAAAACAAGCTAGCAACGAAGGGCGCAACACGGGCATCAGTAGAACTCACCGCTGAACAGCTTTCTCATACTCTCAATGCTTTCAAGGTCTCGTTAATGAAGAAAGGTGAGGCTTCCAAACTTTTTGCCACGCCCCGAGGGGGCGAAGGTATCACGGGCATTGTTGGGACAATCATGCAGACATTTGACGGCAAAGCCCTCTATCCCACAATTGAAGAAAAGGCGGCTCACCTTCTCTATTTTATAGTGAAAAATCATCCTTTCGTGGACGGCAACAAGCGAAGTGGGGCATATGCATTTGTATGGTTTTTGGAACGTGCCCAAGCACTTGATCGCTCAAAAATTACGCCAGCGACACTGACAGCACTTACCCTTTTTGTTGCCGAAAGCAATCCAATACACAAAGAGCGCATGATCAGCCTAACACTGCAATTGCTCAAAAGATAGCAAGATTCTCTCTCCCGACCCATTGACACCACGATCAAAAACCTCTATAGTACACCTACTTTCAACCAAGGAGGAATGTGGTGCATGCCACACAAATCAAGCCATTTGGCAGAGAGATAATGCAGACGCATGGTCTGAGCGCCTCAGAGTTCAAAAATCTGGAAGTCATCCAGGCATTTGCAAACAATACGGGGCGCATCAACCAAAGACCTCAGGAGTTTTGCCTCTTTCAAAGGGTTTCATACCCTATTATCTCAGGGCTTCTTGACCGAGACATCCTCGAGGTGACGGGCAAAAACCAATTTCGCATCGCCCCCGCGGTCTGGAAAGACCTCAACAATTGGTATGATAGCCCGGAGCCGACTCCGGAACAAACTCGACGCAACTTTGTCGTCCTATACTCCCAGCATACAGCCCAGCCAACTCCAAAAAAGGAGCCCCCAAAAGATCCGCTGCTCCGCGCGCTGCAAGATCTCGACCGCGATCCTGCAGGATTTTGGATGGTGGAGGATGAACGCGAGGAGTTGTGCGAAAAATTGGGGATTTCGCGTCATGATGAGTTTTGGGACAAACTCAAATTCCTGCGCCGCACCGGCCAAATCGCCGGATTCAAAAGCGGCTGGAATGGCGGCGTCATGATTAGGCTGGTGGGCGAGCCAGATCCCAGTCAAGAAACAGTCGGCTTCATTCCCGAACGACAGCCTTCGGTTATCAACGGTAAAAAGCGCGACCGTTTTATTCAGGGGCTGCTTGATCATGCGGATGCGAAAAAAATCGTCGCCACAAGCCGATCGATCATTGACACATTTGGTCGCACGATCGCCAAGCTGGAAGATGCGATGGATGAATTTGACCAAATCAGAGCACTCATTCGCCAAAATTTATAACGCCTTTTGCACCACGCACGAGGCGTTTTTTATTTACCTCACAACCGCGCGCCTTGACACAGCGATAGGCGCAGCGTACAATTTCAACACTTCCATTCGTCCATAGGAGGACACCATGAACGTGACAAGCGACACGCCACAGCTTATTGCCAAAATACTGGATGGGTACAATTTCAACGGGACTCATGCACAGGCGCTTGCGGCTTTCCATAAAAATGCGGATAACAATGGCGTAATTACAGACACTGTGGAAGATTTTTGCAAAAGCCAGGGGGTTATCTGAGCAAGTACGTATTGATTTTCAGCGATTACGGATTATTTGTCCAGGAATCAAGCCAAAAACTTTTTGCATCGCCAGCCATCTTGTACAGATGTTCCGTGAAAAAGATTCCGATCCCGAGCTCAAAAATCAGCATTTCAGAGTGCTAAAAGCCTTGGTGTCGCGAGTCAATTTGCGACAGCAAGCTGAGCTTTCGGCAGATGACATGCGGACGATATACACCGACTTAGGTCTTAGCGGGGATAGCTTTTGGACAAGCATGTCCTATCTATCTAAAAATGGATACCTAGAGTTTTCCGAAATGCCTCAGAGAGCAATCCGGCTGCGAACATTTACTCTTTTTGACCAGATTCCCAAGACCTACGAGCCCGCCGTTGCCCCTCAGCAGTCTCGATCAGTATGGATACCCACCGTTATTGCACCAGTAGCTGCACCAAAGCCTCCCGCAGTTATTCCTGAGACTAACATCGGCGACGAACTGCGCGCAGAAGCTCACCGAGAGATTGCCGAGATTGACGCCGAGCTGAAAAAGATCGAGGCGCTCATGGCCCAATGCGAGCGCCTCAACACCGAGCACAAGTCTCGAAAAATCCACTTACAGCAACTCATTTCCTAACGCCCGAGGGACACAAAATCCTCGGGCTTTTTTCTTGACTCCAAATAGAAAAAACGATAGTGTGGATGCACTGCCACAGGAGGGCATCATGGAAGGAATTAATCGAGAACATCCGTTTGTGCAAGACATTGTGCGCCAATACAGCTTGAGCGATCAAGAGACCCAAGCGTTTGTGCAAACGCTTAATGCGGTAGATGAAAACGGCGTGGCCGGATCTTCTCCACAAGAATTTTTTCGCGGCATTACGGTTGCGTTTTTTGTTTTTGAAACGCTTCAGAAAAAAGATGTGCTGGGCATTACGGCAAAAAGAGGGCGTTTGCGCGTAAATTCAGAGCTCCTCGCTCGATTACGGCGCAACGGATATGGATATCACACCAAACCAGAGGAGCCGACCCTGGCCGAGCGAATCAAGATGCCGGAATGGACGCGCACTAGGTTGCCCACCCATATTCAAACAACCAACAACCTAGTACTTGCTGCGCTGTGCCAACCAAACAAGACTGTCCTTCGGCTTACAGCAGGTGATATTGAAGAGATTAGTGAAAAACTTTCCGTATCTACCGAGACTTTCAGCAAAAGTATGACCGCGTTGTCGGACAAGATGCGGCTGTTTGATATTACTTATGATACCGATGAGACAATTGTGATCACTTTTCCAAAAGTGGGCTCCCGTATGCCGGAAATGCAGCACGCACAGCCACAAGCGGAAAATTCGTCATGCAACGAAGAGGATAACTGGGAATCGGCTGTCTATCCTGAATACATGCCGCAAGCGCAGTCACAAAAACCGCCTCCGCCAATCGAAGTGCAAGCTGCGGCAGCGGAGGCAGCAGCTCCCACAGAACAATTGCCCGGAGCACAGCAATCTTTTTTGTCTTGCTTAGCAGCTAATCTTGGCGAACGACTTGATAAGGAAGAGCGGCTCCTTGCCGAACTGACAGCATCTCTACGCCAACAGCGCAGCATCGTGAACAAACTTCGAAAACAGATAGTTACCGCAACCGCTCGTCGCTTCAAGCCGATTAAATGAATTTTCGCCACGCGCCCTACAACTTGTCGGGCGTTTTTCTTTACCTCGGCAGCGTCACCGCGCCATCTTCGCGCACGTCGACGAGTTGATCTTTTTTGAGCGACTCAATGATGCGCGCGACAAATTCCGCGTCCTTATCCAGAAGTCGCGCCACATCAGCCGCACTCAATTCCTTCGGCTCAGCGCCGGCAACCAAATGTTTGACTACTTTTGAACGATACCAGCGAAATGATTTGTAAAATTTGGATTGGCGCGTAAGAGGCTTGATGCCTGTGCCCGCCGAAGTGAGCACAAGCGACCCGTAATCCATGAGCGCGTTGTGCCAATCGCGCGAACGCCCGAGCGGCAACACCTGCTCAGCAATCGCCTGCATCTCGCGCGCCGAGGTCGTCTCGGTGGCAAATCCTTCGGCGATCAGGATGCGCCGGATGTTGGTGTCCACAGCCGCAACGTCTTGATTAAATGCAAAAATAAGTACCGAACGACACATGTATGGCCCGATTCCCGGCAACGCAAGCAGCTGCTCAGGATCGCGCGGCAGCACGCCGGCGTAGCCGATGACGATTTTTTTGGCGCATTCTTGGAGATAAATCGCACGGCGGTTGTAGCCGAGCCCGGCCCATTCTTTGATGACCTCCGCGCGCGGCGCCGCAGCAAGCGTGGCAAACGTCGGAAAGGCACGCAAAAATGTCTGAAATTTCACAATCACACGCGTGACCTGCGTCTGCTGCAGCATCAACTCGGAGACGAGGATCGCATACGGATCTTCGGTCACGCGCCACGGCAAATCACGGCGATTGATTGCATACCAATCCAAAATCTTTTTCTGCAGTTGCATAATAGCACTCGTTTTCTTGGCTTTTGTCATCTTTTTTGCTTGTTAACCAACATAATTTCACCTAACATACCGTCGGCGCTACTGGAAAATTCGCCCGGATTTGTCTCCAACACATACTGCGTCGCAATGCTCGACGGCGGACCATAGGACGGGCATTCCTCGCCATCGACACACGGCGGTACCGCGCGCACCACCCACACCACACGCCATTGCGCATCCATCCAAATCATATCCAGCGGAATCCGCGTGCGCTTCATCCAAAAATGATGCTCACCAGGCTGCGCAAAAACAAACAACATCCCATGACCGGCCGCCAAACTCGCACGATC
Source organism: uncultured Candidatus Saccharibacteria bacterium (assembly GCA_964401055.1). Lineage (GTDB taxonomy): Bacteria > Patescibacteriota > JAUYIX01 > CAYNWW01 > CAYNWW01 > CAYNWW01. The sequence continues at coordinate 20,424 of CAYNWW010000010.1, read as the reverse complement.
CATCAAGCCACGCGTCTGCGTATATGCATTGTCCGCGATTTCAACCTCAATACATTTTTCCTCAAAGCAAACCGTGCCGCGGCTCGCATTTTTTACAAAAAAATAACCTGCACCGAGACAGACGACCACAACAATCACAACAAGCACAAAAACCTTTCGCATATTGCCATGATAACAAAAATCGGGTACCATCGCTATGTAACCTCATAAGAGGGCAATTAGCTCAGCTGGTTTAGAGCACTTGCATGACATGCAAGGGGTCGCTGGTTCAAGTCCAGCATTGCCCACCAAAGGCCTTTTCGCAAATTTTTGTGAAGAGGCCTTTGGTTTTTGCGGCCGCGCCCGATTTTATCAAAAGAAAAAGGTGTCTTGAAAAAGACACCTTTACAAAGAGCTAGATTCCATTGCACACCCAGCTGATTTCCTCCGGCTTCACCTCAGTGTTGAGTCGCTCCAGAAGAAGTGCTCGATCAAGAGCGATCGCCTCGAGAGTGCGGCTCGCAGGATGGTGCTCGCGAATCACCGCAGGCAGCCCCTTGCGCAAAATCTCCTGCAGATGCTGAGATGCTTCCTTCTCAGCGTGAGGAAATCGCGCAAAAAACTCATTCACATACCGGTCAAATTCGTCACGCGTCAACCCCTGAGCACCGAGATCCCCGAGTCGAGCCTCGAGTTTTTGCGCCCAGCACTCCTGGTCAAAAAACTCAGTCTTCAATGCCTTGTATTGCTGCCAATCAGCCCGAGAGGTCTGTATCCAGACCAACGTTTCGGGCTTCACAATAGCACCAACAAAGAACATGAATACTGAAAGAGCGAGAATACCGACGCAGAGCGAAACCAACAACCCAGCCAGGACAAAAAGAAATTTCTTCATTTCAGCACCTCCGTTTTCGCATTTCACCTGGTGATTTCCATAGGCACAAACACCTTGTGCCCTCCAGCAAATTCCAACTCAATCCCGATTCCGCGCTCACCTTTCCGTGAATCTACATGAAGATCAGCGCCATACAAGAATAAAGATGCATAAGGCGCCGACATTGTCCCGAATTCCCAAAACACATCAATCTCACGATAGGCGAGCTTGGCCGAATTGCCCTGGTCGGCACCATCGCCGACTTTATAGGAAACGAATCGCGCGGCGCAAAACTTCTTGTGCCAAACAAGCATCTTGAGAAACTCAGTGCTTCTCAGGCGAACAAAAGCACCATCCTGCCACTGAATGCAGCTGATCTGAGTGGCCGCCTGGACATCAGTGCATGTCGGGATTCGGAGCAATAAGCTGGGCTGATCAAACTCGAGTTGTCCAAAGGAATCATTAAGCTCATTGCCGGCGCCAATGTCGGTCGGGGATTGGAATATTACTGGCCGCAGCCAAGCATGTCCTTTTGCAGCCTGCACTTGAAATCCTTGCGGAATTTCGATTACAGACCGTTGACTCCGATCTACCGAAAAAACCGCACTAAAGCCTAGATTCAACACAAAAGCACCAAGCAAAAACAATAAATCCATAGGTTCCTCCTTTTCGCCTCCTGCACCCATTGCAAGAGGAAATAACATATTACTACACAACAAGAAATCTGTCCAGCACAGCATAAATGACTTCTTTGAACGCAAACAAAGGTCTGCCCAAAAAAAATCGACGAATTTCTTCGTCGATTGCATTGCCCATAAAACCTTACCAAATTTTTTCTTGCTTTTTTGCACTTCCATGCCCGCCGAACCCCACCGCCTCCGAAAGCCGCTTTTGCTCTTCGGTAAGTAACGAATGATTCATTGACCTCACTCGCCCCATCACATCATGCTCGTCTTCAAGACTGGACCCGCTCAAAAGGAAACCTTCGGTCTCTCCGTCGGGCTCCAATAAGATCAAGGGTTTAATACACATACACAGTCTCCTTGGGAGTCTTGCACAGGTTATCCCCAATTTTATCCACACTTTGTGGAAAAACACCTCCTTGACGCACGATCTTGACCTTTATTGTAGGCGAGAGTACACTAAGTTTCAAGTTGAAATTTTGAATTCGCAGCCCATGTCACTCCTCAAGGCGCACAAATCCACCATCCAATTGACTCTTGTCCTTGTCGTCGTTATTCTCGCTATTTCAGCGGTTTTTTGGCTCTCACCAGACGCGATTCCGCAAGTTGCAGCATCTCACTAGCCGCACAATCCGTACGAAATTTGCCTCAAGCCCTTGCATTCTTTTTCAAGACCTGTTATTATCTCTTTGTAAAACAAGTTTTTGATTACTTGGTGTTCTTAAGCGGTGGGGAAACACCTGATCCCATCCCGAACTCAGAAGTTAAGACCACCCGCGCCGATGATACTATTCCTTAACGGAAGGGGAAAGTAGGCCAACGCCAAGTTATCAAAACCTTGTTTTTTATTTTGCGTTTGCTATGCTCAGAGGGTAAGCAATTACCATGATTTCATTGTTCAAAAGAGAAATACAATCCAAGGTGCGTCGCGGACGTTTTTTGTTTCGCGGCTTTTTTGTTGCCCTGCTTTTGATCGGCATTGGTACATTGGCAGCGCCCGCGCTCATTCCTCAAGCGCACGCCGCGGTGCCGTGGGATTTTAGCCAAAAAATCCTCCAGTGCGGCATCCCCAATCCGCTCGGTGGCGCAAAAACTGGCGCGGCCGCAGATTGCACCTTGTGCGACTTGTTCAAAACCATCAAAAACGTCATCGAAGTCATGCTGTCGCTCACCGGCGCGATCGCACTCCTGACGATCATCATCGCGGGCACGGTCTACATCACCGGCCCATCCCTCACCGGCGACGCGAAAAAATCCACCAAAACCGCGCGCAACATGATCACGTACAGCATCGTCGGCTTTGTGCTAATCGGATTGTCGTGGGGCATCATCAACACCATCACCTACGTGACCGGCTTGAGTCGCGACTGGTTCACGGTCGACTGCGCAGCGTTTGCAAAAGTCGGGGACGAAGGGGAAGTCACGCCTGTGCCAGTCCCGGCAGCTTCGTATTACTGCGACGACGCCAACGGTGGCCGCTGCGTGCCTGCGCCCGCAACTCTGCCCGCCGGCACCACCACTTATGCCAACAGCACCTGCACTAATGCAGAAGGTAAGGCGGTGTGCGCGGGGATTGTTGAGGGGGAGTGCACGGACAAAAGCCTTGCAGAAAAATATCACGAGCCGTATCCAATTGCAGGCAATCCAGGCACTGAAGACGTTGCCGCACCAGAGCTTAAGCAGCTCATTGACTGCATAAAGCAAAACGTGCCAGAAGCCGTCATCTCAGCAGTGGGCGACTCTTCAAGTCCACAGTGTAATTATTCCCGCGGCCACAAAGAATGCGAAGCCGACGGTCAATGCGGACATTCAGAAAATTCCTGTCACTACGGCGGAAGAGATGATGGAACAGCGGCATCACAAAGCGGATCACAAGCAGTTGATTACGCAGCAACTGGAGCGTTAGGTCAAAAAATCGTTGATGCTGCAATCAACCAATGTAAAAATTTTGTAAAGAACCCTGTTGCATACGACCCTAATGCCGATGTCTGCGCTGAAAAACCTGGCGCTCGTTGTGAAAATGGACAGAAGCTTGTAGCATGCTCGGATTCAGCTGCTGATCATGTGCACATCTCCAGCATTGGTTGTCACAACTTTGCTTATTATGACAACAACAAATGCGCTGCTCAAAAGAAAGATGCGCAAGATTGACCACCCGCCCCGCCCTATGTCACAATTCATATTCAGTCTCCCTTTTCCGTCTCAAACCCATCTATCATTAAACTAAAATTCATGTCCTCCGCTCGCATTCGCAAAGCCGTCATTCCCGTCGCCGGTTTTGGCACTCGCTTCCTGCCCGCTACCAAGGCGATGCCCAAAGAAATGCTGCCGATCGTCGACAAGCCGACGATTCAGTACATTGTTGAGGAAATGGTTGCGTCCGGCATTGAGGAAATCGTGCTGGTGACCAACCGCAGCAAGCGCGCGATCGAGGATCATTTTGACCGCAGCTTTGAGCTCGAGGTATTGCTCGAAAAAAATCCGGAGAAAAAAGCCCAGCTTGAAGAAGTCCGCCGCCTGGCGCACCTCGCGAAATTTGTCTACGTCCGCCAAGAAGAAATGCTCGGCAACGGCCACGCGCTCCTGTGCGCGCGCGAAGTTGTGGGCGACGAACCTTTTGCGTTTGCGTACGGAGATGATATCATTGAAAGTACAGTTCCCGCCACGCAGCAGCTCATTGACTCGTATGCAAAATTCCCCGGCACCACATTTGGCGTGATCGAAGTGCCGCAAGCAAAAGTCTCGAGCTACGGCGTGATCGACCCGGAAGAAATCCCAGGCGAACCACACACGGTCAAAGTCAAGCGCATGGTGGAAAAACCCGCTCCCGAAAGCGCACCATCTCGCTTCGCTTCCTGCGGCCGCTACGTGTTTACGCCGGAAATTTTTGACTCACTTGCACAAATCAAGCCGGGCAAAAGCGGTGAAATCTGGGTGGTGGACGGCGTAGATCACTTGCGCGCAGCTCAGCCGATTTACGCTCGCAAATTCCAAGACGCGATCTATCATGACTGCGGCAACAAAGCCGAATTCATCAAAACCGTCATCTCCTACGCTCTCAAGCGCCCCGATCTCAAAAACGAAATTGAAACATACATCAAATCATTGATCTAACAGCGGTGAAATCTCTCGCTCTCACAAAAAAACAGAAAAGAAAATTTCCAGCTGCGCTCGTCCTTACCATGTTTATGGTCAGCTTTTTGGGCGCACAGTGTAGTCTCTTTGGCGGCGGGGCAAACAAAACCAAAGAACCCCCGATCACGCTCACATATTGGCGTCCGTTTCAAGAAAAAGCGACGTTTGACCCAATCATCGCCGCGTACAAAAAGGTCAAGCCCAATGTCACCATCAACTACCGTCGCCTTTCTCCGGACGAATACCAAAGCGAACTCGTGAACGCATTTTCACTCGACCGAGGGCCGGATATCTATGCCATCCACAACGATTGGCTGCCGACGCACATTGAACGCCTCGTGCCGGTGCCTGCCACGACAATGAGTGCGACCGAATACGCGAGCACATTTGCGCAAGTCGCGACCGATGATTTTGTATACGGCGGGCGACCATATGCCATCCCGCTGAGCATTGACACGCTCGCGCTCTATTACAACAAAGACCATTTCAACCAGGCAAACATTCCATCACCTCCAAAAACCTGGAAAGAATTTTCCGACGACCTCAAGCTGCTGACGAAAACCGATGAGCAGGACAACATCGTCCGCGCCGGCGCCACCATCGGCACTGCGCGCAACATCAACCGGTCAATGGATATTTTGTCACTGATGATGCTGCAATACGGCACCACAATGACCAACAAAGAGCACACCCGCGCGATCTTTGACCAAGCTGCGGGAACGGACACCAACAATCAGGCAAATTTCCCCGGCATCAATGCGCTCACGTTTTACACCGGGTTTGCGTCCCCGCGCAACGCAGATATTTACACCTGGAACCCCAAGCTCGACTATTCGCTCGACGCGTTTGCCGAGGGAAATGCGTCCATGACGTTTAATTATTCCTTCAACGCCGCGACCATCAAGGCAAAAGTGCCTGATCTCAATTTTGGCATCGCGCCCATGCCGCAGCTGCAAGATCCTTCGTCCGGCCTGGCCGAAAAAACCAACCTGGCGAATTATTGGGGCGAGGCCGTGTCAGCAAAAAGCGCGCACCAGCAAGCCGCGTGGGATTTCTTAAAATTCGCTTCCTCGCGCGCGGTGCTCGCTGAGTATCTCAAAACCACCGGCGCGCCTTCCAGCCGCCGCGACATGGTCAACGACCAACTCCAAGACCCAATCGTCGGGCCGTTCGCTTCGCAAATCCTCACTGCCAAATCCTGGTACAAACCTGACGCCACCGCGGTTGACAACATCTTTGTTCAGATGATAGACTCTGTCAATCTCGGCACCGCGACCGTCGAAGAAGCCATCAAGGCCGCGGCGCAGCAGGTCAACTTGTTGTTTAAGCAGTAATTTTCGCCGCAACCACCATGACCATGAGCAAGTTTAAACTGATCGCCATTGCACTCGCATTTGCCGGAAGCCTGATCTCGGGGGCGCTTGTTTTTACGGCGCCGACGGGGGCACGGGTGCTGGCGCAAGGAGCGCTGCTGGAGTGCGGAGTTACAAACCCACAAAATCCAAGTGATACTCAGGGAGCTGCCCGCCCATGTGAGCTTTGTGATCTTTTTGCGCTAATTAGCAATGTAATCAAATATCTGACAGGTATTGTAGGGAGTATTGCACTTCTTGCGCTTATTGTTGGTGGAATTATGTATATTATTGGCCCCTCACTTGGTGGTGGAGAGCATTTCGGTCCTGAACAGGCAAAAAAAATAATCCTTACATCTCTTATAGGGATAATCCTGATTGGATCTAGTTGGCTCATTTTACTTACAGCTGCACGCTTTGCTGGTTACACAACAACAGAAAGCATCAAGGGGTTAACGACTATTCAATGCGGCACAATTATTATAGACGGTAAAGCAGTTCCTTCGCCTGTCAAACAGCTTCAGGACGAAGTAAGTCCTATTCAGTAATTAGGTACTATCTTTTTTTTGTAATATAATATGAATATGACAAGAAATTTCAAAATAAAAACCTTTCTAATCACCGTCTTTTATTTAGGAATTATTCCTGGGATCTCGAATGCGGCTAGTGACATTATAACCATTACTCCCCCTGTCAGCGGAGGCCCCTCAACCCTTCCTGAGCTCATCGCCAATGTCACTCAATACATCTCCGGCCTCGCCGGCTCACTCGCACTCCTCGCGCTAATCTATGGCGGCATTCGCTACATCACCGCTGCCGGCAACGAAAAGGAAGCCGAACATGCAAAGGAAATCCTCAAGTACGCGATCTCAGGTATAGTGATCATCATTTTGTCTTACACGATTATCGTGACGGTCAACAATATCTTTTTTCAATAATAATGCATAAGCGACACAAACATCTATTTGCAGCGAGCATGATCACCGGCGTTATTATTGCGCTAGGATTTGTTGCGCTTCCCGCGCATGCAGACTTACTCCCGCCTGATCCGCCAAAAGAAGTCGCAAAAAATTATGGCGACATCTCCGACGTCATCGCAAAAGTCAGCCAATGGATCGTCAACATCACCGCAACCGTCGCCGTCCTCGGCATAATTTATGGCGGCTTTTCCTATATCACCGCCGCCGGCAATGAAAAACAGGCCGAGCACGCGAAGGAAATTATCAAATTCACGGTCATAGGCACTGTGGTAATTATTCTTGCGTTCACGATCATCAGCACGCTCAACAAAATCTTTTTTTAATCCCTCGCCATGAAACGACGAAATCTTTTTGCGGCAATCGCCCTTGTAGCAGTCATCGCTGGCATTTCTCTTTTTTTCTCGTCACTCTCACCCGCGCACGCAATTGATTTCACAAAAAAACCAACCGGCATCTCCACCGCGACCGACATTAGCGACATCATCCTGATCGTCAGCCAATGGATCATCGACATCGTCGGCGCCGTCGCCGTGCTCGCGCTGATCTATGGCGGCTTCACCTACGTGATCGCAGCCGGAAACGAAAAAGAAGTGGAGAAAGCGAAAGAGATTATCAAATACTCAATCATTGGGCTGGTGATTGTGATCATTTCATTTACGATTGTATCGAGTGTGAATGCGCTGTTTCCAACGAGTGATTCAGGAGCAAACAATATACATTGTCAATGCGATGAACACGGAATTGCATTGCGACCACTTGATCCCCCAAGCTGTAATCCAAACATCACTTGTCAGTAGCAACATTAATGAGATGTTGGAAGAAATACTGTTTAATTTCACAGCTCAGCCATACAATACTGATTCTAAGCTCTAAGAGAGAGAATAAACCGCTATGACTAGTAAATTACAAAAAAAAATAACAACTTTTTTTCTTTTGCTAATATTTTGTGGTTCTTTTGTGGCTTCATCAGCCCACGCCCAACTCACCTTCATCAAGCCCGCCCCAACCGGCATTTCAACAAACCAAGATATCAGCCAAACTGTTCTCCTCGTCAGCCAATGGATCATCAACATCCTCGGCGGCGTGGCGATTCTTGCCTTGATCTATGGCGGCGCGCGGTATATTATTGCCGCAGGAAACGAAAAGGAAGTAGAGAAGGCGAAAGAGGTCATCAAGTATTCCGTAATCGGGCTCGTGCTCGTAATTCTTTCGTTTACCATTGCATCAACGATCAACAACATTTTTCTTACGCGAGACAACACCAACGCCCGCGCTTGTTATTGTCAATCTCATCCTAATCCGAGCGATCCGACAAGCCGAATTTGTACACCAACCCCAATCAGCGGAACTCCATCCGGATGCGATAATACACTTGCCTGCGACAGCTCCCAATGTCAATAACTACATGAATCAAGGACTGAAGAAAAAATTTAACCACGTCTCGTCAGCAGCACTTGTACTTGCAGGAGTGCTTTTTCCTGTACTGCACACAGTTGCCATCACGGTCAACAAAGTCCCCACAGGCATTTCCCAAGAGACGAGCATTTACGGAACCATCCTCACTATCACCCAGTGGATCATCGACATTGCCGGCTCAGTCGCAGTGCTCGCGCTCATCTACGGAGGATTCCGGTACGTCGTGTCAGCAGGAAACGAAAAAGATATCGAAACCGCAAAGGAAATTATCAAATACGCCATTATTGGGATAGTGGTTATTATCATCGCCCAGGTCATTGTGATCGGCGTGAACGATTTATTGCTTTAACCCAGACGCATGCTTTCTAAAGAACAGATCATGTTGACAAAAAAAATCTTCGCTCTCTTCGTGTTTGCTGTCACGATCTGCTTGTTTGCAACTACTGCGTATGCAAAACTTCCCATCTCAACTTCAGACATTCCCACCGGAATCTCAACCGAACCCGATGCAAGCAACGTCGTGCTCACCGTCAGCCAATGGATCATCAACATCCTCGGCGGCATCTCGATCCTCGTCATAATCTACGGAGGTTTCAGATACGTCACCGCAGCAGGCAACGAAAAAAAGGTGGAGAAGGCGAAGGAAATCATCAAATACGCGGTGATCGGCCTGGTGCTCGTGCTGCTTGCATTTACCATTGCTTCAACGGTCAATAACGTATTACAAGGATCTTCTGGCAATAACAGTCAGGCTCAAGCATGCCATTGTAATGCGCCGAGCAATCGAGATTTTAATCCACCTCAACGTATTTGTACAAATACTCCAATTGCGAATGATCCGGCAGGCTGCAATAGCAGCCTTCAATGCAATGCCGATGATTGTACGGATTGGGCGCCTGCAGATGATACCTGCTGGTGCTCCTTCGGCTCTACGGCGACTAGCAAAATTAATGATAGTGGAGATCCTGATTGCAATGGCAAGGCGCCAGCATCTTGCACATTGCGAAACTAATGCATAATCCCAATGAATAGAAAAAAGAGAATTATTTTTATCAGCACAGCTAGCGCGGGCTTTATGTTGCTTGCATTGTTTGCAGCCCACGCCCAAATCGACATCAAGGGCGGCGTTCCGCCACAACTCTCCAAAGATGATAGCGTGATCAAGACCGTCACCCGCGTGGGGCAGTGGATTGTGGATATCCTCGGAGTGCTCTCAATTGCGTCGTTGATTTATGCCGGTTTTCGCTATATACTTGCGGCAGGCAACGAAAAAGAAGTTGAAAAAGCAAAAGAGCTTATCAAATATACGATTATCGGCCTTGTTGTTGTGATTCTGGCATTTACCATTATTTCAACGATAAATAACCTATTCTAAGCCAAATCGCGCCGCAAGCCCGCTCCTGGAGCTAAAATAAAGGTTATTGACAAAATTTTTGAATCTGCTATAATAAAATTTATAAAATTAAAGAAAGGTTCTCATCTCATGATGTCAGAAATGACGAAATCAAAAGGTGTCAAACTCGCGGTTGCGACGTTGATTACCGGCGCAGCAGCAGCGTTGCCAATCGCAGGCGTTCATGCAATTAGTGCAGGGACGGGCGTTACCGGCATCGTCACAAATCAAACGGGCGGTTTCCAGGGTCTCGTGATCCAAATCACCAACATCATCGTTGGTATCGTGGGTTCAGTCGCAGTGTTAGCCTTGATCTACGGCGGTCTCCGCTACGTGATTTCAGCCGGCAATGAAGATGATATTGAAAAAGCAAAAAACATCATCATGTATGCCATCATCGGTATCGTGGTGATCATTATTGCATACGTCATCGTTCAAGGCATCGCAGGACTTTTTGGTGTTCAGGGTCAATAAGCATCACTTCGCCAAAAGAATCAAAACAAGCGCACTTCGCGCTTGTTTTGATTTGTGATACATTTTCTCGTATGATTGCGCTTATTCGCAAACACGCTGTTTTTGTTGCAATACTCACGCTATTTATTGCGCTTATTTCATTGGCGCTTGTTTTTTTCGCGCGCGAACATTTATTTTACGGTATCGATCTTGCCATTTACAATCAGGCATTCTGGAATACACTGCATGGCCGCTTTTTTGCGGAAAGCATTACCAATACCTTATATCTTGCAGATCACCTCGAGCTTATATTAATCCCACTGGTGCCGCTGTATGCACTTGCGCCGTATCCGCTGACACTTACATTAATTCAAACCATTGCAATTGCGAGCGGAGCCATTCCGCTCTATCGCCTTGCGCACGAAAAACTTGGCCGCCGATGGGGAATCGTTGTGACAATCGGGTATTTGTTCTATGGCGCCACACTCAACGTCACACTGTATGATTTTCATGCGGCCGCGTTTGCTATGCCGATCCTTGGTTGGGCATATTATTTTTTTGAGCGCGAACGGTTCCGCGCATTTGTCCTCACCTGCGCACTCGCGTTGCTCGTGCGCGAAGATGTTTCGCTTATTATCATCTGCTTCGGGCTATACGGAGCACTTCGAAAGCGCTCATGGCGTTGGATTCTCGCGCCACTTTTCATGGGCGCCCTCTGGTTTATCGGCGCGATCAACATCCTCAGTGCGCTCAACAAAACCCATTATTCCACCTACAAATACTTGGCGTATTATAGCTACCTAGGTACCGGATTTTTGGATATTATCAAAAACCTCTTCCTGCATCCGGGGCGGCTGATCGGCCACCTATTGACACCCACTGTTTTTCTCGGAAACATGAATCTTCTATTCTTTCTCTTGCTCCCTCTGGCATTTTTGCCACTACTTGACCCTAAAACACTCCTCCTCGGTGCACCTTTTTTTGCACAAAGCTTCCTAAGCTCAGGCGCATACGAAAATGCAACCATTCACCGACCCGCAATCGTGATCCCGTTTCTATTCGCGACCGCAATCAATGGGCTTGCGAAATTTCTCAAACGCCCTTGGGTCGCAGATTATACAGGCATCTTGAAACTCATTGGCGCAGGATTATTTATCGGTTCGAGCATCGGACTTTCTCGTCTGATCTGGGTGCCGCAGCAAATCATCGCCACACACCGCGCCGCAACCACACCTGCTGAAGACGATCTCCTCGCACGCATTCCGGCTAATGCGGCCGTGATCGCCACCACTCGGTTTCTGCCCTCGCTTTCCTCGCGCCAGCACCTCTTTGACAGCTATGCCGCCACCCAAAATGGCATCGAATTCACCCAACACGCGGCCGCCGGATTTCCCTATAGCAAGCAGCCTGAATACGCGCTGTTTAATCTGGCGCAGCTTCTGTATGTGGATCAGCCGGAAGCGACGCGCGAGAAGCGACTTCAGTTCGAACATTTCTTTGCGGAAAAACACTTGGAGCCGGTGGCGATTCGCGATGCGACCGTCCTGTATGATACAACCGACGCCACGCCAGCGCTTGAATTGATTAAAATTTCTGGGGACGTCACGACGCCTCCCAATGCCCCTGAAATCGCGCCAGGTTTACTTGTGAGCGATATTTCCATCCAAACTGACATCAAGCACGTCGGATACACAGAGCTCCCATTTCACGCCACGTTTACGCCTACCGCCGTACAATCCCGCCCGCTTGTCGCGCGCATCCATATCACCGCGCCACACCTGGATGAAACCAAGCTCATCCCGCTCGGATATTTCACCTATCAAACAGACGAGTGGAAAATAGGCGAGAGCGTGACGCAATTATTTAATCTCGTACTTCCGCCCGACATAGACCCAGCCCACACCCACATCACCCTCGAACTCGCGGACGCGGCCGGCGCGACCAGTTTTGATTATTCTACATTCCTCGACACGCTGCTTTTGCACCCCAAAGCGCTCGGCGCGACCGTCACTATCCAATGACACGCCACCACCTTGCATTTTCCCCACAATCTGGTATACTTACCATCGTAAGACTAGTTGATTAAACTAGTTTTTTTAGTTCTCACAATTAGCATGCACCTATGCAAAATAGCTCTGAATTCAGCCAAATTATCGACCAAATCTGCGAAGAAAAAGGCATTTCACGCGAAGACGTGATCCACACGATCGAAGCAGCGCTCGCGGCTGCGTATCGCAAAGATTTTGGCGACAAAGACCAAAACGTCGAAGCGGTATTTGACGTCAACACGCTCGCGACAACCATTTACGACGTCAAAGAAGTGGTGGCCGAGATCACCGAAGACAACAAGCGCAAGCGCGGGTTGATCCTCTTGGAAGACGCAAAAAAGCTGAAAAAAGACGCCGAAGTCGGCGAATTCATCCGCACCGAGCTGCCGGCAAGCAAAGAATACGGCCGCATCGCCGCGCAAACCGCAAAGCAAGTCATCATCCAGCGCATCCGCGAAGCTGAGCGCGTCAATGTCTACGACAAATACAAAGGCCGCGAATCCGAAGTGATCAACGGCATTGTCCAGCGCATCGAAGGCGGCAACGTGTACGTCGACCTCGGACAAATCAGCGGCACGCTCTACCCGCGCGAACAGCTGATGCGCGAACATTATGCCATCGGCCAGCGCCTCAAGGTGTATGTGGTCGAAGTCCGCACTACGCCCAAAGGTCCGGAAATCATTATCTCCCGCACGCACCCGGAAATGGTTCGCAAGTTGTTTGAGCTCGAAGTGCCGGAAATCCATTCGAAGATCGTGGAAATCAAATCCGTCGCACGCGAAGCCGGCAACCGCTCCAAAATCGCGGTATACACCGCGCAAGAAGGCGTTGATCCGGTCGGCTCCTGCGTCGGCCAGCGCGGCACCCGCGTCCAGACCATTATCGCCGAACTCGCAGGCGAAAAAATCGATATCATCCAGTGGGACGAAGACGCTCGCAAATTTATCTCCAACGCGCTTTCGCCCGCAAAAGTCGAACGCGTCGAGCTCGACGAAGCTTCCCGCTCAGCTCGCGCATTTGTGGCTGAAGACCAGCTCTCCCTCGCCATCGGCAAAGAAGGTCAAAACGTCCGCCTTGCCGCAAAGTTAGTGGATTGGAAGATCGACATCGTGAAAGGCTCGGACAAACCGGCGACTGAGGCAGTTGAAGGCGCCGAGCCGGAAGAAGAGAAAAAATAATTCACCGTCGCACAACGCACAAAAGCCCCTTCAAATGGGGCTTTTATTTTTCTTGACAAAATTGGCAATTTTGATATTCTTGAGTGTCCGCTCAAGGAGGGCACTGATGGATTCACTCAAGGAAAAGCACGTGTTCATTCATCTATTTTGGTACGTTGCGGCCGGAGGAGTCGCTGGGTATACATATTGGTGCGAGAACAACGCGTGGAAAGCGCTTACTTTCCTGCTGTTCGCTATTATTGTGCGCATAAGCGTCGTGCTCGAAATCACCCGCGCGCGACATCGACACACAAGGCATGCGCTCGAAGACGAGATCGCAAAACTCAAACAGGAGAGTATTATGCATCGTTGGGGTCACGACTGCATCGATCACGCACAAATGCCAAAAAATCGAGATCGAGCGGATTATGATGATCGTCCGATGCCGAATATGCCGATTCTGAATTAGGCTTAAAATTCGAGACGACGAGGAGATCTACATGAAAAAGTCACAATTGCTCTCGAGATTTATGCGGACAGCATTGTACGTTGTGGTTATAGCCTTTGCTGCTAGTGCCATCATTGTGATGCTACGACTTAAAAATAGTTCGGATATTGGGCTCATATTCTTCTGCCTATTCATTAGCGCTGTGTTGTATTTCAAGGATCGGCTTGATCGTTTCGAAGAAGAAAACAACGCTCGGCACGAGGTTCTTCTCGATAAAATGGAACAAGTGCTCGACCAGCTAAAACCCGCGCGCAACGCAGCCGGGCAAACAGATCAAGATCGAGTCACGTATTCCCCAACCAGCGTATACGACCCAGATCAAGACGACGACTGCATCATCTAGTAAAAGCCCTGCCCAACAGCAGGCTTTTTTATTGCATTTTTGCCGCAGCCATGATAGGATTGGCGCTGTACCGTTTTACTCCTAATGCCCATTTTATGAACGTCTCTGTCAAAAAACTCGACAAATCCGAAGTTGAGCTCACCATCACCGTACCGTACGCCGAACTCGCCGGATTTCTCGACAGCGCGGCCGCACACATTTCACAAGAATTCAAATTTGACGGGTTTCGCCCCGGCAAAGCCCCTCGCCACATCGTCGAAAAACGCGTAGGCAAGCAAGCCGTGCTCGAAGAAGCAGTCAACCTCGGCCTTCCGCGATTTTACACCGACGCGATTATTCAGGAAAAAATCGAAGCCGTGGGCACGCCGCACATCAATGTCACCAAAGTCGCGCCTGACAACGACCTGGAATTTGTGGCGAAAATCGGCGTGATGCCGGAAGTCAAGCTGCCTGATTATGCAAAAATCAAGGTCGCAAAAGCGGAAGTCAAAGAAGACACCACTGAAACCGACAAAGCGCTCGATTACCTCCGCAAATCCCGCGCCAAGTACAACGAAGTCGACCGCGCGGCGGCGACCGGCGATCGCGTGTGGGTGGATTTCACCATGTCGATCGACAAAGTCCCGACTGAGGATGGCGTCTACACCGACCATCCGCTCGTGATCGGCGAAGGCATGATTGTCAAAGGCTTCGAAGACCAGCTCGTCGGCCTCAAGAAAGACGACAAAAAGCAATTCCAACTTGAATTCCCCAAAGATCATTTCAAAAAAGATATCGCGGGCAAAAAAGTGGATTTTGACGTGACCATGAAGAAAGTAGAACTGGTTGAAATGCCTGCGCTCGACGATGCATTTGCAAAAACGCTTGGCAAATTTGAGACTATGGACGAACTGCGCGCCAAGCTCGGCTCCAACATCAAGGCGGAAAATGAACAAAAAGAGCACGAACGCGTCGAGTCTGAACTCTTGGAAAAAATCAGCGACCAAACCGACGTAGTGATTCCTGAAGTGATCATCGAGTCGGAAATCGAAAAAATGCTCGGCGACATGCGTGCCGAAATCCAATCGATGGGCGGCAATTTCGAAGATTATCTCGCAAGCACCAAAAAATCGCTTGAAGATTTGAAAAAAGACTTGCGCAAGCAAGCCGAAGGTCGCGCCAAAACCGCTCTGGTCATCCGTGAAATCGCCAAGCGCGAAGAGGTCGAAGCAACACCCAAGGAACTTGAAGAAGAAATCAACAAAATCCTCGTGCGCGAAGGCCACCACCCAGACATCAAAAAGCGCGTGCTGAGCTTTGAATTCAAAGAATACGTGAGCTCGATCATCCGCAACCGCAAGGTGCTGGAGCTGCTAATTGAACGCGCGACGAAGTAGGGCGGCGGCTCCAGATTGACCAAAAAACGAGCAAGAAAAAAGGATGTACGTTTTGCACATCCTTTTAGTTTATGCTTCCATTTTTCTCTCGAGATATCTCCACACCACGCGATCGAGCCAACCCCATTTTGGGAGCCAGCGCATAATCGCTTCATGCCGATCGCAGAGCTTATACAGCTTCCAACGATCTATCTCGGAGAGTTCGTAGTGGAAGAAGTCCGAGACGCTGTCTTTGAGATTTTCGAGTCTTTGAATCGCAAATTCTTCTTGCTCTCGCAAAAGTTCTTCGCGACGACCCCATTCCTCAAGCTCAGCATCTTCCCGCTCAATCTCTTGCTGATATTGCCACCCTTGATTCCATTCATTGTATTCTTCCACGAGCTCTTCTTGATGTCGAATCAAGAGCTCATATTGAATCCACTCTTGAAATTCAGGTGTGTAAATTTCTTTTAAAGCACCGGAACAATCGTCCTCGCACAAGTACGAACCGCAATAACGACAGCGGCCGCAAGAGCAGTCGTACTCGCTCAAGAAACACTTGTTGCACCAGTGCTCATCCTCGAAGGTTTCGTCCTGCTGATCTTGGTCGCCGGTCGGTTCCTCAGGTTCCAGATCCGGCTCATAACGCTCCTCGTCATCATAATCCAAATACCAGTCATCTGAGTCATCGTCATCTTCTTCGAAATCGCCGAAGCGAGCTTCGAGCGCGGACGCATCATCGCGGTAAATTTCGTCCAACGTATCTTCTTCCTGGACAGACAAATCTCCCGAGATTAGTGCCGCGGTATTGAAATCACCTGTTTCAGGCGGGATTTCACTCCCATCAGCGAGAGTTGTGATCCGACGCAACGAGCACAGAAAACAGGAACGATCGCCCTCATCATGAAAAGTCTCAAAAAACTTCTGACACGTAGCACAAGAAATTTCTCTCATTTTTCTACTCCTTGTCATAGATGCACACGCATCATGCGCGCACAAGATCATGACAAGTTCCCATCGCGCATTCTTTCATCTGACCGAAGCCAGAGCCGGACGCGAGGGACCAATTTGATTTTTCTGACACATTCACACTGCCCTGTACGGTATAATGACAGCCACCACACGAGCGAAAAACCAAACTTGTTGGTCATGAGAGAGTCATGAACAACGATTCATAGTAACATAAAAATAAAACATTGTCAATTTACGTGTATACTACATGTATAATTTATACATACACTATACATGTATTTCTTGACTTTTATATATAAAACGTGTATACTACATGTATAAAGTATATACATACTCATATGCTCTACCAGCTCGAAAAACCAGATATATCAGCTTCCACAAAGGAAAAGGTGCCAAATTTGCTCGAAAATCCGGAAATTCAGCGCGCGATTACGGCCACGCTCGAGCCGGAATATGAGTATTGGAAAAAGGTCAAATACCTGCCTCGCCCCACCGACGTTTCAGCCGAGGAGCTGTGGGCGTGCGTGAAATTTGTCCGAACCCATCTCATGTCCCGAAGCGAAACGCCGATTCAAGCTGAATCCGGAGCGTATTTTAGCTGGATTCGTCTTGCCCAATTTGATAAAGCACTGCACGATATTGACCTACAATACAGCGGCAACCTCACCACGATCACACAACAAGCTGATGAAAAAGAAAAAAACAGGCTGATCGCCCGCGGCGTGATGGAGGAGGCGATTTCTTCATCTCAACTGGAAGGTGCGAACACGAGCCGAAAAGTGGCCAAACAATTTTTGCGCGAAGGGCGAAAACCAAGTTCGCATTCGGAGCAAATGATCCTCAACAATTACCGAACAATGAAGGCGATTGAGGATACATACAAAGAAAAAAACATGAGCCGCGAAATGCTTTTTGAGCTGCACGCCCTGCTCACCGAAAAAACACTGGACAAAAACGAGGTTGGAAGATTTCGCACTGATGCCGATGAAATAATCGTCGGAAGTGTGGACAATGTTATTTATCACATTCCGCCAAAAGAAAAGTTCTTGATCGAACAAATCACGCGCTTGATCGCATTTGCAAATGATGAAGACGAAAAAGAATTTATCCATCCGGTGATCAAAGCAATTTTGTTGCATTTTTGGATTGGGTATTTGCACCCGTTTGCCGATGGCAACGGGCGCATGGCTCGCGCGCTTTTTTACTGGTATGTGCTCAAGCATGGATACCGAGCGTTTGCATATCTCCCTATTTCAAAAATGATCAAATCCTCGCCGGGGCAATATCAAGACGCATACATCTACAGCGAGCAGGACGATCAAGATGTGACGTATTTTCTTGATTACAATATGCGAAAAATCCAAGAGGCGCAGGTGGATTTTGCGGCGTATGTGGAAAAAGTTTCTTCCGCGAATGCCAGCATAGCCGCAGTGGCTCGAAAAAAATATCAACTCAACGAACGACAACTTCAACTCTTGCGTTTTTATCTCAACAATAAAGACCAAACCGCGTCAATCACCATGCACATGCGCACGCATCAAGTGTCGCGACTCACGGCGGTGCGTGATCTCAAAGAGCTGGTGAATCTTGGATTTCTTTCTTCTCAAAAAATCGGGAAACAGCTGTATTTTTCCGCGACTGACAAGATTGCAGAATTGGAATAATTGCTTTTCGTGCACCCGCGGCGAAATTTCTGTATACTGCATTCATGCGCTCACTCGCGCCGGCCGCGTTATTTTTAACTCACTCCCATGACCGTATCAGAAATCATGACCCGCGAAGTTGTCTGGGTGCGCCCGCACACCACCATCAAAGAAGTTGCGAAAACCCTCTACCTCAACCACCTGACCGGCGTGCCTGTGCTGGATGCGAGCAAGAAGCTGGTTGGCATCATCACCGAGGGCGACATCGTGATGCGCGATTCGCACGTGCATATCCCGCAGGTGATTCAGATTTTGGATTCGTTTATTTATCCGACGGGCATCGCGGAAATGGAGCGGGAGATGGCAAAAATTACCGCGCTCGAGGCGCAGCAGCTCATGACACGCGAAGTCATGACTATGACACCCGAGACGTCGGTCGAGGATCTCGCCACGCTGATGATGGATCACAATGCAAATCCGGTGCCGGTGGTGGATGCCGACGGGGCAGTGGTGGGCATCGTGAGCAAATCTGATCTGGTCTGGCTGCTCGCGCGCGACCCGCAAGAAAAGAAATCGTAGCGCGGACGCATATGAAAATTGCGATTTTATCCGACATTCACGATCACGACCAAGAGCTCGCGCGGACACTAGAGCGCGTACGCGAAACGGGCGCGGAAGAGCTGATTTTTCTCGGCGATCTGTGCGCACCAAGCATGATTGATTTATTGATGCGCGGATTTCCCACCGGCCGCGTCCATTTCGTCTTTGGCAACAACGACGGCGATATCCAGCACATCACCATGAAAGCGGCCGAACACCCGCGCCTACAAATCTACGGCGAAATTGGTGAAATCGAGCTCGGAGGCACGCGCATCGTATTTATGCACAAACCCACAGTTGCCCACGCATTGGCGCGCAGCGGCATGTACGACCTAGTGCTCCACGGCCATACCCACATCCAGCACGCCGAAATTATCGGCCAAGCTCTGGTCGCAAACCCGGGCGCCATCCGACCGCCACTCACGCCCGAACACGACATGAGTTTTGCGGTGTATGACACGGCCAAGCCGCGGCTGATTGAATTTATCAATTTATAACCAAGGGGCGACACGCGTGAATAGCAAAATCCTCCAATTCATCTATACGCTTTTTATCGGAATTCTTCTCGCGGCGTTTGTCGGCGTAGGGATCGCCGCATTTTACGAAGCGCCCAAACAACCGGAATACCCAATCAACACGGTAGCACCCAAAACTGACGGCACGCTCGACCCCGCATATCAAATCCAAATGGACGCCTACAGCCGCGCGCAAACCGCCTACCAAACCCGCAGCGAAGATTACAACCGCAACGTGTCAATCATCGCCATCATCGCGGCCGTGGTAATTTTGGTCATCAGCCTCACGACGTTTCACGCCATCCAATTCATGGCGGATGGATTGCTACTTGGTGGGTTGATCACGCTCATCTATGGGATTTTGCGCGGATTTGGCACGCCAGACAACAAATATCGCTTTGTGGCAGTCGGCGTCGGACTCATAGTGTCACTCGTTGTCGGATATGTGAAATTTATCAAACAACACGCGGCGGCAACAGACACAGGCGAGACCAAACCGCCCGCGACACAAAAACCCTTGCTCTGATTGCAATAATCGGGTATTCTGATTTTATGGTCTGCGAGAGCAGATCGTGAGCCGAGGTGGCGAAACTGGCAGACGCACTACCTTGAGGTGGTAGCGGCCTAACGGCCTTGCAGGTTCAAATCCTGTCCTCGGCACCAGAAAAATACACGCGCCGCGAGGCGCGGTACGCACGCGAGCCAAAGAAAAAACGGATCGTCCGCAAGGAAAAAATCCGTTATTTGAAAGCTTGCTCCGCAAGTGATACAAGCGCAGGTCCTCCGATGCCGAGTAGGCCAAGAACTGCGAACAGTGCGAGCGCAAAGAATAGTTCCATGCCTTCGCGTCGATTCGTCGGCGATAATTCTCTCGTCGATTCCATGTCCAACGCACTCCTCCTTCTTGGAGTTAACAAGAAAGAATGATAGCGTATTTCCCAATCCCAGTCAAGGGTTTGCCAAGGTAGCTCAGTTGGTAGAGCAAAGGACTGAAAATCCTTGTGTCGGCGGTTCGATC
>CAYNWW010000009.1:32805-36790 GCA_964401055.1 uncultured Candidatus Saccharibacteria bacterium | reverse complement strand
CTGCGCTTGTACGCTTCGAGATTTTCGAGCGCAATTCCGGTGCCCTTGGCCACACACAACAACGGATCATCCGTCACATACACCGGCACGCCGGTATGTCGCGAAATCAACTGATCCAAATTGCGAAACAACGACGTCCCACCCGTCATCACGATTCCTTTATCAATCACATCGGCCGCGAGCTCAGGTGGCGTGTCCTGTAGCACATTTTTCACCGCATTCACGATCTCGCTCATCTCATCCGTCACCGCCTCGGTCACATCCTTGGTCGTGATCGTCACCGTCTTCGGCAAGCCGTCCACCATGTCGCGCCCACGGATTTCCATGTGTTCGTCTTTATCATTGATAAAAATCGCCGACCCGATCTGAATCTTTATTTCTTCGGCTGCCGCATCTCCGATCGCGAGGCCGTATTTTTTCCGAATATATTCCGCAATTGCATGATCAATTTTATTACCACCAACGCGAATCGAATTGCTTGCCACGATCCCGCCGAGCGAAATCACGGCCACCTCAGTTGTTCCGCCACCAATATCAATAATCATATTTCCCGACGCCGTCCCGATCGGAATATCCGCCCCAATCGCGGCCGCAATCGGCTCTTTGATAATATACGCCGCCTTCGCGCCTGCCTGCATGGTCGCCTCGATCACCGCGCGTCGCTCGGTCGAGGTAATGCCCGCCGGCACCGCCACCATCACTTCCGGCCGAAACAACCGCATCCCGCCCGTGGCTTTATGAATAAAATAGCGCAGCATGGCCTCGGTCGCGCGATAATCCGCAATCACGCCATCTTTCAGCGGCCGCGTTGCCACGATCGAGTCCGGCGTCTTGCCCAACATTTTTTTCGCTTCATTGCCCACCGCCAACACGCGGTTGTCATCAAGCGTCACCGCCACCACCGACGGCTCATTGATCACAATTCCTTTTTTTGGCACATGCACCAAGGTGTTCGCCGTACCCAAATCAATGCCAATTCCTCTCACAAACATACTCATTATTGTGCAATTTCCTTTCGTTCAATCCGCACACCCAACCCGCGCAGGCGTTCCTCTATCTGTTCATAACCCCGATCAATATGGTGCATGTGATCAATCTGGCTTTGTCCTTCAGCTACCATCGCCGCCATCACCATCGCCATCCCGGCTCGAATATCCGGACTCTCCACCCGTCGCCCGACCAACTTGGTCGCACCATGCACAATGACTCGATGAGGATCGCACATCAAAATATCCGCGCCCATCCGATTGAGGTGATCAATATAAAATAATCGGCCGTCCCAAATCGTCTCATGAATCAAACTATGCCCCTGCGCCTGCGTCATCAACACCGTAAACGGCGCCTGCAAATCCGTCGGAAATCCGGGATACTCGCGCGTACGCAGATGATAGGATCGCAGCACATCGCCAGGAATCACTTCTACCGCGTTGTCTTCACGACGTACCTGCACACCCACTTTTTCCAGCACCTTCCACACCACTTCCAAATGTGTCGGGTCGCAGTCGGTGATACGAATTTGCGACCGAGTAATCGCAGCCATCAGCGCAAATGTGCCAGTCTCAATCCGATCGGGCATCACATGCCATTCGCCTCCCGTCAACTTTTCTACGCCCTCAACCACAATCGTGTGCGTACCTGCACCCGTAATCCGCGCGCCCAATGAATTCAAAAAATCACACAACGCCACAATCTCAGGCTCACACGCCGCAAACGTGAGCACGGTCCGCCCTCGCGCACCCACAGCCGCAAGCAACAAATTTTCTGTGGCGGTGACACTTTGCAACTCAAACACATACCGCGTCCCCACCAGCTCCCGCGCTGTTAATTCATAAAAATCTTCGCCTGTCGTTACCTGCGCGCCAAGCGCTTCAAATCCTTCCAGATGAAAATTAATCGGCCGCTTGCCAATCACATCTCCGCCCGGATGCGGCAATCGCACTTTTCCAAACCGTCGCAACAACGGGCCGATAAACAGCACCGACGCACGCAACTTTTCTGCGAGCACGCGATCAATATCCGAAGTCTTCACATCACGGCAACAGATTTCCACCCGATGCACGTCGTGCCGCGTCACGCGCGCACCCAATTGCTCCAAAATTCGCAGCATCAACCGGACGTCTTCAATGTCCGGCAGATTATCAAATATCACCGGCTCGTCGGTCAACAACGTTGCAGGCAACAATTTAAGCGCGAGATTTTTCGCGCCAGACACTCGAATTGAGCCATGAAGACGTTCCTGGCCGTGAATAAAAGCTGTTTGCATATCACTAGTGTACGAGAAAAGACTTGCGCGTGCAAGCAAAAAGTCGCTACAATACCAGCATATGACAACCAAAAAACGTATTGTTCTTATCGTTGGTGGAGCGCTTGGATTTATCGTCCTGACGCCCGCTGTCTTGCTCTATTCATTGGGGTATCGCTATTATCCACAGACCGGCGCCATTGGAAAAATTGGCATGATTATTGCCGAATTTGACCCGGAAACCGCCACAGTCTCTCTTGATGGACGGTCGGTCGCAAAAAAATCTCCGGCAAAAATCCGCAATCTCGTCGCCGGCAACTACAACGTGTCCATTACCGCACCCGGCAAAACAAGCTGGCAAAAAAATCTCTCAGTCGAGGAGGGACTCATCACGCTCACCCCTCATATTCACCTGTTTCCGCTTAATCCCGTCGTCACTGCACCTCTCGCAGGCGCTACCACCGACGCGTCACTTTTTACACCATCTCCAAACGCCGCAACTATTGCATTTATTGAAAAAGAGCCGCATGCATTTCGCGTGCTGACCGCAAGCGCTGATGGCAAATCAATTACCACCGTATTTCCCCGCACAGCCGAAGATACTGAGTTCGCTACAAAAATAACTGGCGTCACACAGATCGTTTGGTCGCGCGACAGTCGTAAATTCTTGACTGAGATCGCGCTCGAGGGTGACAAGATTACTTACCTCGTTATTGATACGAAAAAAAATACCGCAACTTCGCTCAGCAATTCATTTGGCTTTTCCATTACGGCTCCTCAATGGGATCAGTCCAGCAGCGAATTCATCTACTGGCTCACTGAAAACAAGCTCCATCGCTACGACACCGGCCACGAGACTCTTTCCAATGCACTTGCAAGCGATGTTGCCGGGTTTCAAGTTGTAGGGAACAGCGTACTTACAGTTAAAAAAACCGCTAATGAAGAAGCGTTGTGGAGCATGGACAAAGACGGCGCTCGCCCCAAGCAACTCTCTCTAGCGCTTGATCAAGATGCAAGTTATGAAATTGTGTCCTCGCCAAAAGGCTCAATCGCAGTTCGTGGTCGCACAACAAAAAACCTCTGGATTTTTTCATCCACTGCCCAGCTACAGTCACCCCTACAAACCGAAACCGATGTCGAGCGCGTCATCTGGACCACGATAGCCCCAAACAAAGAGGTATTGATCTGCGCAACTTCCCACGAGATTGCAGCCCTTCTGATCGCCGATCAAGCACGCGAAACCATTACGCGCATCAGCTCCTCCATCAAAGATATCGCGCTCTATCCAGGCTTTGATCAGTTGCTTTTTCTCACCGACCAGGGTGTACAAGCCATCGACTTGAGTTTTGAGGGCAATCGCAATGCCATTGTGATTACTGCCGCCACTCCAAAAACGAGCGGACTATTCGTCTCGCCCGATGGGTCGTTTTTCAGCATGACAGCCGTGGATGATCAAGGAAAATCAATCTATGAAACAGTTGCGCTGAATTAGGAGCAAATCGTTGTTCACCGTGAATGCCAAAGGAGGGTACTCATATGGCAACAAGACCATCAACCAATCAA
This sequence comes from uncultured Candidatus Saccharibacteria bacterium, assembly GCA_964401055.1. Lineage (GTDB taxonomy): Bacteria > Patescibacteriota > JAUYIX01 > CAYNWW01 > CAYNWW01 > CAYNWW01. The sequence goes on along the minus strand of CAYNWW010000009.1, from coordinate 32,985 downwards.
AATCACAGGCATTTTGCACATTTACCAGAAGATATTCTGGTGGCAGTCAATGAGGTAGTTTTTAAGCCCAGCATGGCGCTGGCTGAAAAAATCCTTGCGGCTCAAAGTTCCGACGAAAAGAAGGGGTGGCTTTCTGCAATTTCCAGCGCACTTTCGACAAGGCACAAGAACAAGCAAGCC
>CAYNWW010000009.1:21635-32705 GCA_964401055.1 uncultured Candidatus Saccharibacteria bacterium | reverse complement strand
TAGCGTTTCGAGAACTGAGGAGCTCGACGTGCACGCTTGAGACCGTACTTTTTGCGCTCTTTTTTGCGAGGATCGCGACGCAAGAAGCCAAGCTTCTTCAGCGAAGTGCGCAGCTCAGCATCAGACACCAACAGTGCGCGAGAAATCGCGTGACGAATGGCGTCTGCCTGACCACGGTATCCACCGCCCAGCACTTTTACGTAAATATCAAATGCATCACGCTTGCCAACTGCTTCAAGTGGCTGCGCAAGTGCTTGCTGCAACTCTGCAAGCTGGAAAAATTCTTTCATTGGCTTGCCGTTGATCATAATTTCGCCCGTACCCTTGAACATGCGCACGGTAGCAACCGCTCGCTTGCGACGGCCGGTTCCTGCAATATATTCACCCTTGGGGGATGCGTGGCGCGGCTTTAACTTCTTAACAGGTGTCATGAGAAAAGATTAATTCTTGGACGAAGGAATGGCGATCGGCGTCACGTTTTTGTGAGGATGAGTTGCATCCGCATACACATGAAGTCGTTTCATTTGAAGCTTGCGCATATGATTGCGAGGAAGCATGCCATACACTGACTGAATGATCAGCTTGCGCGGATCTTTTTCAGCAACTTCTTTTGCTGAGGCAGAATGGATTCCGCCCGCGTGACGCGAGTGATGATGATGAAATCGCTGCGTCCATTTGTCACCAGTCAGCACGACTTGCTTGGCATTCAAAATAATCACATGATCACCCATATCTTTATTGCCAACATAGGATGGATTGTGCTTGCCCTGAAGCACAAAAGCAACGCGCGATACCGCACGGCCAAGTACTTGGTTAGCCATGTCTACCACATACCACGTCCGATCTTGCTCGGCGCTCTGTTTCTTTGCAGTTGTTTCCTTATCTTGAGCCATAAAAGTTACACTAATTCAATAATAACTTGCGTCGCGTTGTCACCTTTGCGGCGTTCCATGCGAATAATACGCGTAAATCCCGAAGTGCGATCCGCATATCGCTTCACCAATGTTTCGCGAATCTTGCCCAATGCTTCTGGGTTCACCATGAGCGACTGGAGTTTTTGCTGAGAACCGTTGGTTGGCTTTTTTGCATGAGCAATCACGCGATCAAAAAATGGCTGCAGCACTTTTGCTTTTGCATGAGTAGTTGAAATCTTCTCGTGCTCCACAAGTGAGATTGCCAAATTGCGGATCAACAAATCACGCTGATTCTTGACTCGACTTAAACTTCGTGTTTTTCCTTTTCGTTGCATGTCGATAATTATCCCTTCAATGCTAATCCTAATTTCTTCAACTTCTTCTTCACTTCTACCAATGCAGATTTTCCAAATCCTTCCAAACCAAGCAACTCTTCTTCAGTCTTTTCCGCAATAAGCGATGCCTTCATGAGGTCAGCCTTCTGAAGTGCGTTGAATGTGCGAGTCGAAAGCTTCATATCGCCAATCTCTTTGTCCATCGTCTCACCAGCAGGCTCTTCGTCCGAAGACTCATCAGCGCCCATATCAACTGCATCAGCTGATCCAGCCTCGCTCAAGTCGCCTTGAAGCAACGCGTAATGATCAAACAACACCTTTGCAGATTTTTTGAGTGCTTCAGCTGGAGCAATCGTGCCGTCAGTTTCAATGGTCATCGTGATCTTGTCGAAGTTGGTCATCTTACCAACGCGCATGTTTTCCACTTGAAAATTGACTTTTTTGACTGGTGTATAGATCGAATCAACCGCAATAATTCCCACTTCCATTTTCTTTGTTTCGCGCTGCTCAACCGGCACATATCCGCGTCCCTGGTCAACCCACAGTTCCATCTTGAAACGCGCATCTTTGCTGGTCAATGTCGCGATAACTTGGTCGGGATTGACGACTTCAACATTGTCAGCTTTTTTGATGTCGCCAGCAGTGACAACGTGCTCGCCTTTCACGTCAATCTCAAGCTTCACCGGCTCATCAGAGTGAACCAAAAAACGAAGCTTTTTCACATTCAGCATGATTTCGATCACATCTTCCTTCACGCCCTTCATGGTCGAAAATTCATGGTCAACGCCATCAATCTTGATTGCGTGTACCGCAAATCCCGGCAACGACGAAAGCAGCACTCGGCGAAGTGAGTTGCCGATTGTTTCACCATAACCCGGGAAACAGGGCTCAATAATCACCTGACCTACGCGCTTCGGGTCTTTCTTGTCCTCAAGAAAGGTGATGCCTGAAGGGAGCGGAATTGACTCTATCATGGAGATAATTTACTTAGAATAAAATTCGACGATAAGTCGCATATTTACTTGGACATTTGCCAATTGAGCATCAGGCAACTGCATGACTTGCGCCTTCATGTTTGGAATATTCACCTCGAGCCAAGACGGAATTGCTTTCACATCGATACGCTTTTCGAGGTTTTCAAATGCACGCTTTGCCTTGCTTTCCGGACGAACCTCAATCACATCGCCCTTTTTGACTTGCATCGATGGAACATCAACTTTTTTGCCATTTACCTTAAAATGACCATGGTTCACCAGTTGACGAGCTTCGTCGCGAGACAATGCAAAACCCATGCGGTACACAGTGTTGTCGAGGCGAGACTCGAGCAAGCGAATCAAATTGTCTGCTGTCACGCCTTCTTGGCGATCAGCAAGATCGAAGTAATTGGCAAACTGGCGCTCGAGCAAGCGGTACATCTTCTTGAGATTCTGCTTTTCGCGAAGCTGCTGGCCGTATTCAGTCGGAGCGCTTTTGCGTTTTGCACCATGGATACCAGGAGCATAATTGCGACGAGTCACTGCACATTTTGGAGAAAAACAACGAGCACCCTTGAGAAAGAGTTTTTCACCGGCTCGGCGGCACTGGCTGCATTTTGAATCAAGATTTCTTCCCATATTACACCCTTCTCATTTTACGTGGTCGGCACCCGTTGTGTGGGATCGGAGTCACGTCTTTAATTGATACAACGGTCAATCCATTTGCTTGCAATGCACGAACCGCTGCCTCACGGCCGGATCCGATGCCTTTGACAAAAACTTCCACTTCTTCAAGTCCGCTATCGCGCACGCGATTGACGACTTTTTCTACTACCAAGCCTGCAGCATACGGAGTTGATTTCTTGGAACCCTTAAAACCCATCGAACCAGAGCTGCTCCAGCCAAGCATGTTTCCGTTCATATCCGAGATGCCAACAATAGTATTGTTGTAGGTAGCTTGGATGTGAGCTTGGCCTTTCTTAATATGGCGCACAATTTTTTGATCGCGCTTTTTTGGCGTTTCGCTCTTAGTTTCCTTTGGTGCTTCTTCCGTTGCAGCCACAGCAGATTGTTGCTTGGTTTCGTCGCTCATAAGTAAAAAATAATGTGAATTTCAGGATAAAACGCTCAGGCTCAAATCATGTCTTTTCAGAAGACTTCTTGCGACCGCTTCCGGCAGTCATACGAACGTTGCCACGAACGGTGCGCGAGTTGGTCTTGGTGCGCTGCCCGCGAACAGGCAGACCCTTTGCATGACGAGATCCGCGGTAGGAGTTGATTTCTTTCAAACGCTTCACGTTGAGCAAAATTTCGCGTCGCAACTCATCGCCCACTGTGAATTCGGCATCAATCACGTCTTGAATCTTTTTCACTTCAGCTGAATCGAGGGCATGGGTGCGCTTGTGACCGTCAATGCCTGCTTTTGCCAAAATATATTTGCTGCGTGTCGGGCCAACGCCATAGACATACGCAAGTGCGATTTCAATAATTTTTTCCTGAGGAATTGTGACTCCCGAGATTCTGGCCATAAATTATCCTTGTCGTTGATTATGTTTTGGATTGAGCTTGCAGATCACTCGCAATACGCGCTGGCGTTTGACCATCACACACTTGGGGCAAATTGGCTTAACTGATGCTCGTACTTTCATATCGGTCGAAAATAGTAAGAAAAATTATCGTTCGCGGCGGACAATGCGTCCCTTGGTCAGATCATATGGCGTCATATGCACAGTTACCGAATCGCCTGGCAAAATCTTGATGTGATTTTTGCGCATTTTACCAGAAACAACAGCAAGAATCTCGTGGTTGTGTTGCAGCTTCACGCGAAACATCGCGCCTGGCATAGATTCTACAATCTCTCCTTGCACTTCAATAACGTCCTTGCTGCTAGAGCTCCCGGAGTTCGATGAAGACTGAGGTGAGGCGGCCGAGTTGTTTGGCTTATCGTTGGGCAAATTTGACTGCATAATCAGACACGTTAAAATCTATATTATCAAAACCCTAAAAATTGTCAAGTCGGATGTGGATTTTTGCCGAAAACTGAGGGATTGCGTTGACCCAAAATGGCCAATAGTGAATAGAACTCGCTTCGAGGGTCTTGGTTGAGCCCAAAAGCGCCTGCGCTTGCGCGTTGTTTTTTCCTCGCAATTGATCCTGCAAACTTGCTGTATCAATATCCCACACCAATTTCTTTTGCACAAGTGCAGTAAGTGTTGCCTGCTGGTGAATAAAATCAACGTCCTTCAGCGCGTACGTAGTTGCAGATGCCTCTTCAACCATATGTTTTTGCGCCGGTACATCGATCGAAAGCTGATCTTCAATTGCCTTTGCAACTGTTGCTTCCTGAAAGACAAACAAACTTGATTTCATTTTAAGCGACAAGCGAAATTCAGCCGCCTCACCATCGACGGGCACATCAGTGGTTGCTTCAAGAGTCTCCGTATGCAATCCTCCTTCTGCCGACAACGCACCGGCAGGACGCTTTTTTTGTACCTCATCTGAAACACGAGCGGCAAGCTCACGTTCAAGTTGTTCGCGCGCATGAGCAACATCGTCTGCGGAAACTGCGGTTGCGGGATGCGATGCGCCTCCGGCAATCGGTGTTGTTGTCTCGCCCGAAACTGTCTGCTGTTTTGCTGATGGAAGGGCAGGGATCGTAAGATGCGAATGCGCAATATTAAAACTGTCACCGACATCTTCCGCTTCGATCTGCGCCGTCGCCACACCGGGAACTGCTTGAGCTGCAACAATTTGCGCCCCCGGAATCGTCACTGCGGATGTCAGTACGTACGTTTTTCCATTTTGTCCGACAAGCTTTGTGCCTTTGGCAAGTGATTCGGGTGATGAAGAAAAACTATTCGAAAGTTTTGCAGTACCGACTGCCTTGTCGCCAACTTGTTTCTGGCCGGTTGCCGGAAATGTGCGCGAATCCTCAACTTCTGCTTCAAGCACACTCCCTGGAATAGCACGCTTCGTCGACTCGCTTGCGATTTTGTTGCTCAGCAAAAATTCAAACGTGCGCGTGACAGGCTCACTTTTTGGCGTGAGCACAATCGTCGCACTTGGCAGTACAAGCAGTGCAACAAGTCCCAGCACGATCGCCGTCGGGACGAAAATAAGAAGGGCGAGTCGAGCACTTGCGCGCGGGAGAAGGGCGACTTTTGCTCGTTTTTTTCGCAATCGCTTTTTGTTGCGACCATGTCCGCGCGCAGGCCGCGGTTCGGCGGATTCTTGAATATCAAATTGAGGCTGTTGCGTTTTTGCCAACCGCTGCTGGACACGATCGCGAATCCAGGAAGATTGATGCTCGTCAGTCACCTCATCGTCTTCATCGCCTCCTGCATCAACCTGGCGTGCTTGGCGCACATCGGATTTGACCTGGAGGCCGGCTCGAGTCGCCAGATGTTTGCCGTTTGCATCCGGCGTCACCACCCACAATTTTTTTTCAAGACGCCGTGCCTCAGACGCGAGGATTTTTAAATTCACCACGCTCTGCAGCAACGTCGCATGCGACGGGATCACCAATGTGATCTCACTTGCGGGCTCTTTTTTCATTTTGTCCACAACAGAGGTGACTTCTTCATCAACCTCAAGATAAAGTGTTTTGATCATAGTTATGTTTGCATCATACGAACTGCGCGGCGCAATACAGACGAAAGCATGGTTTCCTCGCCCGCCAAATCAAGGGCCACATGCGACAATCCCAATGGCGTGATATCTTGTGCCGATTTCAGCATACCGGTTTCGTCAGTCATTGTACGCACATCTGAAGGCTTGATAAATTGCACGATCGGCTTGCGCGCAAATTGTAATTTTTTATACCATTCGTCCGACTCGAGTGCGAGCTTAATTTCCGGCAATTTACTCCCACCTCCACATAACAAAATTCGCGAAGGCAGTGGTTCGTCCGGCGAAAATTCCTGCAACGACAACCCGACGCCGAGCAGCCACACCTTAGCATCTTCGGAAATAATTCGTCCCAGCCGCTTCATCTGCGGCTCTGGCAGCGATTTTTTTGTATATCGCAGCTTGAGCTCCTCAGCCTCTCCAAAATGCAACCCCAGTTCAGACGCGATTCGCTTGGTAAACACCCGTCCTCCCAACGCGAACATGTTGGTTCCTTCAATACTCCCGTTGCGTACCACCGCAATATCCGTAGTTCCACCACCCACATCCATAAAAATCGCACTGAATTCAGCCGCATCCGCCTCGCCCACCGATCGCGCCACCGCATACGGCTCGGCCGCAATGCTCAACAAATCCAGATCCAAGTCGGCCGCAATTGTCTGCAGCGCGCCCAGATGAATCAATGGGGCATAGGCGTTGAAAATCCCCACCGACACATGCTTGCCTTGAAACCCAAGCGGATTTGTCACGCGGTACCCGTCAATGCGCACATCCACAATCGACGCATTAATCAGCTTTACATCAATCTCTGCATGCCCGGTCTCCCACGCAAGTCGCTTGCGCACCTGATCAAATGCCTTCCACTGGACTTTTTGGATAATATCTTTCAGCTCGGAAAGCGTAATGCGCGCGTCTGGCTTGGGACGCTCATAATGGACCGTCGTCGTCGAGCCTTTCACCAGCTCGCCCGCAATCCCCAGCATCACCTGCTCAGGATCAGTGCCGGCCATCTCGGCCGCTTGCTCAATCGCATGCGCCGCCGTATCCACCACGCCGGCAATATCCATCACTGTCCCACTTTGCATATCACTCAGCCGTTGCCGCGCACGGCCAACGCCAAGCACACGACCGCTTTTGCGATCCGCACTCATCTCAAAAATCAGCGCTTTCACCACCTCTGTTCCAATATCCAGAGTAAGCACTTCACCGCCGCGTTGTTGTTTTTTGACAAGAATTTTTTCAAATAGACTCACGAAAGGAGTTTTAGAGCTGCGTCACCGACCACCGCTTTGATGCGGCGCGTACCGGCGCTCGAGCTTTCTTCTTTGATAATTTTAAATCCCTTGATTTCGCTTGTATGTTTCACGTGCGGGCCACCACAGACTTCTTTGGAATAATCACCGATAAACCATACCGTCACCTGCTCACCATATTTGTGTCCAAACAATCCGATCGCACCCCGAGCACGCGCTTGATCCGGCGACATCGTCTCCACATGCACCGGCAAATCTCTGCGAATCTGCTCATTGACAATATCTTCGATCCGGCGCTTTTGTTCGTCAGTTAATTTATCCGGATGAGTAAAATCAAAACGCAACCGCTCCGGTGTCATGTCCGAGCCTGCTTGATGTGCATGATCGCCCAGCACATCGCGAATTGCCTGATGCAGCAGGTGAGTAGCGCTGTGATGCGCAGCCACCTCTTCGCCATAATCACCAACGCCGGCAAATTTCTTTTGCGCACCGGCACGAGAGCGCTCTTGGTGCTCAGCATAGCGCTTCTTGAAATCTTCCGCGTCCACAGTCAGACCTTTTTCATGCGCCAATTCTTGCACCAGCTCCAGCGGAAATCCATAGGTATCAAACAACTGAAATGCGTCCTGCCCACTGACTTGCGTAGCGCCGGCAGCGGTGAGTTTTTGCGCGGTCTGATCAAACAGTTTTACTCCGCGATCCAGAGTCTTCATAAACTTTTCGTATTCTTGCGAAATCGTTGAGAGAATTTCTTTTTCACGCGCGCGAAGTTCAGGATACACGTCTTCGTACATCTCAATCACCTTTTGTGCGAGTGGTTCATAAAAATCCGTGCGATTGCAGATCAGGCGCGCATGGCGCATGGCGCGCCGAAGCACGCGGCGGAGAACATAGCCACGATCTTCCTTGGACGGCTGAATTCCATCCGCGATCAAAAAACACGCACCGCGAATATGATCCACGATGATGCGCGTCGAACGTTTCACAATATGCGGCTCAAGCTCGGTCTTAGTGTCGCACAACCGTGACAACACATAAATCAATGGCGTAAACAAATCCGTCTCATACGCCGATTGCTTTTGCTGGACGATCGGCACAAAGCGCTCCAAGCCCATACCTGTGTCCACATTTTTCTTTGGCAACGGCTGGTACGCACCGCGCTCGTCTTTGAAAAATTCCATAAACACCAGGTTCCAGATTTCGACAAATCGCTGGCAGCGCGGACAATTGGGCGCGCAATCAGCTTGCTTACAGCCATATTTCAGGCCGCGGTCATAATAAATTTCCGTACTCGGTCCGCACGGTCCAGTCGTCGCAGTCGGTCCCCAAAAGTTGCTGTCCATTCCAAACTCGCGAATATGCGCTGCAGGTACACCCTTTTTCAGCCACATCTCACGCGACTCATCATCGCGCGCAATCCCGCCTTCACCAACAAAAATCGTAGTCCACAATTCATCCACCGTAAAATCCATTTCTTTCGTCAGAAATTCCCACGCCAAATCAATCGCCTCACCTTTGAAATAATCGCCGATTGACCAATTGCCGAGCATTTCAAAAAATGTGTGATGCGTATCATCGCCCACTTCTTCGATATCCGGAGTACGAAAACATTTTTGCACTGACGACAAGCGGCGTGAAGCCAAACGCGGCTCTTGAGCAGGATCTTTTTCACCGGACAAATAGGGCACAAACTGCTGCATACCGGCCGTGGTCAGCAACACACTTTTGTCTGCCGGAATCAGGGATGACGATGGCACGACGCGATGAGTATGACGCTCAAAAAAATCAAGAAATTTTTTCCGCAACTCAGCTGCGGAATAAGAGTTTGTAGTAGCCATGGACGTGCGTTAATAGTGTGAGAAATAAAGCTATGCGGCCTTTGCTGATGGCGGATGGCGGCGCGCATCATCTTCGGCTGATTTTACCTCGCGCAACGTCCGTTTTTGATTTGGTAAATCCACATTTTCAAGTACGCGCACTTCATCTTTGAGATGCTCAATCACCGCGCCCAGATCAGCTTCGTGCTTGCGAATTTCATGAGTAAGTTCGTTTTGCTCCTCCTCAAGTCGACGCAATTTTTGCTGCAAATCCTCACTGTCGCGCATCACACGATCACGCTTTTCTTGGAGTTTAAAAATCTTGCGCAAAATCGGATTGTCGCTGTGCTCACTTTGCTCGCGCAAAAAATCCACTTCGTCTCTTTTTTGACGCAGCTCGGCTTCAAGCGCGCGAATTTCTTGTTGTATTTCTTCTGAACTGCGCGGATCTCGAGTAGGCATGAAACAAACTTAGCTGGTTACGGGTGTAGTATACGCGATCTGTTGCGCGCTCTCAATAGCCGGGGCATCTTCGCCTGCCGTCTGCAATATCACGCCGCCGCCGAGCACGCGCGAACCCTGATACAGCACCGCAGACTGTCCGCGCATCACCGCCCGCTGTGCTTCATCAAATTCTACCGTCAGTCGCCCGTCCTGCATGACTGCTGTTGCCGCCGCTTCTTTATGCCCATGACGCACGCGCACTTCAACCCGCTGCGGTTGCGCAAACACTTCAGCAGCACCCACATCCGACGTGCTCGAAATCTCATCCAGCGTCAGATATTTTTTATACAACCGCGCATCACCGCGATCACGAGAAACGTGGAGCGTGTTGGTTGCATAATCCATACGCGTCACATAATACGGTCCGGTACCGCCGATATTGATTCCCTGCCGCTGTCCAAGCGTGTACAACGGTAATCCGAGATGCGTCCCTACCGTGCGCCCATTTTGGTCCATGATCGCGCCTGACTTGAGTTGATCTTTCAAATTGCGCTGCAAAAATCCATAATGCCGACCTTCTTTCAAAAAACACAGCCCCTGACTTTCCGCCTTACGCGCCACAATTAACCCATTTTTTTCGGCGATCTCGCGCACCTGCGGTTTGCGCAAATGGCCGATAGGGAAGAGCACGTGTCGCAATTTTTCCTGCGTTAAATTGTACAAAAAGTACGATTGATCCTTTGCCTCATCCGCACCCTTGTGCAATTCGACGCGCGCACCATCGGCACTTGTGCGAATCTGGGCATAATGCCCGGTTGCGATATAATCTGCGCCAAAAATCTCTTGGGCTTTTTGCAAAAACAATCCGAATTTTATTTTTTTATTGCATTTGATACAAGGGTTTGGAGTGCGCCCGTCTTTGTACGCGTCCACAAAATAATCCACCACCTCGCGCCGAAAAATTTCAGAAAAATTTAAGGTATAAAAGGGAATTCCCAACATGCGCGCCACTCGGCGCGCGTCGGCTTGTCCGTCGATCGAGCAGCAGCGCTCTTCGGAAACACTTCGCCGTTCCGTGATGCTTGCCTCATACCAAAAATGCAAATACACGCCGATGACATTGTAGCCGGCCTGCTTGAGAAGCAAAGCGCTTGTGGACGAATCAACGCCACCAGACATACCCACAACTACAGTTGCGGGTGTCTGATTTTTTTCTCGCGCATTGCGTTGCTGAAATTCAAAAAACGACACGGATGGGTTGTAAAAAAAATAAAAAAATCGATGGGGAAGTGATTTGTGCGGATCCGCACAAATGGACAAATTTCTGGCCGCGCCTCGCCTGTTACACAAATCGTGCGCAAATTCATTTGCCCACTTCCCTCTTGCGCCACGCCAAAAAACAATGAGCGCCAATCAAGGGTGGCACGAAAACGCACTCGCCTTCCCTCCCCTACCGCCACTGTAACCTGAACAAAAATTATGTTCAATAGGCGCTTGGAGTAATCAAATTGCGTGCCTTATTCAAACTCTACTGCTTCGCCAGGTTTCATATCTTGCTGGCTTGAGGGCTTCCCCTCTTGTGTCTGCGCAGGCGCTGCGGGTTGTTGCTGTAAATGCTTTTGAATTCCCAGGCTCAATGGAGCTGGTTTTGCCGCCGCTGGAGCGGCTTGAGTTGGTTTTTGAGGAACGGCGGGCGCCGAAGGCCG
>CAYNWW010000009.1:12748-21535 GCA_964401055.1 uncultured Candidatus Saccharibacteria bacterium | reverse complement strand
CAGCACCAGCGCCAGGACGAGGAGCTGCTAGCTCATTGGCGTTGATCCAGCGCATAATTCGCTCTTCAACCGTTGCCTTATCGCGACCATAACGATCGCGCGATACCGTTTTTATTTTCTCAATATGTGATTTATCTTCAACCGGCACCGGCGGCAAGCCCTGGGCGCTAAACGGATTGCTCGCAACGCCGTTGATCATGAGCTTGATGTAGAAATGATATTTCTCCAAATTCACCAAATCAGTCGGCTCGAACACCGGCAAAAATTCATTTTCCATAAACATCGCGTCAGCAGCGCCGACACGAAAAATCAGCAGTGTACCAACGTTTCCAAACACCGCATCACGCACCGGCTCTTCCATTTGCGTAATATATTGGTGAGCAAGCGTGATATTGAGACGATATTTACGCGCTTCTGAAAGAATGCCGGAAAAACTTTCGGTCGCAAAATTCTGGAATTCATCCACATACATATAAAAATCCAACCGCTCATCTTCAGGCATATCAGCACGACTCATCGCAGCCAGCTGAATCTTGGTGATAAACATCGCGCCTAACAATGCACTCGTCTCCTCGCCTATCTTTCCCTTTGCCAAGTTGAGGATCAAAATCTTGTGGTTGTCCATGATATCACGCATGTTGATGGTACTTTTGGGCTGACCAACCACGTTGCGGATAATAGCACTCGACACAAATTGACCAACTTTGTTTTGAATTGGTGCAATCGCCTCCACTGCAAATTTTTCATTGTATTTCGCAAACTCGTTGGTCCAAAAAGCCTTCACAATCGGATCACTAATCTTTTCCACCACTTTCTGTCGGTACGGCTTATCCACAAGCATTCGATTTATTCCTAAAAGTGTGGAGCTTTCGTAGTCCAGAAGAGCTAAAATTGTATTTGTCAAAATATATTCGAGACGAGGACCCCAGGAATCAGCCCAGATCTTTTTGAACACACCCACCAGACCGGACGCGACCAAGGTGCGATATTTCGGTTCAACTTTTTCAAGCACATTAAAAGCGATCGGACGATCAACGTCGATCGGATCAAAATAAATCGTGTCGTTGATGCGCTCAGGCGGCACAAAACTCAGTGCCTTTTCCGCCAAATCTCCGTGTGGATCAACTACTACCAACCCATGACCGGCGCGAATATCCGACGCAATCATGTTCTCAAGCAGGGTGGATTTACCCATGCCGGTCTTGCCGAGCACATACATATGGCGCCGACGATCGTCGGTCTTGATACCAAACTTCCGCTTGCGATTACGAAAACTCGTCGCCCCAAAAAAAGCTATTTCGTCATCATGCGGATGTGTATATTTCATGCTCGGTGTTTATTTCACTATTGTTCAAAAGGAATATCCTGCGGTGCCTCACCCTTCTTCGCGCCCGCACGACGGAGATTTGCCGCCTTCACCGTGAGTATTGGGAAGTGCCAGAGCGTTGCGAGCTCTTCTGTATTAAGCACAAACCCGGCTGTATGAAAGGAACGGCGCTTGAAATATCGCATAATACGGCGCTGTCGTGGAGGCGTGCGCAATTTTGCAAAATAATCAACTTTCGAAAGCAAGCGCTTGTTGATACGCAAGCTATTCAAATCCTGTGAGCTGAACGGTTTTTCCAGACCACCACGAACGCCGTTGATCCGCGACTTGCCGATTTTTTTATAAACATCAATTGGCGCAAGATAAATAAATCGCAATTTCACTTCAAACCCGATTTTTGCAATATTGTGCTCAATCGCTTCTACCACATTGCGCTCGCCGGGTGACAAAAAAAGCATTTGGCTGCGAGGACCTTCTTCTTTTTTCTCACTCTTCTCTTGCGGCTCAGGAACGCCAAAAGGAGCCTGAAGCAATCGACGGAATAGATCACCAAGCTCGGACATAATCGGACCAAGCGCCTTCGAAAGTCTCGACTTCTTTTCCTCAGACTTTGCGCCAATCAATTTTTTTACCAAATGCTCGCCTTCTTTTTTCCAATGATCATTGACGGGTCGCGCCAAAATCTGCACCCAAATTTGTTCACCTTGGCGAATATTCGACATCACCTCGAGCAGCCCGGCCATAGGATCAACAGTGGTTTCCAGAGTTGGCCCTTCAAATGAAACATACGTGGTCAACGGATAAGCATCCGGCTTTCCCAATTTGTATTCAGTACCAAACAAATTGTATTTACCATTGGGGAAATGATCAGGAGCACCATCAACATAATCATGAATCTCGGAAATTTCCGCGTCCGGGTACTGAGCATACACCAACGATTCAACCATATCCTTGTAGTATTCTGGCGTGCGAATCAAATAACGCACTTCGCCGTTAATACTCACGAGCTCAAAGCTAAACCATTCCACGCGCTTCCCAATCCAATAATATTCCCACTTGGTTGGAGTTGTGCTGATGCCGTGCAGGCCGTTAAACATCGCCTCGGCGAGCTTAGCGCTCTTTTCGCTCTCGGTAGGCACGTTGATCGAAAGAACTTTGTATTTGATTTTGCTCAAAAATTCGCCAACGATCAAATTGATCCAGAGGTAATACCAAACCGGAAGGCCGACCGCAGGAATAGCGATCCACCAGGTGTTCTGAAAAATAGCACCGATAGTCCCAAAAAGAGACGCGAAATTTTCAAATAATTGACGAAACATACAGATATTGTATCACAGATCAGTTACGCAACGGTAAACAAATCTTTTTCCACTCGTTTGAATTTTGCTTTATTTTGCAATGCAAGCAAGATGGTATTCTTTTTGACCACCCGACGAGACAAGACTTGTTCGACAATTTGTTCACGACTCAATGGCGCTCCAGCATTAGCCAAAATCTGATGAATCACTTGCGCCACGGTACCCGGCTCATATCCCCATTCGCGCAGCGCATACATGCCACGACCGACCAGCACAAACCGCTCGTCTTTAATAAGCTCGTTATGCACAGTTTGTGGATAAGCGGTCTTGTGATCAAATGCCGCTTGGTTGATGAGCTTGGTCAACTCGACAAAGTGAAGAGAATCGCCCTGCTTTTTCAAGACGATATATGCTTTATCACGAACGCCCTTGGGCATAATTTCGCGCCACACAAGAAGACCCCATTGATGAAACGGGTTTTCATGAATACGCTTGCTGAGCATCAACGCGCTCAATACCATATCTTGATTGATACTTTCAGCAGAGATATCGCTGCTTGCCCGCTCTGCATCAATAAGGTTTGTCGCAAGCTCCTGAAGCTCAAGAGGCTTGTTCATAGTCAAGAGGATTTTTTCCGCACGATTCATCAAGCGCTCAAAAAGCTTTTCATCAGCCTTTTTATTCATCCAACCACTCTTGCGATCGGCCGTTTCCGGAAGCGCAACAATTTCTTTGCTGAGACGAATAATAAGTGCCAGCGCACTGCGGTCTTCAGCCACATCTTTATTACGACCCAAAATAGCAGACAGCAAAAACTGCTCTTCCGCCACCTGGCCATACTGCGCAAGCGTTTGCAGCACAAGAGCTTCGGCATCCCGAATCAACTCAGCTTTTTCTTGCATTTTTTTGATCACGCTGGTCTCGATTTGACGGACACGTTCGCGCGTAATCTGGTAGCTTTTGCCAATGAATTCAAGGGTTCGTTCGCCCTTACCATCAAGGTTAAATCGCTTCAACACAATGTCTCGAGAGCGCGAATCAAGCCCGTCCAAAAGCTCAAACGCAAGACGACTCGGCTCAAATTCTTGGAGTCGTTCGGTTTGCTTTGAAGTCATGACTTCTTGCAAAATTGAATTTTCTTCACGCACAACTTCGCTCATATAAGGGCTTTCTTACTGATAATCCGGAGTTTTCCCACCGGCAATAAGGCAACTATAACATAATACATTATATGCGTCAAGGAAAAACCGCTATGATGCTATTTTTTGATTTTTTTGTCAATTCGCACGACGAGTGCGGCGTTGCTGCCAAAATAAGAGCACTGGACTTGCCACAAAGATGGATGAATACGTGCCGGACGCAATGCCCACGATCAGTGCAATCACAAAGTACCGGATCGACTCACCGCCAAAGAAAAGTAACGCAGAAAGCGCAATCAGAGTGGTGAGCGAGGTATTCAACGAACGAACCATGGTCTCATTGATACTCGTGTTGACAATAGTCTCAAAATTGGCGCTTCTATTGCGAAGCCGATTTTCCCGAATACGATCAAACACCACAATGGTGTCATTGACCGAATAACCAAGCGTGGTCAACAGCGCAGTCACAAACAAGGTATCCACCTCAACTCCCTTAAAATGTCCCAGCAGCGCAAATACGCCGGCCGTAATAGCCAAATCATGAAATAGCGCAATCACAGCACCAGCGCCATATACCCAAGAGGCGGGCTCGGATACCTTGCGGAATGCGTACGCGACATACGCGAGAATAGCAGCAACCACGGCGAGTACGGCAAACAACGTTTTTTGCTTGAGCTCTTTGCCAATTGTCGGACCAATATTCTCGAACCGCTCCTCTTTTACGTCACCGAACTTTGCGCTGAGCGCAGGGATGATTTTTTCGTGCTGCTCCTGAGTCACTTCAGCTGTACGCACCAACAGTGCATGGTCGCCACTCAACTGAAGTTTTGGATCCTTAAGTCCTAGTTCTTGCAAAACCGGGGCGACATCGCCCACATTCGGGCGCACGCCAGAAAAAGAAATCTCCTGCAGCGTGCCGCCGGTGAAGTCGAGACCAAGTTTCAATTTGAATACCGCAATCGAAGTGATACTCCCCGCCACCAAGAGAACGGAAATAAAAAAAATAACTTTTGTGCGACGAACGATGTTATACATGTGCAATATTCTCCTGAGTTGAGCTTGTACGACGCGCGCTCAGTCCACGGCCAAAGAGCCACAAATGGCGCCCCATCCATTTTCCCGAGCACAGACGCAACAAAGTCCGACTCACAATAATAGCAGTAAACAACGACACTCCAATCCCGATCGCCAAGGTAATTGCAAAGCCGCGCACCACACTTGATCCAAACCACGCAAGAATCAGACAAGTAATCAACCCCGACACGTTTGAATCACGGATTGATGACCAGGCATAAGAAAATCCATCTTCCAATGCGATAGCAAGGTCCTTCCCTTTTGCCAATTCTTCGCGCATACGCTCGAACACGAGCACGTTTGCATCCACCGCAATACCCAGGGACAAAATAAATCCGGCAATTCCCGCGATAGTCAGCACCACAGGAATGAGCTTGAACAGCGCGACTACAATGAGTGCATACAGCACCAGGCCGCACACTGCCAGCAACCCCGGCAACCGATAAAACAAAATCATAAACACGCAGATCAGAGCCATGCCAATGATGCCGGCCAGCAAGCTCTTCTCAATGGATGCCTGACCAAGCGTCGGGCCCACCGTGGTCTGCTGCACCAGATGGATCGGCACCGGCAACGCACCTGTTTTCAGGCGCTTTGCAAGGTCCCGCGCTTCAGGAACAGTAAAATTACCTGTAATCTGAGCCTTTCCGCCCACGATCTCATTGGATACCCGCGGCGCACTGATCACAACCCCATCGAGCAAAATCGCCACGGGCTTGCCAATATTTCGTTTGGTAATTTCGGCAAAAAGCTTGGTTCCTTCGGCATTAAATTCAATTGTCACCAACGGCTCACCTGTTTGTTGGTCAAATGCGACTTCCGCCCCACTCAAATGTCGGCCGGATAATTCAGTTGGGCTTAGTTGTTGCCCACTTTGCGCGTTGTCGCCCAGCTGAGCTTTAACCTCGGCGGGGATATCGATCACCTCATCAAACTGAAGCAGCGGCGTTTGACCAATAGAATCAATCGCTTGCTTCACGTCTTGCACGCCGGGCAGCTCAACAATCAATTGGTGACTTTGCCCACCGCTAATCGTCTGCACCACAGGCTCGGACACGCCGAAGCCATTTACTCGTCTCTCAATGACTTCGCGCAAACCGTCCATCGATGCCTGATAATCTTTTGCTTGCACCTGAGACAGATCAGCCTCATACACCAGATGACTACCACCCTGCAAATCAAGACCAAGATGAGCCTTGATTTCTTTTTGATATGCAATATGAATACGCGACAAATTGATATCTGGCCCGGTTGGATACACAACCAGCGCAGCAAGAACTGCAACCAGCACAATCAGAACAAACGAACCCCAAATCTTGAACCGTCGAGACATACAGAAAAACTAGTTATGAATAATAACCGGCGTCCCTACTTCTGACCATTGATAAAGCCAACGCGCGTCAGGAATAGACATGTTGATGCATCCGTGGCTCATCCGATGGCCGAAATTGTGGTGCCAGTAGGCGCTGTGAAGAAAATACGGGCCATAAAATTGCATATTATCTTTCACATTCTTGAGATCATAGTTATCCGGATTTCCTTTTCCATAATCCCACTTATAATCTTTCACCGGGATCTTTTTTAAGATAGAAAAAGAACCGACGGGCGATGGATGGCGAGCAACTCCGCTCGAGATCAAAAATGTCTTTACTATCACGCCACCTTCGGTGACGCGCATTTTTTGTTCGCTTAGATCAACCTCAATCTTCTTCACGCCTGCCGGCGTCACAAAACGCGAGGGCGCGGTGACAATATCCAACGTCGCATCGCCATCTAGATTGCCGGCAGCAACGACTACGCCACCAGAAAAATCTGCAGGATATGGATGAAGCGTCTGAGACAATCGAGCTCCTGAAGCTGTAAATGTACGCACTTCCGGTTGAGATCCGTTACCAATCCCGACAATAATCTCATCCTTCCCATCGTGCGTGATGTCTGCGGCCGTTACATGGACGCCGCCTTCATGCGCCGAAGAAAATGCGACAAAGTTTGAGACTACTGCATTGGAACCATTACCGCGATACACCTTAACACGCGCGTCTCCTCGACTTCGCTGTCCGACCATAATTTCATCTTTCCCATCACCATCGGTATCAATGCGCGACACGCTCGCGCCGCCGGTAAACGAGTCAGAAAAAGGAAATATATTCAGTCCCGCCCACGCCCCATGCGCATCAAAAGAACGAATTTGCGTCCGCGCACCGATGGAAGTCGCAGTAATAATCTCGGATTTACCATCACCCTTCAGATCAGCTGCCGCCACGCTCACACCATGAGTGTATTCTTTTGGCATTGCTAGAAAATTTGCCATCACAGTACCGTCATATCGATACACCTTTACCCATGCTTGACCATCGAGCTGTGAGACAATAATTTCATCTTTTCCATCTCCGTCTACATCGCCCGTAGCCACGCTCACGCCACCTTTATAGTCACCGGCAAATACCACGCGCTGAAATCCCAACGCCTTGCCGCTCATAGAAAGCGTGCGCACCTGAGAAACCGCGCCTTGGTTGGGAGCGGTCACAATCTCATCACGACCATCACCAGTCAGATCGCCAACGGCAATGTTAACTCCTCGATTCATCCCACTGTCGTAGGCAGAAAATGTCTGCTCCAATTTCAAATCGCCCGAACTATATATTTTAATTTCGGGCAGGTGCACCTCACTTGCGCGCGCGACGACTGGCGCGGCGGCAAATCCGGCAGATAGTGCAAAAAACGCGAGCGCGCTCAGCGCATAAGGAACAGATGTTTGATTTTTCATAATTCGAGTATACGCTATCCGCCGGAGCTATTCAACAGTGACGCTCTTGGCGAGATTGCGCGGCTTATCCACATCAAGCGCACGCGCAGCGGCGATGTAGTAACTCAACAATTGCAGCGGAATCACGGTCAGCAGCGGCGTCAGCATTTCAAGCGTTTTGGGAATGTAAATCACGTCATCGGCCAGACGACGAATCTGCTCGTCACCCTCAGTTGCGATGGCAATAATTTTTCCTTGGCGCGCCTTGATTTCCTCCATGCCGCTCACGACCTTGTCATAAACACTGTCTTGTGGCGCGAGAAAAATCGACGGAAACGAGGAATCAATGAGCGCGATCGGGCCGTGTTTCATTTCACCTGTTGCATACCCTTCGGCATGCGCATAGGACAATTCCTTCAGCTTGAGTGCTCCTTCAAGCGCGATCGGGAAGTTGTATTTGCGCCCGAGGAACAGAAAATTTTCGCACGTTGCGTACTTTTTTGCCACTTGCTCAATCTCGCCGCGACGATCAAGAATCTGTTGAATCAATTCGGGAATCTTGCTGATCTCGGCCGCAATTCGCTTGCCCATCACCAGCGACATCTCGCGCGCGCGTCCAAATTGGAGCGTCAAAATCGCAAGCACCGCCACTTGTGTCACAAACGCCTTGGTGGACGCCACGCTAATTTCCGGACCCGCATGTGTGTACACGCCCGCGTCAGTCAACCGCGCGATGGTCGAACCGGCCACGTTGACAATGCCAAGACAAAGCGCGCCTTTTCGTTTTGCTTCTTTGAGTGCGGCAATAGTGTCAGCGGTTTCGCCTGATTGAGAAATAAACAAGCAGGCGGTTCGCGCATCAATCAATGGCTTACGGTACCGAAACTCGGATGCGTATTCCACTTCCACCGGAATTCCCGCGTATTCCTCGAGCATGTACTCGCCAATCATGCCGGCGTTGCGCGCGGTGCCGCAGGAAATAATGATAATGCGATCAATCTCCGCCAGACGATCGCGCACCTTGTCCAATCCACCCAAATGCGCGATTCCCTCTTCCACCTCCAAGCGCCCGCGAATGGTGTCCGTGATCGCGCGCGGCTGTTCGCAAATTTCTTTGAGGAGAAAATGCGCATAGCCTTGTTTTTGAATTGCTTCCGGCGTCCAATCGAGCGTTTCCGGATCGCGGGTGATTTTTTTTGATGC
>CAYNWW010000009.1:6988-12648 GCA_964401055.1 uncultured Candidatus Saccharibacteria bacterium | reverse complement strand
AGTTGCTTCAAACAAGTCAAGCGCGGCGTCTTCTTTTTGTTGCTGTTCGATCGCATGCGCGAGAACTTCGGTGTCGGTATCACTGAGGAATTTGTGCCCCACTGCCTCGAGCTCGGCTTTCAATTCGCGATAATTTTCAATAATTCCGTTGTGCGCGACATAAATCGCCCCACTGCAATCCGCATGTGGATGTGCATTGCGCTCGCTCGGCACACCATGAGTTGCCCAGCGCGTATGCGCAATACCGACCATTCCGAGCGGCACGCCGCCCAAATGTGCGAGCTTTTGCTCAAGCGCAGCCACCTTGCCCACTTCACGCGCGAGTTTGACATGCGGACCATCCGCATCCTGCTCAATCACCGCAAGCCCGGCCGAATCATACCCACGGTACTCGAGCTGCTTCAGGCCCTCGATCAACACCGGAGCTGCTTGCTTTGAACCAATATACGAGACGATTCCACACATATGGGTTTTTTAGAAGTAAAATTTATTGCTTCTTCCAACGCTTAAGCTCGGCCATGTCTTTGGTAAACCAGCGCGCCATGAATCGAGGGAAATGCATGTCGCGCATTTTGCCTTCAACTTTTTGCTGCATTTCCTCAAGCGTGATAGCAGGCTCGGTAAATTTGCCGTCTTTGTAACATTTACTGCAAAAATCAGTGGATTTTGTGCCGTCAGCGTTGGTGCCGCCATGCCCCTCATCTTTAGAAAGTGGCATGCCGCAACTTTGACAAAATGGTCCTTTTGGTCCGAGCATAAGTGAAATTTACTGATTTGATCTACACTTCAAGTATAGCACTTTTTTGCCGGTCATAATCGAGCGCGCCGTCGATCACGATGTGGGGCTCGCGATCTTGCGCCGGCTCTTCGGACTCCTCGATAATACGACGCACAACATCGGCGGGCGGATCGGTATAATATTTTTTCTCCGCGATAGGAGCTTGTGCATGACGATCCCGCAATCGCACTGTTGAAAGAGCGACTGGCGTCTTAACCCAGACCAACCGATACTGCGCCCCTGCTCGCTTGGCCACAGACGCAACACGATCACGAAATTCGCGCTTGTTCATATTGCCATCATAAATCACACTCATGCCTCGCTTGAGCAATTCTTCTGCAACATAATCCATGACGCGAAATACGGATTTTGTTTCTTGGAGTGTATACGACGGCTGCTCAAACAATTCCTGCCGCAGTCGATCACCGTTGAGATGAAACAACCCGAGGTCGCGCGCGAGGCGGCTGGAAAAATATGTCTTCCCCGAACCCGGATGGCCAAACGTCAGATAAAGAATTGGTTGCACCATAGCGTAGCGAATTATTTCTTCGCGAGGCGCGACCGATGCTCGGCGCTATCGATCAGGCCGCATTTTTTATACTTTTTTCCGCTGCCACAAAAACACGGATCATTGCGGCCGGTTTTTTGCTCGGCAGATGCACGCGTCGGCGCTTGGGTATCGATGGCGTCCTCGTTGCCACCAGAAAGCTGCATCGCGTTTTGTTGCTCAAGCGGAGATGCCTGCGGCCCGCCAAGTCCAACTTTCAGCACCGCATACACCACGCCCTTTTCCACTTCGTCGAGGAAGCCTTGGTACATCTGGTACGCTTCTTTTTTGTATTCCACCAGCGGATCGCGCTGACCGTAGCCGCGCAAGCCAATACCCGTTCGCACGCGCTCGATCGCGTCGAGGTGTTCCACCCACAGCGTGTCGATCGTGCGCAGAAGCATCAGGCGCTCCACCTGGCGCATGTTGTCCATGCCGAGTTCCTGTTCTTTTGCTGCATACGCCGCGCGCACCACTTCAGCCAAATGCTTAATAATCGCATCGCGCGCTTTCACATCGCCGTCGATTTTTCGCACATTGTTTTCAAATCCAAGCAGCGTCGCATGGAGATCCTTGGGTACCGCACAAATCGTTGCCACGGTCTCGGCGATTTCTTCGAGATTCCATTCGGTCTCAAAATCTCCCATGGTGTGAAATGTCACCAGCCGCTCGATCTCTTCATCCATCAAGCGCAGCAAACGCTCTTTGAGTTTGGATTTGTCCGCCGCATCCCATTCAGCCAAAATCTCGTCGCGCATGTGGTAGAGCGCGAGGCGCTGCTTGTTCATCACGTCATCATAATCCAGCAAATGCTTACGTACATCAAAATTATTTGCCTCGACTTTGCGCTGCGCAGTCTCGAGTGATCGTGAAATCAAAGGATGCTCGATCGGCTGATCATCCGGCACGCCAAGCGTGTTCATCACAGACTTCATGCGGTCGGAGCCAAAAATGCGCATGAGGTCGTCTTCGAGCGAGACATAAAATTGGGACGAGCCGGGATCGCCCTGACGACCGGAGCGACCGCGGAGCTGGTTGTCGATGCGACGCGCTTCGTGGCGCTCGGTGCCGAGCACATGCAGGCCGCCGAGTTCGCGCACGCCCTCGCCAAGCTTGATGTCGGTGCCGCGGCCGGCCATGTTGGTGGCGATAGTGACCGCGCCGCGCTCACCCGCGCGCTCCACGATTTTTGCTTCGCGTTCGTGTTGTTTCGCGTTGAGCACTTCGTGCTTGACGCCCGCTTGCGACAAGAGCGCGCTCAGCGTTTCAGATTTTTCAATCGAAATCGTACCGATCAGCACCGGCTGACCTTTGGCTGCGCGCTCAGCTACATCACGGACGACGGCCTCAAATTTTCCTTTTTCAGTTTTGAAAATCCGATCAGTCTGGTCGGCGCGCACCACCGCGCGGTTGGGCGGGATTTCGGTGACTTCGAGCTTGTATACTTTAGAAAATTCTTCCGCTTGAGTGCTCGCCGTACCGGTCATGCCGGCGAGCTTATCAAACATGCGGAAATAATTCTGGAAGGTGATCGTCGCAAGGGTGCGGTTTTCGCGCTGCACCACCACGCCTTCTTTGGCTTCGATCGCTTGGTGCAGGCCTTCGGAATAACGCCGACCCGCCATCAAGCGGCCGGTGAATTCGTCCACGATCACCACTTCGTTGTCTTTCACAATATAATCGCGATCGCGCTTATACAGCACATACGCCTTGAGCGCAGCCTCGAGGTGATGCACCATCGCGATGCCGCCTTCGTTGTAGATGTTGCCCATGCCGAGCAATTTTTCCAGATGGTCGAGGCCGTCTTCGGTCAGCGTGACAGCGCGCGCTTTTTCATCCACGTTGTAGTCCGTGCCTTCCGCAAGTTTGGGCACAATGCGCACAAATTTTTCATACAAATCAGTGCTCGCCTCGGCAGGTCCGGAAATAATCAACGGCGTGCGCGCTTCGTCGATAAGGATCGAGTCGACTTCGTCCACGATGGCGTAATGCAACCCGCGCTGCGCCTTGTCTTGCGTGGTCATCACCATGTTGTCGCGGAGGTAATCAAACCCGAATTCGTTGTTGGTTCCGTAGGTGATGTCGCACGCGTATGCCGCGCGTTTGTCGGTGGTGGATTGGCCGTGGAGGGTGGTGCCGACGGTGAGGCCGAGAAATCGGTGCAGCTCGCCAACCCATTCTGAGTCGCGCTGGACCAGGTATTCGTTGACCGTGACAATGTGGACGTTGTTGCCTCCGAGCGCGTTGAGATATGCAGGCAGCGTGGAGACGAGCGTTTTTCCTTCGCCGGTTTTCATTTCGACCACGTGGCCTTGATGGAGAAAAATTCCACCGATGAGCTGGACGTCAAAATGCACTTCGTGCCACTCGCGCTCTTCGCCACGAACCAACCATTTTTTGCCCACCAAGCGGCGCGCAGCATTTTTAACTGTCGCAAATGCCTCAGGCAGGAGGTCTTCGAGTGCTTTTTTTGCGTCGTCGCCGGTCTTGCCGGCGAGACGCGCACGGAATTCGGCGGTTTTTGCTTTCAGCTGATCGTCGGTGAGCTGTTGATATTCGAGCTCCAGCTGGTTGATCCGATCCACGGTCGGCTGGACTTTTTTGATCAATCGCGCATTGGGATCGCCAAACAAACGAGTGAGAAATGCCATACATATGAGTAAAAAGATAAAAACCGCGGGGCGGGCGCAAAGCCGAAGTCCGGAGCGGCGAGAGCGGCGAACCATTACCCACCAAGCATAGCAGAAGGGTGGGAAATTGGGAATAATTGACTGCGAGCCGCGCATCGCGTATAAAGACAATGCACACAAGGAGGAACCGATGAGGCTTTTTGGACCCGCACCCACCGAAGAAGAAGTGTACGATATGAACGAACTCGCAATGTGGAGGAATTTGCAAGAGGAGTTTTTGAAAGTTCGCACAGAACTCGCCGCCCCTGATCTTGCGCTCGGACAATGGGTTTCAGTGCGAATTCGATTTGGCCAACGCAAAAAAGCTCTTGCAAAATCTCACCCCGAACTTCTGATAGAGAATGTGTTATCTTGGAACATTGCTGATTTATTTATACACAATGGTACACGCAAGGCGCTCTATGCCAAAAAGAAAGGCATGACTTTTGGAGAGCTTTCGTCACTGTCTATCGAGGAAGTTGTAAATCTGCCAGACATCGGCGAAGCCCGCTTGAAAGACATCAAACAAGCACTTGCCATATACCATCTAGAGCTCGGCATGAGCCAGGAACTTCGAATCGCAGGATTCGCCTACTAAAAAATCACCTCACCGAGCAAATCGCTCAGTGAGGTTTTTATTTTTCTATAATTTGTCGAACTGCCTCCAGATATTCCTTCTGTCCCAAATTATGTCTCGCACCCTCGGCAGTCACCAGCCGCGCATTGCGCAACTTCGCCACCGCATCCGCTGCCCGGACATGCACACTCACTGGCTCTTTACTTCCCGCAACTAGCGTCACGCGCGATTGCACGCGCGGAACAAGCGAAGCAAACGACCGCCCTTCAAAATCCGCCATGCGATGCTTACCCAAACTCCGCTTCCACCACGCGGGAAGCGCGGGCAAATCTTCGCTGAAATACGGCGAGAGCGAGCAGAGATACAATTGGGACGGCGCCGGACGAATCTGTGTCGCAGCGATGAGTGCAATAAGCGCGCCGAAGGAAAATCCAAACAACGCGACATCGCCAACACTCGACGCGGCTTCATATTGTGCCACAAACTGCGCAACATAATCACTCATCGTCCGATATTTCCAGTCGATCCGGATCCCGATCGATTCGCTCCCACGAGCGCGAAACATCTCCATGACTCGTTGGTAACTTGGCATGTCCACATTCTCGGTATATCCGGGAATAATAAACACGCGCTCCTTATTTACAGCCCCTTCACCCATTCCACCACCTCCTCCGGCGTCTCCGCGATCCGCGCAGGTGCGAGCGGCTCGAGCGCCGCGCGCGAATTAAATCCCCACGTCACCGAAATCACAGGAATTCCCACGCGCTTACTCGCCTCCACGTCGCGTGTTTCATCACCGACATACACCACGCCGTCCGCAGTCAATCCGCGTCGCGCGAGCAATTTGACCATGCCCTTGTCTTTGCGCAACAAATGCCGATCCCCGACCACAAAATCAAACAAATCCTCTTGCTCATTTTTCTTCAAAAACGCCAGCACGTTGCGCCGCGAATTGGACGTCAGCACGCCCACCGGAAAACCCGCGTCTTTAATGGCGCGCACAGCCTCAAACATGCCCGCGATCGGCTTGATCTCGGTAATATGATCGTGCAGCTCCCGCCGCATGCGCACGATCAAAAACGGCAGCTT
>CAYNWW010000009.1:0-6888 GCA_964401055.1 uncultured Candidatus Saccharibacteria bacterium | reverse complement strand
CACTTAGGAGGTGGCGATGCTACGAATAGACATGAAGTCGTGCTGGAGTCGCAATGAAGCGGCACCGGATAAAGAAAACGAGGACTGGCTGGAAGATTACAAATGTCCGGATTTTGCCCTAGTCATTGCGGTGGATGGAGTCACGCGTTCACGAGACCACTCGGGAGCATATCCCGAAGGCGGGCCGGAATTCGCTCGTTTAGTCGGACATGTCATCAAAGACGCAATCCTTGCGCAGTGGGGTAAAATTTCAACCGACACCGAATTAATCAGAAATGCGATCGAAGAAAGTATCAGAGCTGCGGCACTTTTCAATCAACAGCGCGGGCTCTATGGCGATCGTCTGGACTATGAATTTTTCACCCCGTTCGCGGCCACAGTCGCAGTAGCTCTATTCAACTTTCAGCGAAAAGAATTCACGGCTGCCTCGCTCGGCGATGCAGTCATTCTCCAAGGTGCGCGCAATCATGGATTTTACACATTACTTTCACGAGATCAACTCGTGCAATGCGATGCGTACATGACCGCGCGATATGGGCCGGAAGAAAAACGAACCGCAGCCCAAAATCAAGAGCGCCTGCGCCTGCAAAGGCAACATGTCTGCAATGCGCGCTCGGTTCGGATCCCGGATGAACCGCATATCAATTTTTCAGGATATGGCGTCATCAACGGAGACAAAGCGGCGCTGGACTTTCTCGACATCAGAACGGGCGCTCTCAACAAAGGAGATCTATTCCTCGTAAGCACCGATGCGATCAGGGCGATCATTCATGATCAAGGCATCGATCATGCGGCTGCGTACCATTTTGCCCTTACCACACTCAGAGAATCGATGACCGACCCGCAGGCGATCGTCAAGCGTATTCGCGAAAAAGAAAAAAAGCATGGCATTCGCTCGGACGATGCCTCGCTACATATTGTTGAAATCATATAGACAGGACTCGCGTCCTGTCTTTTCTTTTGCGCCACAAACATTTTCGCCGCGTATCCGTCTACCCGCGCAGCATCGTTTCGAGCTCGGCGCGCTTGGCGATCACATCTTCCGCCAATGCGACCTGACTGCGCGCCCGCGCGAGATTGTGCGCTTTGCGCGTGGGATATTTGGCCGGATCCCAACCAAAATACGAATCCTCGATCACGTCGCGCAAAAATCGCGACGCAAGCGTGAGTGTAATAAGCACGAGCGCTTGCGGCACCAGCGCCAATTCTTGCGCAGTCAAAAATTCACTCGAACCTGCGCGATAACCCTCGATCGCCGCCCGAAATTTTTCCAAATCAAGCGCACTGCGCGCATCGCCTTCGCGTGCGCCACACCACGACCGCAGCGCGTCACCTATTTCATACAACGGCGAAGAAAAATTGCCACAATCATCGAGATCAATCAGTGTCACCGCGCGCGCGTCACGAAAAATAATGTTGGTGATTTTTGGATCACCCTGCGTCACGGCCGTGCGCAAACCCGCAGGAAAGAAAAATTCCGGAATCCGATCAATCGCCGCCACCAACTCCCGAGCCTCCGCCGGCAACTCGCCCACGCGTCCATGCACCACCCGCTTGTACGCCTCAAACAGCGCCGCAGTATTGTAATGCAACTCACGATGATGCCGAAACTGGTACACCAGATCACTCGCATCGCGATGAAATTTTCCCAACAATCGCCCGGCTTCTCGCACGATGTCAGTCGTCGGACTCGTCTCAAACACCTCGCCGGGAATAAAAGTCAGCACCCGCCAAAATCTCCCCTGCTCGTCGTCGAAAACAAATAACTGGGCGTCTCGCGTCCGCACCACGCGCTGCACTTCCCACCCCTTCGCCTGCAAATGCGCCGTGACCGCGTCGATATCCGCCATGATGTCCGAACCAAAAATCGGATGAATTCGCTGCAAAATAAAATCACCGCGCTCGGCGGAAATTTTCCACGTCTCGTTGATCAGCCCAATGGCAATTTTTTTGGTTTCGCGGATCGCGCCCAGTTCGTACTGACGCAAAATTACATCCGGCGTTTGCGACATAAAATATGTGTAAGAAATAAAACCCCTGCGTTGCCGCTACTATACAGAAAATACCGCGTTGTTGCAAGCCGAGCGATTCGCCAATTGCGACCTATTTCCAATTCCACCACTTGAGCTTTTCCGGATCCCGCCGGTCCGGTGGCGTGTTGGCATAATACACCGCGCAGCGAAACGTATAGAGTAGACACGGATCTTGCACCACGCCAGCGACCCGATTGGATTTTTCATAGAGCGCTTGCGGATCTTTTCCGCGCAAATCCGCCACGCGGTTGATCCCGATGGCTTGCAAATCAGCCGCGATAGATTTGCCCACGCCCGGAATTGTTTCGAGTTCGGTTTTCATAATCATTTATTGAAGTGAGAATTATTTATCCTCAGCCAAGCGCGCCTTCACGCAAAATTTCACAATCCGCGTGATAAGCGCATACGGAATCGGTTGATCGAGAGGAAACTGGATTGATCCCTTCGCCCATTTATACCCGCCCACCTCCAGATCGCGCGCGAACGCCCGCACCGCCGCTGCGCCCGGATACAATCCGATGTGGCGCGCGTAGCCCGCAAAGTGTACCAAATTTCCCCGAAGTGCAAATGTCGGAATTGCATAACTTATTTTTTCACTCGCCTGCGGCGCCGCTTTTTTGATCGTCGCGCGAACTTTTCTAAGCAGCCGCCGAGTTTCCGGCGAAAATTGAACAATGTACAAATCGATATCGGTTGCTTTTGGGCGCATAAACTATATCATACTCCTACCTTTATTATTTGTTGCTTTTTGAACAAGAGCTTGACTCGCTCCGCCTAGCTACAAGCACTCAGACGCCAGTCCATCTCGTATTGCCGCTTGCAGCACATCAAGATTGATATCTTTGAGCGCTTTGAATTTGATGCAATACCCGGTGACGCTCGCCTTTCCCAATTTGTTCCCGTACGTGTTTGCCAGATATGTTTTGTCTTTGAGGCCGAGGATATAGACAGAGATGCCCGTCGTGTTTGCGCTCAGGCCAATCCGGTAAAATTCTCGAGAGGTTCCGTTGGCATACGTGATGATATACAATCCGTATCCGATGTTTGGGTTTGCGACAACTTTCCCGTCGCTGTTTTTACCGTCAATAAACCACAATTTTGCTTTTGGTGCCGCGCGAAGCACCAGCTGATGCAACGCCTGCATCTCGCTGCGTTTTGGTTCGGGCTGACTGGCGATGTATGCGTTGATTTGTTGGTGGATGTTCATGTATATGAAGCGAATAACTTTTATCTTATTATTTCTCGGCTAAAAATCTTGCGGTGTTTACATTTCTTATGGTCATAAACTTATACAATCTATGGCTGATGAGCTTAGCCAAGTTGCTTTTGTGCACGTCCTCTCTTCTCACATTCCAAAAGAGAGCACCTTTGACATAACGAACGTCGATGAATTCTTTTTTAAGGGGAAGTTCATCAAGAATGTTGATCGAATCGATTTCCGGGAATACATACGCGACATCGGTTCTTTGAGCGGAATCATTTTGCCAATTCCGAGGTACGGCATCTGAAATCTGTTGCATTTCTTTTTTCGTCTTCACAAGAGTTGGAATGTCAAAACCGAAATACGTTTTCAAACCGGAATTTACTTTTTTTAAAATGGTCACCTGCTTATCCTTTGATTCAAACAGGACATTGCCGGAATTGATATATGTTGAAACATTGATGCATCCGAGGGATTCGAAAAACGCCTTGAGTTTTTTCATCTCAACCTTTCGATTCCCTCCGACGTTTATTCCTCTGAGCAATGCGACGTATTTCATAATGGCTGCTGCGTTCAGTTTCTCTAAACAATCCCAAGAGCGTTGCGCGGTGACACTAAGACGCATCATTCAAGATAGACCGCAGTTTGTCCTTGTAGATATCCAGAAAATAAGGAAGCTGGGAATGCAACGGTGAGGGCAACGTATCCAATCGAAACCAACCTATTTCGTCAAACTTATGCGGCTCTCCGTTTGCAACTTTGTGCTCATCTACAAGCGCTGCAAAGTCCAGAGCAATCCAATGAGTCTTGATGCCACCCTCAAGCGTTCGATGAACATCACGATATCCAAGGAATTCGCTCTTTAGAATCGTTGTACAATACTCTTCCTCAATCTCTTTTGAGAGCGTATCCAATACAGAGATTCCTTTTTCCAATCCACCCCCGCCAATATCCCATCTTTTTTGTTCATCTCTGCAGTTGGTCGAGCGTTTATTCATCGCAAAATTGCCCTCGCCGTCATGGCAAAGATAACAAATCGTGACTCCGGGATAATCTATTCCCTTTTGAAGCTTCATGCTTTTGTCTATTGTTGAAGGCATATGATACAACGTAAAATTGCAGCACATACAAATAGTAACATAAAACAAAAACAAGGTGATAAAATCACGAGTGGACGCGAGCTATCACCTTGTTAAATGAAACGTTAATTTGTGCGAAGAAAACGAGCTATGTACGCTGTACGATATTCAGCCTGCTAAAAGTCAGACTTGTTTAAAAAGGACTTGTCATTTGTTGTCGTGACCTCTGAGTTATTTTTCCATTCTTTGACAGTCAAATACCCCGCACCCTTTGTATCGCCAGCAATTGTGTATGTGCCATCTTGAATCGTATAGACAAACACTTTACAGCCCAGATTAGCACTTGTTTCATAATATGCTTGCACGGCAATCTTTGTTCCATCAGGCGAAAACAACATATCACCAATACCATAGTCAATGTCTCCTGGAAGAAAAAGCGTGGTATCGTTACTGTTATCAAGGTGCTGAACAGAAACGACCCAATGGGAAAAATTCGATGAGTGTGCAACTGCCTGCTTAGCTACAAGTCCAAGCATGGAGGCATCGGACGAGATCGCATTCGCGCTTGTTGGGGACGCTAGCTGCGACGGTGTTCGGAAAGATATTTTTTTCATGGTTTTCGTTGCCGGATTTACTTCCCAGACCTCATCTGAACCGAAATAAGTCGCCCCTCCGATTCCATACGGGGCAAATCCAAGAAAGGTTACATTATTTCGAGTAAACTGACGCGTTAGGCTTGATAAATCAGTACGTTTTATGGTTCCAATAGATTTTTCATTCACGTATACGCCAAAATCTTTGGACGCCTCTAGCGTGGGCGATACTTTTACGGAATATGTTTCTTGGGTTGCTTTGTTTCCATTCTGCGCTGATGACGAATCGTTATTCGTATTTTGAGGCGTCGTTGAATCTGTTGTTTTGGTCACCGCAGGAGCTTTTTGCGCTTCAAGTTTCGCAACTTTTGATTGGAGGGTGTCAATTTTCGCTTGGAAATCTTTTTCTGTTTTTGAGAGTACTGATGTTTGCATCATATATATCCCGCCGCCAACGATGAGTGCGGTAAGCACAACACTTAACAAAATCCACATTGCCATTTTTGACGAGGGCTGTGAATCGTCGGACATACTGCTTAGATTTTGATCCATACGTTCTGATTAAATATTTATTTTTTCAACTTTCAACAAAGACATTATATCACAAAAGTTTGCACCTAACGTTGGCGCACTTGGCGAAGTCCGAAGTGTGCTAAAATTGCGCGGGACGCGCTTGCACACGAGGATTTGGCCGAGGGAACCGAGGCGCTAATGCGCTGTTAGGCGCCGTAAGTCTTATAGTTTAGCATTTGAAATAGGTTCAATAGGAGCATATCCCCATTCCAATGGATTTTCTGGTATTTGAGTTGCATCATCTGATAGCGATCTAAGATGCCATTGCATCCAAGCAACTGCCATTTGAAAGTCTCCTTTTGGACCGACTGGAAACGCCTTTCTATAATCTGACTTTGATATCCATTGCTCTGCTGAACGCGCCAATTCAAGAGTTCGATTTCTTATAATTGAGTCATCAAATGAGCAGCTTATAACATTATGAGCAAAATCATTTCTTATGCGCCGAACAATATGCAAATCACGCGCAAATCGACCGCTAATAAGTCCAATACGATATGTAATATCTATTTTGGCGCTAAAAGTTCCCAAAGGAGAATAAGCTCCATCAAGCAAGGTATCGTTTGAGTTTGCGACAGGCGTCAGTCGAGTTCGCAAAATTGTTTCAAGTGCAGAATCTAACAAAGAAGCTGCCAAAACTACGCAAGCACGGTCTGATTCTTTATCGAATTCTTTGACTAGAAAATTGAACCAGTGCTCAGGTGTTGTAAAAATTTTTTTCTCACTCTGAGGCATGATTATCGGGCTGGTGCTTTGTTCTTCCTTTTTAGGTTCGATTGAAGGAATCTTTGTCATGGTTTTATCAGTTATCTTATGGCGCCTAACGTCTGCGTGTACACAAAGTTTATCATGAACGAAGACGCAGGTGGTACAATCGCGAGGCCCTGGATGGCCGAGCTACCACCGGAGACTTCGTTCTGAGCGGTGATAAATTTGAGTGAGGCGAAGCCGAACTGTGTACATGCTGTTGTACCAAGTTAACCCGAACGTTTTTTACGTGATGCCTGCATATGATAAAATCTCATACCTGCGTAACTGAGGGCTGACCAAAATATAATATCGAGGAGAATAATGAGAAATGTTATGACAATACTTGGAAAGCAGCTTGAAAACGGATGATGCATACCAGCAAAACACCTGTAAGTATCTGTTATGGAATTACCCCAAACACCACTAAAATAATATGGAATTGGAAGGCCGCCCCAGCCCTCAGTTACGCCGCCGGGTGGAGCAACTTTACTATGAACACCAATGAAACCACTGATAAAAGTCAACAGAATTCCAATTGGAGCGCTATATATTATTCTCTGCTTTGTGCTTTCTTGCATGGGTGTGCAGTGAGGGTTAATTGGGTACAACGTTCCAGCATATACAAAGCTTAGCACGAGCAAACGAGGTGGTAAAATTGG
>CAYNWW010000008.1:0-37581 GCA_964401055.1 uncultured Candidatus Saccharibacteria bacterium | reverse complement strand
G
The DNA here is from genome assembly GCA_964401055.1 of uncultured Candidatus Saccharibacteria bacterium. GTDB lineage: Bacteria > Patescibacteriota > JAUYIX01 > CAYNWW01 > CAYNWW01 > CAYNWW01. Next base: position 37,580 of record CAYNWW010000008.1, on the reverse strand, counting down.
AGCTTTTCTTTTTGATAAGACTTTCTTTTCTTAGGCGGCGGTTTTATACAACGTCTGCGCATCTGGCGAAGTCCGAAGTGCGGTACAATTTGCACCGCAGGTGCGACCGCACGAGGATTTGGAGGAGGCTTTAGCCGACACGCTAATGCGCTGTTGTATAAAGTTTTAACCCCGCTTAATCAAACTTGAGCGTGATGTAGAATATTCCGAATAATGATAAGACGGTTGCCAAAATGCCGATTATTGTTACAATCTTTTTATTTTCAATTTTTTTTCCAAGCAAAAATACGATAATTGCACTAATTATTATCCAAATAATAAGATTTAGAAAAAATATTGGCCATGCTTTGAGAGGCGGCCAATTATTTCCCATTGGTGGAAATGGGTATTCAAACGCTTTGAAGGGAAACCCACCGGTTGCAATGGGGGTTTTTATATCTTCGAAGGTATTTGGCAACTCTCGATATGAAAAGAATAGACTTAACCATTGAAATATAACTCCAAGACCTAGTGCTGATAATATTTTATGTCTCATAATGTTGTGGGTTAAAATTTTATACAACGTGTGCGCGCTGGCGAAGTGCGAGGATGATAAAATGGAGCGCCAGCGACGCACCATCCGAAGTATTTGTGCGAGTGAAACGAGCCGCTAGCGCGCTGTTATATCCAGTTTATTCTCCCAGCTTCAGACTCGCAAGCATTTCTCGTCTAGTTCCAAGCCCTTTATTTTCAAACAAACCGATAGTATTTATAACGCAAGACTCTTGAAAGATTCTATTTTTGAGAAATTCTTTGATTTCTTCAAATTGCTTTTTCGTTACATCATTGTATGCAAGTGTGACATGAGGACTAAATTCTCTGGTTTGAGGTAGTGAGAACGGCTCAAACTTTTTGAGCTCTTCGTTAGTCTTTGTGATTTCCTCATTCTTTTCAACATCAATTGTCACTACGTAGACACTTTTGATTGTATTGCTCAACGGCGCATTGTCAAAAAATTTGAAACCACTCAGCTTGATAGTAAAAGGGCTCACCTTCTTTGTATGTTTTTTCAAATCTTTCAAGAACGTATCAAGCTCTGTTTTTGGAACTAAAAATCCTGGCCGTATTGTTGTATGCGGAGGCCAGTTTAAAGCATCTTGTGCTCCAAACAATCTTGATATTTCCAAACGAAGATTTTGTATCTTTTCATCAACTTCTTTTGGAAATAAAGCTATGACGGATATATTGATTTCATGTTCATTCATGGCGGGAGGATAAATTGGATATAACGTTGGCGCATTGGCGAAGTGATCGTCTGGTAAAATATCGAGCGCAGCAAGGCACCAGACGATCAATTTGGGTGAGCGTAGCGAACCGCTAATGCGCTGTTAGGTTCAGTAAGAATTCATTCCTTATTTAGCACTCAGCTTTTTTAACATCAATTGTGGCTTTCCAATATTTAACACTTCGTGCTTGATATCCAACTTCTTCTTGATGAAATCAATAATCTCTTGCCGTACTTTTGTCTCCTTTTCACTATCTTGCACGTTTAATCTTTCTACTTCAAGGAACAATCCTAGATTTTCTACTTCTTCAAATACAATTTCGTACACTTCCGTAAGATACGTATGTTTTTTGTTATTGATTTCAACGAGAGGTTTTAGTCCAAGTTCTGCAATGATATTTCTTGCTTCATTGAAATCTCCGATCTCAGTTTCGTGTTCATCGGAATAAACCCATGTATTGCTTGCATCAAAGTGATCAACTTTGTACGTCAGATAGATGTGCTTGTCCTTCGTGCGTAATCGAAATGTTTTTTTGAGGTTAAAATCATCTGCGGGTTTCAGATCTTCACGCAACGGATCAACAAAATAAATATCATGTACTGTTTTTATACCCTGAAAAGAATAGTCATTAAGTTTGCCTAGCACAACCTGCTTTGGATCGAACACTTGGACTAAAACCTCGATCTCTTTTTTCATATTTTCCAATTGAATGAATTCTTATTGAACCTAACGTTCCAGCATATACAAAGCTTAACACGAGCAAATGAGGTGGTAAAATATCGGGCGCCGCGTAGGCGCCTTTACCGCCGAGTGCAGCGAAGTGATAAGTTTGGGCGAACGAAGTGAGCTGTGTATGCTGTGTTATATATAGCCGCCGCCTGTCGAGTATTGAGCATAAATTTGCCTTATTTGAGCGGGAAATAGGTGAATTTAGGTATTTTCTCTTGACATAAACGTGGTATAATGCTATTATTGCAAGTTATCCTGTCGTTAATGGCTCGGATACACCTGCCTTTAGCGAGGCAAATTAGGAGGTTGCGCATTATGTTGAATTCACGGTTTGTTGCTGTTGTTTTTGTTGTGATGACTCTTTCCGCTTGCGGCCAGGACATCACTGGTCCAAAGGACGAGCCGAAGCGGCCCACGCCGAAGATCGCCTTCGTCCAGCAGGGCGAGGTGATCACTGGGTATATGTACAATTTTAAAGTCCATGTCGAGGAGTCGAACTACGACAGCACCGTCGTGCCTGGGTACTTTGCTCCATCCGAGGAGCTTCCTGCTGATTTCACAACCTTCCACTGGGCTCCGTACAAAAACCAGCCAATGTGCGCCCCAAAGTATCAGCAACCCGGAGGGCTCTGTCTCTCCGGAGACATTGGAGCGTCGTTCTTTTCGAGGGATGACTACAAGCTCGACCTTCTTGCTCCTTTAGAGCTTGAAGGAGCTCAAATTGGTTTCGCTGGAAATTTTCTCTGGCTGACTATCGAGACGAGAGCGACGGTAAAGCGGGTCGACATGGTGCTGGTCAACTAGTCTTGAGTTTGCCACGCCTCAGCAAAAGCGTTGAGAGGCCGGCGGCTCGCGCATTGAGCGCCGACCTCTCAAATTCTTGCAAATTTACACAAAGGAGGGACGTTATGACTAACATCATAACGAGGGTTTACCTAAAGGCTTGTTTGAAGAAATTCGACAAGCCTTTTCTCTTGCTCAAAATTTTCTTTTCTTAGGCGGCGGTTTTATACAACGTTCCAGCATATACAAAGCTTAGCACGAGCAAGTGAGGTGGTAAAATATCGGGCGCCGCGTAGGCGCCGTTACCGCCGAATGCAGCGAGTGATAAGTTTGGGCAGGCTGCAAGCCTGCTGTATATGCTGTGTTGTGTTTAGTTCATTGAGCAAAAAAAGACCCAAGCATTGCTTGAGTCACTGTATACCGACATTCAGTTGTCAATCGGCTGAGGATGTCTCGGGACTCAGCATGATCGTAAACGAATGCTGATCAGCATCAAAACCTCTAAAAATACCAAACAAGAGCATCCTCAGGCCACTTTCATAGAAAAAGATACTGAAATCCGTATGCTGCCAACCACTCCACCGGCTCAAAAGTCCGGACAAACTCCGCTTAGCTTCATCTCGGGTTTTGGCGGTACGCAGGATTTCTTTGGCGGACGCGCGAACATCACTTGCAGACATACTCATCGGATAGTTCCTCCTATATTGCAGGATAGCACAGATAATGGGCTCAATGAATTGAACACAACGTTCGCGGATTGGTAAAGCGCGAAGTGTGCTAAAATTGCGCGGGATGCGCGAGCACACGAGCGTTTGCGCGAAGGAACTGAGCTGCTAATCCGCTGTTGTCCAATGTCTAGTTTATGTGAAATTTACCAGGTATGTATACTTCAGCAAATGATTTTAACTTTTCTGCATCCATAGAACTTGAGAAGACGTACCAAAAACTTTTTTTGCGCGTTTCTATTTTAACAATTGGCATAATCTCGGGTGTCGTTGTTATAGATTCAATATCTGCAAGCAAAATTTCAAAGTTTTGTTTGCGCGAAATAAGCATTTGATGCGGTGTCATCCGCTCAATTATCGCACCAAGCGTCTTTTTTATTTCACCTTGATTTAAGACTGAATTCGCTGCTGATAGATCGACCCCGATCATTGTTTTTCCTTCTCCTGTGACTGGAATAGCAAGAAACAAAAGTCGACTTTTTGTCAACAGTATGACGTTTTCAGGATTTGAATCATATTGTATTCCTGGATTTGTCCTATACGATATCTTTCCTCGCTTTATAATTCCAACTATTGTTTCTATCACTTCCTCGTTCGCATGTTGCAAATCTTGCGATTTTATACTTTCCGAAGGAACTTCAAACCTTGGGCCACCATTCATTTTCAAAATATTCAATATAGTGACTATATTTGTTCCAATTACTAACGCAGCAAAAAGAAAGATAAATATTCGGGGAACTGTTTGTGAAGTTAGATCGGGGAAAAAAGCAAAAATGATAATAATAAAAATAATTGTGGCAAAAGTCGACCTCAAAAGTTTTGATATTTGTACGAGCCCGATAGTTTTTACTGCTTGTCTGAAATTCATATGTTGAAATTAGATATTGGACAACTAGCTAATAGGTGAAGTTTTGCTGTGTAACCGGCGGGTTTCTATTTAGGAGCATACGCCCAGAGCAGATCGGGAGTCAATTTTGCAGTGAATAAGTAGAAAAACTTCACCTAACAGGCAGATTTGACGAGAAAAAGTTACTTTACCTCGAGAGAAGAGGTGCTTCATGCACCTCAATCAACCACTTTTCTGCGCAATCCTTGATTGACATGCACCAGCAGCTCATACGGAATCGTGCCGCAAATTTGAGAAAAACGCACAAGAGAGTTGGGTGATGCCGCATCGTCTGAGATCACCACAACCCGATCCCCGCGCCTCACACCGCCGTCGACGGCACTCACATCTATCGTGGTCATATTCATACTCACCCGCCCCACAATTGGGCAGACAACACCGCGCACCAACAACGCCCCCTGATTGGACAACCGCCGATCAACCCCTTCAAAATACCCGACCGGCACCACCGCCACCTGCGTGTCTCGCGATGCGCGATACGTCAACCCATACCCCACGCCCTCGCCGCGGCGTACGAGTTTTACCAGCGAAACAACCGACTCCATCCGCAGCGCCGGACGAAGCGCGCCACCGGCAGACGCCGCCCCGCGCTCTTCGATTCCGTACAACCCGATTCCCAACCGCGCAACGTTGGCATCAATGTGATCAGAAAAAGCTCGACCTTGTCCGGCCGTCGCCGAGAGATGGAAAAATTGCACCGCCTGCGTCACCTTACCCGCCGCGCGCACCTTCATCACCACTTCATTCCACACCGCTATCTGCGCGCGAGTCGTCGCTTCGTCAGCACCATCCGCATCAGCAAAATGCGAGCAGACACCCTCGAGCACCACCAATGGATTTGACGCAATCAACTGCAGCGCCTCATCCACCTCTTCAAGCAACACGCCCTGCCGCCGCATGCCGGTATCAATTTTCAAATGAAACGCACGCCGCACCCGCACCGACGCCACCACTTCGCGCACCTGATCCAAGCTCGTCAACGTAAACGCCACATCACGCAACCCGGCTCGCCTCCGCCCGATGATATTTTCCACCAACGAATACCCGAGCACCACAAGCGGCGTCCGCACCCCACCCCTCCGCAACGCCAACGCTTCATAATATGTATCCACCACAAAAAATGGAACGCGCGCCGCGATATCGCGGCGCGCTCGACGAATGCTCTCAAGCACTTCGGCCACTTCCGCCAACCCATGCCCATACGCATTACTTTTCAACACCGGCACGATGTGCAAGCCCGGACTCCGACGCAAAAATTCTTCCACATTATGCACCAACGCGCCGCGCGACACAGTCACTTCCACAAGCGGTCTATACGAAAATTTCCCGCTCATTGCCCGCACACGCCGCGCCATCTCGCGCAATCCGCGCAGCATCACCGCTTCTCCGCCGGCGGCTTCGCCAACGGTTGAATATCCAATCCATAGCGAAACAAATTGCCCGCATCCACGCGCGTTTTCACCGCGCACAATCGTTCATATGCTGCCGCCGAAAAAGCTGCACGCGTTTTTGCAAATGCTTCCGACCCGGTCAAAAAATTTGGATACACCCCACCCGTTGCATCGCCGGCCGCCGCCACTCGCGCAACCACATCAGTCATCGCGCTGCGCGCGGCAGTCATCGCTTCCACCGTTCGCGCCGGCATGACTGTATTGAGAATCCATCCCGCCTCGCGATTATCATACGCGCCCGCCGCCGCAGACCCGCTCTCGCCAACGCGTGCCGCAGCGCCCGCCACATGCCGCACTTCTGCAAAAATCACACGTGCCGCCGGGCTCAACCCCGCCCCACGCACAAACGCAAAATCCACCAACGCATCAATGCTCGCATCACTCATCCCGCGCATCCACGCACCGCTGTTATACGCCGCCGCCGGCGCCAGCGGATCTTTGCTAATCAACCCCACGCGCGAAAACGACATCCAGGAAAAATCACTCGACTCAGGTTCGCGCCAATCCGTCAATCCTGCGAGCAGCCGTCGTCCTTCCGCTTCCGGCCCATCAAAACACCCGAGCACCCGCACGACCGATCGGCCGCGCAAAAACGCGGGCAACGCCGGCGCGTCCGGATAATTTTGCAGCATCACCGATGTGGTAAAATCTTCGGGCAAACCCGCCGCCCAATCACGATACCGTCGCAACACCTCGCGCGCATCCGTCGCCGAATAAAACAAATCACCGCCAAACACATCGTTCACCGGGACAAGTCCGACTTCTATTTCGGTCACCACGCCAAAGCTTGCCCCGCCTCCGCGCAGCGCCCACCACAAATCCGCCTCAACCGATCCGGCCGCAGATTCAGCGCTCACCCGCCGCACCTCGCCATCCGCGGTCACGATTTGAAACGCACGCACACTATCGCACGCCACGCCATATTTGCGCACAAGCCAGCCAAGCCCACCGCCCAACGTATATCCGGCCGCACCCACGCCCGGCGACGAGCCCAACAACGGCGCCAACCCGCCCGCCTGATGCGTCTTCGCCAACACGGCGCCCCACATCACGCCCGCACCAATGCGCGCCGTACGCGCCGCAACATCCACGGTGACGCTATTCATTTTTCCCATGGCGAGCAGCAACGCATCGCCGCCCGCGCTGTGTATCACGCCATGTCCGGTAGATTGTACAGCTACGCCCAGCCCGGCCTCACGCGCAAACCGCACAGCCGCAACCACATCAGCCACACCCGCCGCTTCCACAATCACCGCCGGTCGCTGCTCAAGCTCCACCACCCGATTCCACACCAACCGCACCCGCTCATATTCTGCATCACCCGGCACGGCCACTACGCCCGCAACACTCGATCGCAACTGATCAATCTGCATACAACCTCGCTCGCGTTATTGATTAAAACGTTTTCCGTCGATCGCCTCAACTTGCGCATAATTCACCCACGCCATTTTTCCGCTGCGCAATTTAACTCGTACGCGTGACCATCGTCGCGCCGCATCAACCACAACCCCAGTATCAACAACCCGCGTGGTATATTCTTTTCCATTTGGCGCACGTCGCGTTGTCATAGTGAAAAATGTCACCTTCGCGCCATCAGGAAATCGCTCATCGCGCTCGGACTCATTAACACGACGCGGCTCGCGCACTCCATCGAGTGAAACTTTTACATCGCTCCCGGAAGATTTTCGCTTAGGATCTCGCGCACGCTCGCGCCACGAATCCGATTCGGTGATGACCTGCTCCACAGGAAATTTACGCACCTCTTTTGTGCCGCCTGCAGCACCGGTATATCGCACAAGCTCCAGTCGCCCTTGCGCATCAACCACAGGATTTTCCACGCGCCATGATTCGATCACGTCAATTCCTTTTTCATTTACATACGAGACGCTCGCGCCTTCACCTTTGATATATGTTTTCTCACGCAAGACGCGATCTTTCGCCTCGGCTTCCGCTCGCGCTCTCGCATACAAATCCTCGATCTTCAACTGCGCCGGCCGCTTTTCCTCCTGCTCCTGTGGCGTACTCACGGCTTCACGCTTCGCAACCACGCGCGTCGGCTCAAGCCATCGCTGCTCCACCCGCCCGTTGACCTCACGTCGCAGCTCCACCTTTCCACCGCGCGGATCCACATACGCAACACTCCATCCATCCTCGATCACTTCGCGTCCTTTTTGCGCAGACAGCAGTGTCACGCCTTCACCAACAACCAATGGCGGCTTTTTTGCTTCCACACCCTTGAGCTGGTCGCGTTTCCAATCTGCGAAATCCGCATCTCGCGCGGCGCGAGCTTTTTCGTATCCTTTTTTCTTGTCCGTTTGATATTCAAATTGATAGGCTTCAATCGACGGCCAGACAGGAGACTCGGGCGGCAACATTTGCGCGGGCCGTTCGATTATTTCAGGCTCAACAAATCCGATTTCAGTTTTTTCCGCGACAGACTGAACCGGCTGCTCAGCTGGCGCATGTGCCTCAGTCACTTCCTGCGCCCGCGCGACCGCACGGTCGTCTTCTTCCAAAAATAACAACCGATCAAACTGCTCCGCAATTTTCGGATTCTGCTTTTGCCCATCAACCCATTCCTGAAACAGCTGTTCAAAGTTTGGTATTGGTTTCAAAAGATCAGCTTTCTGTTGCAACATGCGCTTTTCTTCTGACTCATCAGGATGAGCTAAATCATCAAGGGTCTTTAGCCGCAATGTTTTATCAAGCAAATTATTTCCCGGAACATGCATCACCACATGCTCCATTTGATGCGCGCGAGGTCCGTCGGGCATGCTCACCATGATGTCAAACAGCACATTTTTTTGAAGCGCAAGCAGCTGACGCCGCGCCTCCATCTCGCTGAGTTTTTTCTCGGCCGTTTTGGCAACTTCAGCCCTCAGCTGCAAAAATTTTTCAGAAAACGATCCCGGATTCTTTTTTGCAAATTCATATTGTTGAATTTGCTCCCGATACCCGCGCTCCTCTTGAGCAAGCTGCTGCAAAATACCTTCAAAATCACGCTCATGCGCATTCTTGCGTTTCTGCAATTCACTTGAACCCAAAAGCTCGGCATCGGCCTGAGTTTTTTCAAAATTTTTTCGACTTTTTTGTTCAACAACTCGCTCTGAGGGTTTTTCCGATCCGATATGCTTTGCAACAGTTTTTTGTACGACGCGCTGCTCTGACAGCAGCATCGCATGATCGGATCGCCGAACAAACTCTTTCTTTTGCAATTGTCCGTCTTTGTTATACGAAAACCATAGCTGGTACGCATCGTTGATATATGTTTCAGAAACTACTCGTCCATCCTGCATGACGCGTTTCAAATCATACACACCTGCGGGCAAAAATTCCGGATCATCTGCAGGCGCCTCACCTTCGACCGCACTAATCACCACCTGACCCTTTTCCACATTTGGATTTATTTCAACGACCTGACGCGCAGTTATCTGCATCACGTGCTCGGACGACTGATCAGGATTTTCGCCAATCGCCACGCGCCGATGCTCTTTTGTCCTTCTTCCATCAGCAAATATTTCCTCGCGGTTTTTCGCCACAAGCGAAGAGGGCTGGTCAGTAGTCGGCTGCTCAAACACATTCTCCGTCACCACCGTCTTGCCTTCGTCCTCAAATGTTTCAGTGTCAAACTCGCTTGCACCGATCACTCGCCCATCGTGCCTGCGCTCGATATATCTCAATACCCCGTCTTGGGTATACGCAGAAGATTCGGAAAACCGCTGCACGGATTTGCCCGTACCTCGACGAGTAACAAGCACCTCTGCAGGAAGGTGTCGAATGGTTTCTTTAGTTTTGTTTGAATCAAGCGCTGCTCCGCCTTTGTTCGACTCAATATTTTTCCTGCGAGATTCTTCTTCGCGATCGTGGGGCGATAAGTGTTCTGCTGACATAATTTTTTTTGATGTAATGAGTGTAGTATATCAATTCCAGCCATCTCGGTAAAATAAAAAACCGCAGTGTTTACTACGGTTTTTGAGGATGGGCAAATGAGAAAAATTTGCCCTTCGTTGACACGCCAATACAATCCGGATGCCGACAGCGTGATAGCTGAAATATCCAACCGTATCGAGGCGGGTGCCCGGCATATATCTCACGCAGCCGCTCAAGCACCTCAAAGTCGCCACCATCGTCTTCTTCGGATTTGTGAAGCCAACAACGAAAAGCCTCAAACGGCACATTGCCGCTCCGCGTTTCGCAAGCAACCAGCCGACCTTTCGCATTCCTGCGATACCCCATGCACGACACAAGGTTGAACACCTCCAAGTCAAACGCGCTCTCATCACCTCGCCCACATAAAAATACATCAAGTCCTGTATCCCGAAGCGCATCAAGTCGAACAGGAAATGGTCGGCGACAATACGCACACGCGAGACAGATCAGTTGCCCCGCATCGATTTCACTTCGATCCACCAACGGATGCGGCGCAAAAATACGCCCCCGCATACATCACCTCCTTTGTGATCAGTGAAGGCTAGCATACACCAAGCACACAAATCAGGCAACCAGTATCCTTAGGAGTGAGAATCGCTATCGTGTTCATCCTCGGAGTCATCATGACGATCTCTCTTATCCGGAACACCATCGTTATCATGATCAAGTTTATGCTTATCCTGATCGTCACTTATTTTGTCATTATCATCATCAGTATCTTCCTCATCACCCTTTCCATCGTTGTCATGATCCCAAGGGTGCTTGTCTTTTACATCACGAATACCGTCATTGTCATCATCGGTATCAAACATATCGTTGACGCTATCATTATCATGATCAAAGGGACGCTTATCTTTTGAATCTAAAATGGCGTCGTTGTCATCATCACTGTCTTTGTCGTCTCTTTTGGAATCATTATCGTGATCCAAAGGCATTTTGTCCTTTTTGTCGCGAATTCCATCATTGTCATCATCAAGATCCACTTTATCGCGCAGACCATCGTTGTCGTGATCAAGCGGGAGGCGGTCACGACGATCGACGATTCCATCAAGATCCGAATCCTTGTTCGGATCGACATGCATACGAACAGCTGCGCGTCCCGAAAAAGGCAATCCAACTCCCAATATCATAACGAGAGCAATGACACTAATACGAACTTTTTTTGTGATCATGATATATGTATTTATTAATAACATTTACTTTTAGCATACTACAATTTTAAGCGCTTCAACAGTAGCGAATTTGTCACCACCGAAATCGAACTCAGCGCCATCGCAGCCGACGCAAAAATCGGACTCATCAGCACGCCAAAAAATGGATACAGCGCACCCATGGCCACCGGAATCAATATCACGTTATATCCAAACGCCCACACCAGATTCTGCTTGATGGTACGCATGGTCTTGCGCGACAATTCGAGCGCCGCAACAATTGTGCGCAAATCTTTGTTTACGAGTGTCATATCGGCCGATTCAATCGCCACATCGGTTCCACTTCCCATCGCGATTCCAAGATCGGCTTGCGCCAATGCGGGCGCATCATTGATGCCGTCGCCAACCATGGCGACCACGCGACCCGCGTCCTGAAATCGACGCACCTCCGCTTCTTTTTGATCAGGCAAAACCTCGGCGCGCACCTGAGTAATGCCGATTTGTGTCGCGATCGCCTGTGCGGTTCTCGCATTGTCGCCAGTCAACATCACGACTTCGAGGCCGCGAGCGGCAAGCGCACGCACCGCCTCGCGAGCCGATTCTTTCATCACGTCCGCAACCGCGATCGCGCCAAGCAACACCTGATCGCGCGCAAGCAACACCACTGTTTTTCCTTCCTGCTCGAGGCGTTGCAATTCAATTTCCGCACCAGCCGGCACCTCAATTTTTTCAGTATTCATCAAGCGTCGACTCCCAAGCAAAGCGACAACTCCATCAACTTTTCCACGCACTCCATGGCCGGCAACAGCCTGAAATTGTTCCACACGTGCTAGCGAGGCCGCCTGTACTTTTTTCAAAATTGCCTGCGCAAGTGGGTGCTCGGATCCTTTTTCCAACGACGCCGCAAGTCGCAACAGCTCAGACGCATCACCGCCACCAAACACAATCGTATCCGTCACCTCCGGCTTGCCATGCGTCAACGTGCCGGTTTTATCAAAAATAATCGTGTTCACCTTGTGTGCAATCTCCAAACTTTCCGCATCCTTGATCAAAATTCCCCGTTGTGCGCCCAATCCGGTTCCCACCATGATTGCGGTCGGCGTCGCCAAACCCATCGCGCACGGACACGCAATGATCAGCACCGCAACCGCATTCAACAACACAAACAAAAACGATGGCGGCGGCCCAAACACATACCAAATCACCGCAGTCGCAATCGCCAACATGATCACCACCGGCACAAAATACGACGAAATCGTATCCGCGATCCGCTGAATCGGCGCTTTCGATCCTTGCGCCTCCTCGACGAGCTTAATAATCCGTGCCAACATCGTATCGCTGCCAACTTTCGTCGCCTTGTATGTAAACGATCCGGCAACATTCAACGTTGCGCCCACCACCTGCGCACCATGCATTTTTTCCACCGGCATGCTCTCGCCTGTCACCATTGACTCATCGACAGATGATTCACCTTCTTCCACCACGCCATCAACCGGAATTTTTTCACCCGGCCGCACGCGCACTACATCACCAACGCGCACCTGTTCAATCGCCACATCATGCTCGACACCATCCGCACCCACCACCCGCGCGGTCTTTGCCTGCAAACCAATGAGTTTTTTAATCGCCTCCGACGTGCCGGCTTTCGCGCGCGCTTCAAAATACCTGCCAAGCAATACTAGACCAATCACAATCACAGCCACATCAAAATATGGTTCCGGCTTTGCGCCTTGCAATTGGACAAGCGACGGAAACAGCGTCACTACGGCCGAATACACAAACGCCGCACTCGTCCCAATCGCCACCAGCGTATCCATGTTTGCCGTACGATGTTTGAGCGCCGGAATCGTCGCGCGATAAAAAATAGCACCGACCCACACTTGCACAATCGTCGCGAGAATCAACTGCACACCCACCGGCGGCGCCACCAAAATAAGTCCGCCTGCAACCAAGCTCACCGCGACCTTTACTCGCAAATCCTTCAATTCTTTTTTCTTGCGCTGCTCTTCTGCATCGGCGCGCTCGACAACAATCGCCGCCGTATACCCGACATCCGCCACCGCTTTTGCAAATTGCGCCTCACCAACTTTCACCGGATCATACGTCACCGTCGCCCGCTCCGTCGTCAGATTCACTACCGCCTGTTCAACTCCCGGCAACGCGCTCAAACTTTCCTCAATCAATTTCACACACGACGCACAATGCATCCCGCGCAACCCAAATGTAATTTTTTTTGTCATGATTGGACGATTAGTGTTCCATGAAACATGTTCATGCCGCAACTCATTTGAAACCGACCGGTTTCAGTCGGCGTAATTTCCACCGACACGCGCTGATTCAGAGGCAACATTTTCTTGATCTTAAAATCCGGGATGACAATTTCTTCCAAACAACTGCTCGGATCTTTACGGATAAATGTCAGCGTCGTTTTGCGCCCACGCTGCAAGGTAATCGTCTCCGGCGTATAGCCGCCATCCACCACGACCTCCACCTCATTCCCCGCAGCAACCGCACGTTCTTTTTTCATAAAGAAAAACCAATACACAAATCCAATCGCGGAAACCCCTAAAGCAATAACAAGAATTTTGTCCATATTCATATATGTTTTACTAATTTACAACGATAAACCCAGCCCCCGGCGTCGTCATTCCCATTGTACAGCTAAAGGGTAATTTCCCCGCACGCGTCGGCGTAAACGAAATCACCGTCTCGCCCTCAGATGCGAGCGACTTCGTGATATCCATGCCGGGCATCGTGATCACTCTTGCGCATCCGCCGGCTTTCGACCCATCAATGCGCCATTCCACCGGCACACCCGCGCGCACTGTAAACTGCGACGGTTCGTATTCATATCCATCAACCTTCATCGAGACGACCTGCGCGGCTTTTGCATTCACGGACATTTGCACAACATCTTCGCTCGCCACATTACCAGATATCCGCACAAGCGCCAGTCCCGCCTGCATATTCCACGCACCAAGGACGATCACGACCACGCCGGCAAATTTCAAAAAATACGATTGAAACATGCCCTTTGCAACACTTGAAATCACGCCAAGCGACAGCAGTGCAGGCATCGTACCAAGCGCAAACACCAACATCGTCAACGCGCCAACAACGGCATCACCTCGACTCAACACATACAACTGAAGCGCTTGCGTAAATCCGCACGGCAGAAAAAATGACGATGCCCCAAACACCAACGGCGCCCATTTGTGATCACTTGTTTGCAAATCATGAATACGATGCGCAATCACCTTGGGCATCGGAATCTGAAATTTCGACAATTTCGGAAACAATTTTAACAATCGCAATCCAAGCGACACCATCACCAAACTCGCAATCAGCGTAATAATTCCATTTGCGCGAGACGACAACGAAATCGTCGAACCAAGACCGCCAATAATTCCACCAAACACACCATACGATGCCAATCTACCGACATTAAATAACAAATGCGGCTTCAACTTGCGAACCGCCGAAGACTCGGCGCCAAAATTGTGCGTCTGGTTATATCTCGCCGCAACCGCCACTAACAATCCGCCCGTCACCGCAATACACGTCGACGCAGCCGCAACCAACCCAATCAAAAACACAAACCCGTAGCTCATGTTGTCCTTCACGCCGATTCCATCCGGAATCAAATGAAATCGCGTCAGCATGAGATATGCTGCAGTCAACACAACCGCAACAATTCCCATTTGCTTGTAATCCTGGGACGTATTTTTTTCTTGATGCACAGTGGCTCTTTCATGCATCCGATCTTTCCACTCAAACACGTGATACCCATCCCCACTCACCGCCGCATCAAATTCTTCTAATGCAGGCACTGCCTCGCACGAGTATTCGACACGCGCCTTACCGGTTGAAAAATTCACACGCACCCGCTCAACCCCCGGAATTTTTTTAAATCGTCGCTCCACCAGCACCTCGCAACTCGCGCAATGCGTACCGGCCACATACAATATTTTTTTATTCATGAATCAACGTTAATAAATAAAACACGCAAACAAGCGTGCTCAAAAACCAACGTGATTAGTAAATTTTTGGCGCAATGATTCCTTGGGAAAATGCCGCGAGAAGCGGGTCAAATAATTTATACAAAAACCTTTTCAAAAAATACGCAGCATATCCCGCCTGCGCATACAAAGAGTTATCAAAAAAGCCAAAGAGCGCAACCGCAAACAAAACAAACAACAGCGAAAAACCACCGGTAAGCACGCTCACAAACGAGCTCTGAAACATATCAATATGATCACCAACGCTCATCCCCTGATCCCCATGCATCATGTGCTGCATATCATGAGTCTGCGCACACGCGGACAAACCAAACAAAAAAGCAACGACAAAAAACACCAGAGCAATGCCCGCAACTATTTTTGAAGAAATAAATTGATTAAATACGTAATCCATATAAACATGATAGCACGGCGCGCTTAATTCACAAGCGGTTTCGCTTCACTTACCTTCCCGCGATATTTACGCAAAAATTCAGTGGTTGTCGCATCAAAAGCCCGATCAATATCAACGCCCAACTGATTTGCCAACCGACACAATCCAGAAAATAAATCCCCAATGCCATCAGCAAGCTCCTCATGATGCTCGCGCACCACAGCTGCGCGCTCATCCAGATTTTTATATCGCAACAACTTAGGCATTTCCACGAGCTCTTCGTACAAATGATCAAACATATCAATTGTAGGCGCATCGCTCCAGCCATTGTCTGCCGCGATTTGTGCAACCCGTTGAGAGCGTCTTGCGTCAAAGACTACAGAGGCGCATACTTCAAGTTTTGCATAATGCAAACCACAAAAAAGAGCAGCCACTTGCCGCTCTTTTTTGCATCTACAAAAATCTATTTATTGCCCTTGAACAAACTCGCCAACCAAAGCAGCACCATTGCCCCAATCGTTGCAGTAACAAGGCTACCGATCACGGTATAACTCTGAATGCCAAACAGGCCAAACAAGAAACCTCCGATCAGTGCGCCTACAATTCCCACCACAATATTTCCAATCACCCCAAACCCATGACCTCGCGTGAGCTCGCCTGCGATCCAGCCGGCAAGTGCGCCTATGATAAGCATCCCTATGATATGCATCCGTGCGCCCTTTCGTTATGTATAATCACTATCTTTAGTATACGCTCCTTCCTACACAATAGATAGCAATTTAGACCACGAACCCAATGATCTTATCTTGCACAAAAATCGTTTTGCGCACGGTTTTTCCTGCGAGATGTTTTGCGACATTTTCAAGCTCGCGCGCTCGCGCCGTGACCTCGGCTTCAGAAGTACCCACCGGCACCATCAGCGTCGCGCGCACTTTGCCGTTTACCTGCACCGGGATCGTCACTTCAGTTTGGATGAGCTGTGCCGCATCAGCCGTCGGCCACGTTGCTCGAAACACGCTGTCGGCATGACCCAATTCCGCCCACATTTCTTCGGCGACATGCGGCGCAAACGGCGCGATCAAAATTACGAGCTGCTCAAGCACCGCGGCTGGAATTTTTTTCCCACTCGCCAGATTGACAAATTCCATCATCGCGCTGATCGCGGTGTTAAAATGAAACGACTCGATGTCGCGCGAGACACGATCGATGGTCGCGCTAATCGCCCGCGCCACGTCCGAGGTCTCCGTATATTCATCGCGCTCGACAACCATCCGATACGCGCGCGCCAAAAACCGATACACGCCCTCGATGCCACGATCATTCCACTCGATCGCCTGATCCGCCGGACCCATAAACAGTTCGTACGTGCGCAAGCTGTCAGCGCCAAACACATCCACAATTTCATCCGGATTCACCACGTTGCCCTTGGATTTGCTCATCTTCGCGCCATTGCGGTAAATAATTCCCTGATGATACAACTTGCGAAACGGCTCTTTAAATTTCACCAGCCCCTGATCATACAAAAATTTGGTGAAAAATCGCGCATACATCAAGTGACCCACCGAATGCTCGGCGCCACCCACATACAAATCCACCGGCAGCCACGAAGCAACCGCGGCCGGATCAAACGCCCGCGCGCCATCATGCGGCGACGGATAGCGCAAAAAATACCACGACGAGCAAACAAATCCATCCATTGTGTCGGTCTCGCGCTCAGCAGCACCGCCACACCGCGGACAAGTCGTGCGGACAAAATCCGGCACATTTGCGAGCGGCGAACGACCATTGTCGCGGGGTTTGAAATCCGCGACATCAGGCAGCAGCACCGGCAGTTGATTTTCCTCAACCGGAACTTCACCACATTCCCCACAATACACCATCGGAATCGGCGCACCCCAATAGCGTTGGCGCGAAAACAACCAATCGCGCATTTTATAATTTATTTTTTTCTCAGCCGCGTTTTTTGCCGCCAAATCCGCCACAACTCGCTCACGCGCATCCGCGGAGCGCAACCCTGTATACACACCTGAATTCGTCAACACGCCATCATCGACATGCATCTGCTCGCGACCCTCCAGACGATCGAGCCAGATATCAATTTCGGCATTCGTCATGCGCTCAGGCGCAATCTCAGTGCGCGTCAGCCACACCACATCATGCTTCGCCGCTTCTTCGTCCGAAACCTGCACGCGCTCGTCATTTTCCAACTCAAAATACACCGCCGTCGCCCACGCCTTGCGATTAATATCCTTATTCGCCGCAAAATATTCGCCCACCACCTGGCCGCCGAGGACGCGAACAAACTTCAAATTTTTGTAGCCCGTCTCTTCTAAAATTTCGCGCCGAGCCGCCTCAACAACATCCTTATCTTCAGCTTCGACCCCACCAACCACAATGCTTGTCCACGGAAACTGCTTCCACTTCACCGCCAAATATTTTTGCGCTTTTGGATCAAACACAATGCCATGCACACCCTGCCGCTCAACCGTTTGTTTACCTTCGCGCGGCGGATTTTTCATATCTATCCTGTGAGGCAACACCACTTCGCGAACAGGCAACTCAAACGCTTTCGCAAATGCCCCATCACGCTCATCATGCGCCGGCACCGCCATAATCGCGCCGGTTCCATACGTCATCAATACATAATCCGCAACCCACACAGGGATTCGCTCGCCGTTGGCCGGATTCACCGCATACGCGCCCGTAAACACGCCGGTTTTTTCTTTGTCACCCGTGATGCGCTCAAGCTCGCTCTTACGCGCCGCTCGCGCAACATACGCATCCACCGCCGCGCGCTGCTCGGCCGTCACAATGCGCGAGACTAATGAATGCTCGGGCGCCAACACCACATACGTCGCGCCAAAAATCGTATCAATGCGCGTGGTAAACACAGCGATTTTCTCATCACGACCGTCAATCGCAAACTCCACCTCCGCACCCTCGCTGCGCCCAATCCAATCACGCTGCATTTTTTTCGTCCGCTCCGGCCAATCCACCTCAGCCAAATCCTGCTCCAGCCGGTCGGCATATGCCGTGATCTTGAAAAACCACTGCTTCAAATTGCGCCGCTCCACCGGAGATTTGCACCGCTCGCACGCACCATCCACCACCTGCTCATTTGCCAAAACGGTCTTGTCGGTCGGGCACCAATTCACCGGCGCCTCTTTGCGATACGCCAAACCCGCGCGGTACAGCTGCAAGAAAAACCACTGCGTCCAGCGATAATATTCCGGATCCGACGTGTCGAGCTCGCGCTCCCAATCATACATAGCCGCGATGTGCTGCAACTGCTCCTTCATCGTCGCCTTATTCAAATCCTTCGCGACCCGCGGATGCACATTATTTTTCACCGCAAAATTTTCAACCGGCAACCCAAACGCATCCCAACCCATCGGGTGCAACACCTGTTTGCCATGCAACAACTCATATCGCGCGCGCACGTCCGACAGCGTGTAACCCAAAAAATGCCCAATATGCAAATGGCTCCCGGAAATCCCAGGAAACATGTCGAGCGAGTAAAATTTTTCCTTGTCATCCACAACCACATCCGGCGCCGCATATGGCCGCTCCGCCGCCCATCGCGCCCGCCACTTTTCTTCAATCCGCTTGTGATCGTATTCTTTTTTCATAAAATTTGGCTTACATAAAAGGAAAACTAGCTCCAATTATACGGCCAGCGAAACTCGCGTACAATATTGACAAAATGATAAAAAACAGTAAAAGTATAAATCAGTCCGGTCTGCAACCGGACAACAAAGGAGGGTTCATGAAACTTTCAGACGACCTAACTATCAAAGGCGCAAGCTTGGCGCTCACTATGTGTACGATGTGCCCAGAGTTTATGGAAAAAGTACGCGCGCAGATTGCGCAAGACGATGCGCTCGCAGACATTAAGCTCGGAGTTGATCTCGAGAATCCAAAGCATTTCAGGCTTTTTCTGGAAATGGTCATCGCATACATACTGAGCAGAATTAGCAACTCTCAAGAGTTCCAAGGAATACGCGATTTCCAAAAAGAAATTTACCAAGATGACGCAGAGCGTTCGCCGTTCTATCAAGTTGTGTTAGAAATAGGCCTACTCTCAAACCCTGCTTTATACGCATCATCTGTTGACATTAGCATCCATGTTCAGTGGAGCAAAATCACAATGATATTTCTTGAAGCAGTAATTGAATACTGCAAAAGAAAATAACCACAGAATAAAAGGACTTTTCAAAGTCCTTTTTTATATCCCAAAAAATCCCCTCGCGTTCCCCGTCGTCACCTGCGCCACTTCATCGAGCGTCACACCCTTGATACGCGCGATTTCTTCGGCCACCAGCCGCACATGCGCGGGTTCGTTGCGGGAACCACGAACTGATTGAGGCGCCAGAAAAGGCGAGTCGGTTTCCAGCACAAGATACGACAGGGGAGTCGCGGCCACCACCTCGCGCAATCCGCGCGCACTCGGATAGGTGACCACACCGGTGAACCCGATCAAACACCCCTTCTCTAAAAATAGTTGTGCGACACTAAACAGGGGTTCGGTAAAGCAATGAATAATAAATCGCACATCACGCCACGCCGAATCGCTGATAATCCGCGCAATATCCTGATATGCATCGCGCGCATGAATTACGACCGGCAACGAATGCGTCCGCGCCAATTCCAACTGCCCCTGGAAAAACCGCGCTTGAACAGTTTTGTAGTTCGCGGCCGAAGACGAATACGCTGAATCACTATTGTATTCAGTCCGCGTGTAATCGAGTCCGATCTCCCCTATCGCCACGATCTTGCGCGAGGAGCGGATCAGGGCTTCGAGCGCATCCATCGTAGATTCAAATCGCGAGTCAATCGCAGCATGCGGATGCACACCAATAGTTGAGTATAATTCCTCATATTGCGACGCCAAATCCACCGACACTTGCGAATCCTCGAGCGTATCGCCGACATCCACGATCAAATCCACGCCGGCCGCATGCGCCCGCGCGATCGCGCCCGGAATGTCGTCGTCGAATTGGTCAAATTTAATTTCGTCGGAAAATTCTTCCGTACGTTTGCGAAAATTCAAATGCGCGTGCGTATCAACCAGCGTCACGCGTCCTTCTCCGGCAAGGGGAACAATGGCTGGCCTTTGCGCACTCGCGCGCCCGCGGGCAGACAATTCCAAATTTTCATTTCGCTAAATGGCATCCCATCTGCGCGCGCGACATCAAGGCCGAGCTGCGTAAATATTTCATCTGAAATTCGTGGCATAAACGGCCGCACCAACCAACCAATATGACGCAACGATTCAAGCAGCCCAGCCAACACCTGTGACAACCGTTCGCGCGAGGCCGGATCCTTGGCCAACACCCACGGCTTGTGCTGCTCAATATATTCATTACAAAACGTAACAAGCGCGCGCGTAGCCTCAAGCGCGCGCGAAAAATCCACCGCATCCATCGCGGACTCATACGCGTTCCACGTGTCCGACACCACCGCACGAAAATCCTCAGACCCAAGTCGCGGAATCACGCCATCGAGATAGCGCTCAGTCATAGACAACACGCGATGCAACAAATTTCCCAATTCATTTGCAAGCTCCTGCCGATACCGCGCGTCCAGCTTCTCATACGAGAAATCTCCGTCCTGCCCAAATGGAAATTCGCGAAACAACGTGTAGCGCACCACATCGCTCGGATATTTCGCCCGCAACTCCAGCGGATCAATCACATTGCCGAGCGACTTGGACATTTTTTCGCCATTGACCGTAATAAATCCGTGCACAAACAATTTTTCCGGCAACGCAAACCCGGCCGACAGCAACATCGCCGGCCACAACAACGCATGAAACCGCGCGATATCCTTGCCAAGCACCTGCACCTGCGCCGGCCAAAACCGCTCAAATCGCTCAGCGTCCACGCCATACCCAATGCCGGTCATATAGTTCAAAAGCGCCTCAAACCACACATAAATTCGCTGCGATTCATCTTGCGGAAACGGAATTCCCCATCGCGCACCCGCGCGCGTGATGCTCGTGTCTTTCAGCCCTTGTTTCAAAAATCCCAACATCTCATTGCGCCGTGCCGCAGGCTGAATAAATTCCGGATGCGCCTCGTAATATGCGACCAGCGCCTCTTGATAATTTGACGCTTTGAAAAAATAATTTTCCTCGCGGATCCATTCGGGTTTCGTTTTGTGAATCGGGCAAGCGCCATCCACCAGCCGATCTTCCGGATAAAATTCTTCACAGCCGACACAGTACCAGCCTTCGTACGGGGCTTTGTATACGTCGCGCGGATTCAATCGTTTGAAAAATTCTTGCACGCCGCGATGATGATCCGCCTCGGTCGTACGAATAAACCGATCATAGGAAATATCAAACTGAGACCAGATTTCTTTCCATGCGGCCGCCATGTCGTCGAGATATTTCATCGGCTCCACGCCTTCTTTTTCCGCCGCCTTCAGCGTTTTTTGGCTATTCTCGTCCGTGCCAGTGAGAAAAAACACGTCCGCGCCTTTCATCCGATGCCAGCGCGCCAACACGTCCGCGGCAAGAGTCGCGTACAAGCTGCCGATATGCGGCTTGGCGTTGACATAATAAATAGGAGTTGTGACGTAAAATGTATTGCGCTTCATAGAAATAATTATTCCGGCCGATGCTCCATCACGTCACCGATCACAATCGACAACGCAGTCACCACTGGCACCGCGAGCAACACGCCGATGATTCCCGCAAGATGCGCGCCAACCAACAATGCCGTAATAATGACAACGGAATTAAGGCCAACGGCTTTTTGCATCACCTTGGGCACAATCAGATGATTCTCCAATTGTTGCACCACCAAATACACCACAAGAACCCCAAGAGCCAAGATCGGTTTTTGGGCAAATGCCAACATGAGTGCCGGAACAATGGCGATAATCACCCCCACAATCGGCACCAACTCCATGACGCCGGCAAGCATCGCAAGCACCAGTGCATAATTCACGCCGATCGTAGCCAGGCCAATAAATACCAGCAGCGCGATAATCAACGACAAAAACAATTGTCCTCGCACCCACGCACCCATTTTCTCCTGCACGCGCGTGAGCACGCGATTGACTCGCTCATGCTCGCGTGTCGGAAACACCGACTCGGCCAATTTTTTCACGCTTTTTTCTTGCGCCAATGTATAAAATGTCATCACGATCACAGTCACAAATGAAACCAGTCCACCAAATACTGACGAAACAGCGCCAACCGTAGACTGGGCACCGCTCTTTAATCCATCACCAAGTGAGCTCAAAATTTGTTGAATGTTGGCAATGACCGAGGGCGGAATAGTATCACTGATCTGAGAATACTCATACGAAAACTTATCATAATAGACCGGCAAATGCCTTGCCAGTTCAACCAGCTGCTCCGCAATCGGCGGAATCAACAACGCGACCAACAAAACCAACACTCCAACCACCAACAACAAAATCAAAAACGCAGTTGCCGCGCGAGGCACTCCGCGCTTTTCCCACTTATCAACCACCGGGTCAATCGCAGAATTAAGAATAAACACCACAAACAAAAGCAACAAAATATTGCGAATTTCAAACAAAAATGCGACCCCAAGCAGAAGCAGGATCGTTTTTACCAATGTACGCGTAGAAATATCAATGCGTACACGAGGCGGAAGTTTTGGTGCAGCGGAATTATCAGTTGCCATGGTATATGGTTATTTTCCCGTAGTATGACATAGAAAATCCGCGATGACAATGATTTCCCTTGCCATCAGCCCGGGTTTTACCTATACTAGGAGGAAATTTATCAATAACCCACAGGAATGAACATCTATAATAATCTGTCCCTCTTTGATGAAGATGGCAACGTGCACGCGATCATCGAGGTCGCGCGCGGCACTAAAACCAAATACGAGTACAATAAAGAGCTGGACTTGGTGATGCTTGATCGCATTTTACATACCCCAATCCCATTCCCCTACTCTTATGGATTTTTCCCCCAAACATGGAACGCAGACGACAAAGATCCGCTTGATGCTATCGTGATCGCGAGCGAGCCAATCATGCCGGGTGCCGCCGTCGCCTGCCGAGTAGTCGGCTACATGGAAGTGGTTGATCGCGGCGAAAAAGACGACAAAGTGTTGTGCGTGCCGGTTTCTGATCCAGCGATGAAGCATGTCAAAACATATGAAGACATAGATGAAAAATCGCGCGAAGATTTCATGTACTTCATGAACCACTACAAAGATCTTGAGAACAAAAAAGTCGAATTCAAAGCTTGGCATGGCGTGGACGAAGCACGCGCACTGATTGAGATGTGCCAGAAGGCATATCAAGAGAAAAAGGCGATATAGGTTTTACCGACAAATTTACCACAAAAAAAGAAGCCCTGTTTTCAATAAACAGGGCTTTGTCGCAAAATACCCGACACAGCTTTTTGCACTATATACAGCGCAAAGTCTTGCCGCGCTTGAAAAGGCATAAGTGCAACATGATCGTTTGCATCGACGATCAGAAGCCTCATTATTACACCAGCTCCCCAAGCTTCAATCCAAAGAACTCGACAACTCAATCTTTCCCACTTATTGCAAAAACGATAGGAGATTTCGATAACTCCTGTTTGTAATTCCAAGTGGTTACGAAGAAGCCGCCGAAGAATATGGTTACGAATGCAAAGCAACTTGCTTCGCGTGTCGTACAGCATACCCGCCTCCTGAAGATTGTTTAGTGCACCCGATCAAACAACGAGAGCCTGATTTTTTCGCGCCCAAGTCGCGAAACAAAATCCACATACACACTCCGATCACGCGCGCTTCCGATCGTATCCGGATGCCAATATGACCAGTCAGTCGCCTCTTGCACGCCACTTTTATCTTCGGCGAACAAATTGATGGTGACCGTATATCCACGATCTCGCAAACGCCCAGCTTCCGCAACTATCGCATTGAGCATATCTTTGCGTTTTTCCGGTGAGACCGTGATCGCCTTTTCCTGATCGAGCGTGTACTTGCGACCGAATGTGCCGGTGTTAAACCACACGTCCTTCACACCCAACAAATCCGCCGCTTCTTGCGCGAGATGATAGTTCAGATACGTGGCGGCGTCAAAGATGCCCGAACCCGGCGTAGTCGCGGGCGGCGCCCA
Source organism: uncultured Candidatus Saccharibacteria bacterium (assembly GCA_964401055.1). Taxonomy (GTDB): domain Bacteria; phylum Patescibacteriota; class JAUYIX01; order CAYNWW01; family CAYNWW01; genus CAYNWW01. The sequence goes on along the minus strand of CAYNWW010000008.1, from coordinate 13,148 downwards.
TGGAAAACCTTGCAGCCCAAAACTCGACACCAATTCTTTTTTGATATCCTTCACATACGGGCGCAAACTCACGTACTCGCCTGTGCTCCAATCAAAGTCATTGGTTTCATAAGTGGCGGAATCCAAAAGCACACTGGTGCGCGCCTGAGGAAATCGTTTGCGTAACGCAGCAAGGTACTTGTTTACAATTGCCGCAAAATCTGCCGGCTGAGCGTTTTTATTGTTCCAGTACGGCAAGTTTGCCTCCGGAAACGGCACCCACATGCCCATTTGCGCATCGGTAATACCTTGTTTTTTCAACTCATCAAAATATGTGCCGATCCATGCATCATAAAAACCACTCTCGAATTCTTTGAAATCAATCAAGCCCCATTCAGTATTTGGCTCGACAATCACAATCGGCGAGACGCCATACTTGGCGAACTCTTGAAGCGTCGCAACCATCGCGTCAGCCTTTTTGCGCGCGCCCGGATCGTCTTTGGGCATGTCGGTAAAAATCATCAAGGTCTTCGTGGCGAGTGACCCGCACACCTGTTGGTGCTCGGCCAGCTTGCGCAACTGAGGATCCTTTGCGTCACCCAAGTCCGCGATCACCGGCTCGCTCGAGCATGAAGACGTGAGCTTAACCTGCGCCGGCTTCGACTTCCAGATCGAATCTTTGCTCACAAGCGATTTGCCGGTGAGCGCGGTCATCACGACGTTGACCGTAAAAAATGATACGATCGCAAAAATTAACGAAAAAATAACCAGTTCTTTTTTATTCATTATTTTACACTTACTCCTTTTCGTTCCCAGCGCTGCCAAGATATTTCATCTCCGCGCACCAGCATGATAAAACTTTTCAGCAACGCAAGATATTCCACCCACACCAGTACATAAAACAACACCCATGTGAATGGAAACAACAACACCAACCGGAGCTTTATTTTTTCATGATTAAACAATGCGGCTACAAAATAAATCACAAACACAAACAGCGCGCCCAGCGCAAACGACAAATAATCACCCGAAATCACGCTATACGCCGCAAGCAGCGTAAACCCTACTGGCTCAAACACCAACTGCAACTCGGACAACACCGCATAGGGCAGGATAAACCACGACAGCGCACGGTTGTGCCGCTTGTCGAGGGAGAAAAACATGCGGCGATATTTCAGAAACGTATCAAAGCGTCCCTTTTTCCAACGCAACCGCTGATTGATCAATCCGCGAATAGTCGACGCGCCTTCGGTATACGAAATCACATCTTCGGCATACACGCTGTGCAATCCGTGGTAACGAGTGCGCAGAGACATCTCAATATCTTCGGTGCGGTTGGAAGTGTCAAACAAGCCAATCAATTCAAACGTCTTGCTTTTGCGAAACGCGGCGCACGCACCGCCAAAAATATATTCCGCGCCCATGACCGAGTGCGCACGTTTGTAATAAAATCCAAATTGATACTCGAGCTGCTGGAGCAACCCGATCAGCGTGCGGTTGCGCGCGATCTTTACGTTGCCCACGGCGGCGTCAATCTTGTCGTCTTCAAAATACGTCACCAAGCGCTCGATCGCATGAGGGGCAAGCACCGAATCCGCATCCACAGTCAAAATAATCTCGCCAGTCGAATGTTCAATGCCGGTGTTAAGAGCAGTACCCTTGCCACCATTTTCTTTATAGACATACCGAAGCAACAAATCAGGTCGCTTTTTCTGCCATGATTTCTTCGCAACAAATTGCTCCATCAATCGATGCGAGGCATCTGTCGAACCGTCGTTGATCACCACAATTTCTACATTTCGATACGTATTTGCAATGATGGATTTTACCGTACGCAGCAAACCGACCTCTTCATTCCATGCAGGAATCACAACAGAAACACGCGGCTGGTACGACTTGGCGCGCTCTTCGTCAGTCATGCGTTTTCTCCGACGAGCCAAACGCAACTTACGCATCTCTTCTTTCACAGGATGAAACGGCGACAACACCAAAAAAACATAATATTTCACCAGCATGAGCGTGGCGAAAATAATGGTAATGTTACGAAGAGTGACAAACAAAGAACTATTCATGGATGCGGAGGGAATTATTGCTGAATATTTTGCACGCTCACAATTGATGCCGACACGATATAATGTACATGCTGCGACGCATCTTCAATCACCATTACCATCTTACTCGTCAGCGTATCTTCAATCACATATTCTTTCCCAAACGGAAACACATCAATCGTCTCAATGCGATACATATAGCGCCAATCGCGGTTCGTATCGACAAACATGTTATCGCCTACTCTCAGATCTTGTGGATCAGGGATAGTACGCCAACTTTTTGCCACATACACTACCAAGGTGCCAAGATTGTTATTTTTGCTTGGAGTAGTAATGAAATAATGCCCGGCATTTGCCCGCGCCAACCAGCCTTGCGGAGTCAACACACCAAGCACTAGCGGGAGGCGGACTTTTTGGATTGGCAGCTTGATCGCAAATGGTGCACCAAATCCACCTTCGCGTTCTTGCGTGCGTGACTGGCCGAGCGCTTGTTGATCATGCACGCCGGTCTCGATGCCCTCAAGATGAATACTACTGATCGCGCCCACAAACGGAATGTCATAGTTAAACGCAAGCTCGAAACTGTTGGCAAAAATAAACAGTGTTAACCCAAACGATATTGCCATGAAAAAGCCAGTCATCACATAGCTCGCCAGGGAAAATGAGCGTTTTTTTCGAGAAGCTTTTACGCTCATAGGTGATTTCTCCGCCAGCGAATGATGACGCGAATCGCGGTCGCAAGCAAATTCACCAGCACTACAGTGCCGACAAACGCAAGATACAAGAGGACTAAGATGGCGTACGGACTATTGGACATGAGGCGTGAGTATCAAAAACGCACGACGCAAGGCGCGTCGAGGTATTACTATACAATACACATAATTTCAAGTCTTGTCCAGCCTTACTGAGAATCAGCTTACAGCCCAGCCGCCTTCACAATTTTCTCAAACTTTGCTTTATTTTTGTATGGTCCAAGGATCGACAGCAGCAAATGCTTGGACGAAATACATTCAGAAATCACCCGACGGATATCATCCATGGTGACCGCATCGATTTTGGCATATTTCTCATCCGGCGTCTCGATTTTACCAGAAAAATATTCTTGCTCAAGTAACCAGCCTGAAATCGCTTCGCTTTCTTCGAGTGACAACGCGATTTTCCCTTTGAGATATTCTTTTGCCTTCGCGAGTTCATCTACTTCAATACCTTCTTCTTTGAGTTTGCGCAACTCAGCAAGAATCGCCGCAATCGCCTGCTCCACGCGCGTCACATCCAGCCCGCCATAAATCGTGAACAACCCGAGATCAGCATACGTGGTAATACTCGAATTGATGCGATAACACAAGCCCTGGCGCTCACGAATATTGATAAAAAGTCGCGAGCTCATGTTGCCGCCAAGCACCACGCTCAGCAAGCGCAACGCATACGCATCTTTGTGGCCATACGGATAGCCCTGCATACCAAACGACAAATGCGCTTGCTCAGTTTTTTTGAATTTCAAATGCACGCGCGGACCCACTGCGAGTTTCGGCGCTTTTTTCGGCGCAGGCACGACGCCGCGCGGGAGATCTTCGAAATGCTGCTTGATCTGCGCGACCACGCTGTCGCGATCAAACTTACCCACCACGCCGATCACCATGTTGTTGGGCTTGTAATATTTTTTGAAATACGCACGAATTTTGGCGCGGTCGGTCGCACGCACAGTCGCTTTGGTGCCTGCCGTATTCCACCCAAGCGGCACATCGCCGATGATCTGCTCTTCCATGGTTTCCTCTACCATCACCGCCGGATTGTCTTCATACATATTAATTTCTTCGATAATCACGCCGCGCTCGCGCTCGATTTCTTTCAGATCATGCGTCGAATTTTTCAGCATATCCTGCATCATATCGATGGCGGTGTCCACGTGCTTGCTCGCGAGCTTGATGTAATAACAGGTAATTTCCTTGCTGGTAAACGCATTATAGTCGGCGCCGAGGCCGTCGAGCTCTTTGGAAATCTCGAGCGTGGTCGGACGACGCGTAGTGCCTTTGAACATCATGTGCTCGAGGAAATGCGAAATACCGCCGATTTCACGCTTTTCATAGCGCGACCCAACGCCAAACAAAATCGTCGTTGTCACGGACGTAAACGAAGGAATGTTGCACAACACGACACGCGCGCCATTAGGAAGGGTGAGTTGCTCGAATTTCATGAAAGTTGATTTATAGGATAAAACGACATACAATAGAGCACTCGTTCAATTATACGAGGATGTTGGAACCGAACACAAGAGGAGGTGTCGCGGTGCTAAAAATAATAACCTGTATTGGCGCCGAGCTCTTCATGCTTCACAGTATCACAAGGCGAGCAACGCAGTACGCGCTGGACAAAAAAGTTTTGCGTACTGACGGCGAAAAGCTACTACGCACATTTCTTGTGGTTTTCTTACTTATGATTTTCGTCGCAATGAGCACGGATGCTTTTGTGTTCATCAACGATCTGTCAAATTATTCATGGCTGCATACCCCAAAAATTATGCGCCTAGGAGGTGTGACAGGAATCTGGTGGGCGTTGGTAGATCATCAAGAAACGAAAAAACTCGGACGAAAATCAGCTTCATCTCAAAGCTAGTCGCCTCATGCACTGGCTTTTTTATTTTGCCAATTTCTGCTTGAAAAACTCCCCCAGCCCCTCAATCGCCACGCGCTCTTGCTGGAGTGTATCGCGATCGCGCACAGTCACGCGACCGTCTGTCAGCGATTCAAAATCAACAGTCACGCACCACGGCGTGCCGATTTCGTCTTGGCGACGATAACGCTTGCCGATCGACGCAGTTTCATCATAGACGATCATCCCACGCACCTGCGCCGCAATGTCCGCGCGAATTTGCTGCGCGACTTCAGGCAGGCGATCTTTTTTCATCAACGGCAGCACGGCCACTTTGACCGGCGCGACCGCAGGCGACAACGCAAGATACACACGCTTCTCGCCCTTCACTTCGTCCTCACGATAGGCGTCCATGAGCATGATCGTAATCAGGCGCGACAACCCAAACGTCGGCTCGATCACGTGCGGCAACACTTTCGTCCCATCGGGCTGCGCATAATGCAAGTTGACCCCGCTCGCGGCTTCATGATTTTTGAGATCAAAATCCGTGCGGTACGCGATGCCAAACATTTCCTTAAATCCCCACGGGAATTGGTATTCGAGGTCTTCGGTGCCTTTGGAATAGTGACTCAATTCAAACGACTCGTGCGCGCGCCAACGCAACCGTTCCGGGCGCAACCCGACCGACATCGCAAAATCCCACATTTCTTTTTTCCATGAGTCGAAGAGCGGTTTCCATTCTTGCGTCTCAGCGTTGAAAAAATATTCAAATTCCATAAGGTCAAACTCAAGCGTGCGAAACGTAAATTGACCTTTGGTGATTTCATTACGAAACGCCTTGCCTGCTTGGCCGATACCAAACGGCAGCTTCGGATGCAATGAGTCGACAATATTTTTAAAATTAATAAACAAACCTTGCGCGATCTCGCCGCGCAAAAACGCTTTTGCGCCCTCACCTTCGATAATGCCGATTTCGGTTTGGAACAACAAATTAAATTTGCGCGCGCGGCTCAGCGGATTGCCATCCGGACTTTTAATCCCTTCGCGCTCGATGATTTCTTGCATTTCGTCAGCGGATTTTCCATCCACTTTCGTCGTCGTATCGCCGCGCGACGCATAAAAATCTTCAATCAAATGATCAGCGCGATGACGGCGATGATTTTTCACATCTTCCACCATCACATCGGCAAAATTCGCCACATGACCCGACGCTTTCCACACAGCCGGATTGATAATAATACTCGAATCAATCCCAAACATATCTTCGCGGCCGCGAATAAAGCGCTGCCACCAGAGTTGGCGCACATTTTCTTTTAGCTCGGTGCCGTACGGCCCGAAATCATACGCGTTCGCGAGGCCACCATAAATTTCACTCGACGGAAAAATAAATCCGCGGCGCTTGGCAAGTCCGATCACTGCATCAAGGGTTTTGTCGCTCATAGCAAGGATGTAATAAAATAACCGAATACTCGTACTGTAACAAACAAACAACGCGGTTGACAAGCGGTGTATCCGTGTCTTATTCTATATTCTTGCACCAATCGACGAGCGATTGATGTGAGTCACAGGGAGGAAAACCAATGGAGTTCCCATGGCAGATTTTATTGATCAGATGATCGAATCCGATGCCCGCGGCGCGCAAATTATTCAATTCTTGGCGCAGCGCCAAGATGCATATGAACGAGCGGGGTTTTACCCAGGCAACGGGAGTATTCTGGATTACAACAGAACAATTGACGATCTATTGCGCGCTCTGAGATATAAAGCAAAAGAGTCGGCCACGCCGAGAAAAGAGGTACGCGTTGGCGCTAGCTATTTTTCACAAATTTTGAGGAGGCGTCAGACGAAGCACTTGAAAGGCTCGTTCAAAAACCACCATCAGGCGCTCGACAATACACCAAGCGCAATACCCCGCTCATGAATATACACGATAGAGATACATACACGTTCACAGGCTTTGTCACTGCAGATGAAAAATATTTCTGCGCGAAAGTGACGCCTGAATCACACAAGCAACACTAATCTTTGCTCAATCCGCACTGCGCGAGGCGTGCGGATTTGGTAACTATCCCTTGACAACAAGTAATGGCTAAGGTAAGCTGGTAGCTGGATAACTAACTACCAGCCATGAAAAACTACACTATCAGAGACTTTAAGTCCCAGTTCCCAGACGAGCAATCGTGCGTTTCATACATGTTTAACCATCGCTACGGCAAAGACTATCGCTGTAAACAAGAGGGCTGCAACGGCAAGTATTACCGTGTAAAGAACCGCAAGTGCTATGCCTGTTCGTATTGCGGCTACCAAATCCATCCGACTGCTGGCACGATCTTTCATAAGTCCTCCACAAGCCTTGTGAACTGGTTTTATGCAATCTTTCTGTTTTCCTGTTCTCGCAATGGCGTGTCGGCTAAAGAGCTGGAGCGACAGCTTGGAGTTACCTACAAAACTGCATGGCGCATTGCCAAGCAAGTTCGCTCTCTTATGAAAGAAGATGGCGACATGCTCAATGGAACAGTCGAAGTGGATGAGACGTATGTCGGTGGTTACAAGGAAGACGGACAAGGTGGTAAGGAAAAAATACCTGTTCTTGGAATGGTTGAGCGAGATGGCAAAGTTAAAGCACATAAGATTGAAGCGCGACAAAGCCACATCATCTTGAAGGACATAACAAAGAATGTCTCACGAGATGCGCAACTAATGACTGATCAATTCGGCGTGTATCAGAAGACAAAACGCCTCGGCTACAAGCACGAGAGCGTCAATCACTTCGCGAAAGAATATGCACGCGGCAAAGTATCTACAAATACCATTGAGGGATTCTGGTCGCAGTTCAAACGTTCATTACACGGCACATACCACTCCGTTAGCCCTAAGCACTTGCAGTCTTACCTCGACGAATTTTCTTTCCGTTACTCTTACCGTGCTTCGTTCCCTTTACTATTTTCATTGATGATTTCGCGGGTGTAATGGCTTTGTGGAGGAGGGCGGTGAATTTTTGTTTGCTAGTCTTTTCCATCCTTCATGAGTAATTGTTCTCTTCCTTTATACTTTCCATATCCATACGCTCCTGGAGCTGTAATGATGAAGGTCAAGAATTGATTAAAATATTCCGGTTTTAACAAGAGAATAAAAATTGCAAGAAGAACTCCGATTACTCCTATAACATATAGGAAATGAAGCTCGTTCTTCTTCGCTATTACATATTTCTGGTGATCGTCCTTGTGATCTTCTCGAACGTATTCATTAATCTTTTTTCTTTCGTCTAGAACCTTATCGATCTGTTCAGCTGATAACTTAGGAATAGAGTCTTTATCGTCTCCAAGCTTTGCTAACAACATCTGCATTTCGTTTCTCTCAATACTCTTTTTTTCAACTATCTGCTGCGGCTTGAGAGGTTGCTCTTTCCCATCTTCTTCAGGCATAATTTTCCCTAGTCGTTACTGAATTAAACATAAATAAAAAGCTGTCTTTTTTTCTTGGTGTTACTGTTTTTTGAACAAACCCTTTCGCAGTTTTTTGAAGCTCTATCCCTAAGACGAATGCAACTAATACCTTTTTTTCTTCCTTTGTAATAATCCCTTTTTGTTCCGCCTCAAGTATTGCATCAATCTTCTGATCAACATCATTGATGTATGGATTCTCGATCACTTCAATGAGATTATAACTTTTGTCGATATGTATGTTCTTCATATGGTCATTATAACAAAGTTATTCATCTTTTCAATGGCTCATCCCTTACTTGCCACCACGGTATACTTACCGCGGATTTTATATTGACACCTGATGGAATTTCGTGCATGATAAAAAACTGATCGCTCGCAGGCAAATCGCTTGCAGGGATCAGGGGGTACGCAACCTTACAACGCGTTTTGGGAGTTACGAAGGTATGTCCGGGATTGCACAGCAGCAGAGTGAAGTTGAAGTGGGTACGGGTATGGAAAATGTCGTTGAACTCAAGCCTCCTCAGATGAGGCGGAGTCGCAACGGGCAGTCCCAAGCGAAACCGAGTGCGCCACAGATCGAAGTGCAGGCGCAGGCAGTGATGCCTCGCGATCCCGATCATAACAAAAAGCAACAGGAGGGAAACAAGGATCCAAACAAGGATCCACAATATACCGATCCCGAGCTAAAAAGGTGGCTTGCGCAATACGCCCGCATGGGAAATGCGATGAGCCTCTACTTTATAGGCAGGGACGCGAAGGGAAATTATCTCTATTCGTGTAAAAAGTTTTCGAGCGTTGCGGAGGTAGAAAAACGCCTCAACAATACAAACTGTCAAGCGAAGACGAGCAGGGACATTGGGTGGTACAAGATCGAAGCTCGATCATACATTGCCGGCAAGGAGAGCGGCCCATTGCGTGTCGACGTCCGCGTGACGCCGCTGTAAAAATTTCTAATTAGGCAGTCGCCTCTTTCGCGAGAAAGAGGCTTTTTTATTTTTCTGATGATGTCATTTGCGCTTGCGCCAAAATAAGCTCGCGCATTTTTTCCATCATGCGAATGTAAAATCGCACGTTGTGCATGGTCGCGAGCACCGCGCCGAGCGGCTCTTGCGCGCGAAACAAATGATGCAGATAGGCGCGGGAATACCGGCGACAGCAATCCGCATCACAAGTCTCATCAAGCGGCTCGAGCGCACGACGGTGACGAGCGTTGAGGATCTTGATCGGCTCGTAGTCGATTCGCTCAAGCGAATCAAATTTCATTTTAGTATAAAGTAATCCGTGCCGCGCATTGCGCGTCGGCATCACGCAATCAAACATATCCATCCCCTGTTTCACCGCCTCGAGAATATTTTCCGGCTTACCTACACCCATGAGGTAGCGCGGGTGATCCGCGGGCAGCCGATGGGCGACCGCGCGCAGCACCTCGTACATAGCCGCGTTAGATTCGCCCACCGCAAGCCCACCGAGGGCATATCCGTCAAATCCGATCTGCGTGAGATCAGCCATACTTTTGAGACGCAAATCTTCATGCAGGCCACCTTGGACAATGCCAAAAAGCAGCGGCCGCGTGACGCTAGCGTCGGTCACCACAGACGACGGCGGAAATAATTTTTCAAATTGCACCTTGCACCGCTCGGCCCACACGCGCGTCAGCTCAATCGAATTTTCGACATACTCACGCGAGGCAAGCGACGGCGGACATTCGTCGAGCACCATCATAATGTCGACGCCAAGATCAGCCTGAATCCGCACCACGCGCTCAGGCGTCAGCACATGCAAATCACCACTGCGATCATCGCGAAAACGCACGCCGTGACGAGTAATTTTTCGCATTTTACTGAGGCTAAACACCTGATACCCGCCGCTATCAGTCAGGATTGGACCGCGCCAATTCATAAATCCATGCAGCCCGCCGGCCGCGCGCACGATTTTTTCACCCGGGCGCAGCATGAGATGATAGGTATTTGAGAGGACAATTTGCGATCCGACGGCCGCGAGTTGATCCATGGTCATTACTTTCAGCGCACCGCGCGTGGCGACCGGCATGAAAAAAGGCGTCCGGAGTTCACCGTGCATGGTGCGAAGAAGGCCAGCACGGGCGTGGCTGGCCTTGTCAGTTGCTTGGAGATGAAATGCGGAGGACATAGGTGCGCGAAATTAGGGAGCTACCGAATCTTTACCTCTGGCATTATCATCAAACTCGAGATGCGTTGTCAACTTTTGATCAGTCGAAGAGAGCTTGGTCGAGGTGATCGAATCAACCGCATCAAGCGTCCCACCATCGGCAGTAAGATCCACTTGTTTGCCTACTTGATTGCTCGTCGGCGTGATACTCACGAGGAAACTTGCCTCAAGCGAACCGGTCAGGTTGCCGGTGCCGGCAGGAATATTGCCAATCGTCCAGGTGACTTTGCTGGTTGATGCGTTAAACTTGAGCGGATCACCGACCGACACTTGCCCACTGTCGGCCCACACGACTCCGGGCGCGAGTTTGATGGTCGCAACCGCGCTTTGCAAATCATTGGTCGTATTGGTCACAGTGAGATACACGCGATAGGTCGTGGTCGAACCGACTTTCGGCGGGAGCGGACCTGCGCCCACGGGCAGCTGATTTTCAAAATCAAAGTAGCGCGCTTCAGCCGCAAGTTTTGCCACACTTTCGATGGCGGCCGTGACCGTGTTGGATTCAATTTTGTCTTTCAAGCTTGTGCTTGCAAGCTCAGCCGTGCCGGTAATTTTCAGACCTTTTGAGGAAGGCGCGGTGAGGGTCAAAGATTTTTTCACCTGCACAGACATTTGCACTGTGCCGCTCTCTCCCGCATCCAAGACCTCGAGCTCGGGGACGCCGGAATTGTTCCAAGTCACCGTGTTACCCGCGATCGCGCCGCCCACCACGCTCGCCGTCGCAAGATCGAGCGACTCGGTATTGAGATTTTCCGTAATCACCACACCCTTGAGACCAGTCGATCCGGTATTTTTGTAATCAATTGCAATCGTAATTTTGTCGCCCGGCTTCACTGTCACTTGCGTGCCCGCCGCAGCTCCGTTTATTTTTTGGTTCAGCGACACCGATGACTGCACCAGTTTTGTCTCAGCCAGTTCTTCAGTCTCCACCACGAGCACGTCTTTATCATCAAGCATGCCGAGCTGGACAGTCAAACGCTTGGTCTCGCCTTCATTGCCGGCGAGCGGGCCGGTGATTTCAATCGTGCCGGATTCACGCGGATCAAGCCGTCCCAATTTCCACAACGACTTCGCTTCATCTGTCGCCTTTGGCTTTGCGGTCTTAATGGTAAAATTGTCCGGGAGCTGGAGCTGGATGGCGGCCGCGGAAATAATTTCATTCGACGTATTGGTATAGCGAAGCGTATAGGTCATATCATCGCCGGAGATGGATTGCTTGTCATATTCGACAGCGAGTGAAACCGCCGGACTTTGGAGTGTGGTATTGAGCACGGCTTGCTCGCTGAAATCAGAATTAAAATTGGTCGGGCGATAATTGAGGGACGCCTGCAATCCTGCAACTGTGCCCTGCTCGCCGACAATTCGGCCGGTGATGTCAATCTCAAATCCATCACCTGTTTTGAGATTGGCAAGCGGCCAGCGCGTATTGAGCGCGTTGGACGCAGCGGGAGCGCTCGACGAAAATGAAAATTTTTCCGGATACGTCACGACAAGTTCGGCATTGGTGAGCGTGGCTTTGTTGTTGTTTTTTCCGTGGATTTTGTACGTGATCTCGTCACCGCTTTTGAGCTTGTCCGGCGCTTCAATCGTCACCGTCACATCATCTTCAGAAAATCCTTTTTTGCTTTGTTGCGCAATAATTCCCATCACCACTGCAATACCGGTCACAACCACGACGGCCGCGAGTAATCCGCCGATGAGCAGTTTTTTGCGCGATTGCTGCTGCTTCAGTGCGGCGTTGCGCGTACGGCTGAGGGATTTTTTTGGCATATCAATTGATTGAGATTCAGGCTGCGCATGCTGGGCCGCGAGCACTTTGTCTTCGCCTATTTTGTAGCGGTCAAAGTGCACACGTCGCGAGACGGGTGTTCGCGCAGGCTCCGGTTGTGCAGGCGTGATATCCGACGAATCCGCCGCGAGCTCGTCGAGAAAGTCCGGCGCAGGCTGCTGCTCATCGTCATCGCTATTTTTGTCTTGATATTCATTCATAAAAAATATATTGAGGCAATTTATGCGTGTAGTATATCTGTTTTGGGCGACACGGACAATTCACGAATAATGCCCGGAGAAATGAGGCTTTTTCGCACATGAAGCTCGATGAGCGCGCGGACGAATCCGTCAATCAGCTCAGCCACTTCAGATGAAAATTCCAGCTGCGGCACACGCGCCAACACCGATCGCACAAAAAACCGCAGCGCTTTCACTACGCGAATATCGACGCGTATGAGTTTTTGCTGTATCTTCATTTTGCACGCCGCACACCAAAATCCTTCTCGCGCTTGATTGGTAAACAACTCCACATCACTCGCATCAAACGCGCGCTGGCACGCCGCGCACCGATCGGTCGCGGGCATCACGCCGGCGGAGTCAAGCGTTTTGATGAGCAGCGCCCAGGTCAGCGTGCGGACTTTTTCTCGCGCACCGGCCGTGATTTCCCGCGCACAAATCCGCAAATAATTCTCCAACACATCAAACAGGAGCTCGTCTTTTTGATTCAGCTCCACCACATGATCAAAAAATTCCACTGCCAAATACACCTGCGCAGTCGCGTCGATCTCGCGCTTGATCGGCGCAAACGTCTCCTCTGCCTGGCAGCCGGTGAGTCGGTCAAGCGACTTGCCGTGCACCAAATTTGCGGCCACCAAGTTGAGCGCATCCACATGCCCGGCGAGCTTGCTTTTTGGTCGCCGCACGCCCGTGGCCACACACCGAATTTTCCCATACTCCTGCGTATAGATGGTGAGAATCTTATCCGCCTCGCCGATGTCGGTTTTTTTGAGAATAATGCCGCGGGCTTTGTAGTACATGCAGAAATAATAACACAAAAACATACTCCCGACCGAAGCGGGAGTATGTTTGTTGCGGCGTCTTTTGCTTAGAATGTCTCCATTTCTCT
>CAYNWW010000007.1:0-41762 GCA_964401055.1 uncultured Candidatus Saccharibacteria bacterium | reverse complement strand
TGCAGCCTCCCGTAGGAGTGTGGGCAGTGTCTCAGTCCCACTGTGGCTGGTTGTTCTCTCAAACCAGCTACCCGTCATCGCCTTGGTGAGCCATTACCTCACCAACTAGCTGATAGGACGCAAGTTCTTCTCTTACCGCGAAAGCTTTACCAAACAATCCGAAGACTGTCAGGACCATCGGGCATTAGCATCGATTTCTCGAAGTTATTCCCGTGTAAGAGGTAGATACTTACGTGTTGCTCACCCGTTTGCCACTGACCCTTGCGGGTCCGTTCGACTTGCATGCCTGATCCACGCCGCCAGCGTTCATCCTGAGCCAGGATCAAACTCTCAATAGAGTTGCACTATATTCTAAAGACCTAGTGCGGGTCTGTGATTTGTACTTTTTTTGTAAAGATAGTACGTAACGCAAAGAATTGACATCATGTACTTGAGACGCACCTGTGCGCTCAAGCTTCCTGTCACATTTCAGTTGTTAAAGTTCGTAATCAAAATAACAGCACGATTCACTTCTGTACCGTGCAAAGTCATCTTAGTAAAAACAAAAAAGCTTGTCAATAGGCAGAGGCATCAATTTTTATTTTTCCCCAGAAGCCCGCAAAAAACTGTGGATAACTTGGATTGACCGAGCATCATTTTCATTGTATAATGTATATGACGACAAAAAAATCTGCGCGTCAAAAACCAAAAAAGAAACACATAAAAAACAATTCAATGACCGTGAAGTTTTTACAACTTCAGCGCACATACGCATATATACAGCAATTATTTTTTGTTGGTTTTTTTGTTATCAGCGCACTGGCGATAAGTAGTGGGGTTGCACATGCGGCGACGTTTACTGTCAATAACAATGGGGACGCAAGCGATGCAAGCGCAGGCAACGGCACATGCGCGACAGCTGGTGCAGTGTGTACGCTCCGAGCCGCGATCGAGGAAGCAAATGCATTGTCTGGAGCAGACACGATTAACTTTTCAATTGGAACCGGCCTTGTTACGATTTCACCGACATCGGACTATCAAAACATTTCTACACCGATTACGTTTGACGCGACGACCCAGGTGGGTTTTTCCGGCACACCGCTCATTGAAATCAACGGCACCGATATGACGCAGGGGCTTAGTTTCACCGCAAGCACGTCAAGTTTGCGCGGTTTTATATTTAACCGCTTTGCCGATTTTAATCAGCGGGCAATCGGCACGTCCGGCACCGCTCATGTAACTATCGCGGGGAACTATTTTGGTACGGACGCCACGGGCAATGCGGTAAGCTCCAACTACTCCAACATTGTTCTGACCAGCTCAAACAACGTTATCGGTGGCACCAACGCTTCCGACAGAAACATTATTGGTGGCGCAACACTCAACGGTCTTGACATTGACGGTGGAGCAGGCACGGGTACGGGGAACATTGTTGAAGGAAACTACATCGGCCTCGGCGCCGACGGATCCACTGCTGTGCCAAATACCGTTGGCATCATTTTACTTGGCGGCACGTCAGGAAATACGATCGGCGGCGACACGGCTGACGAGCGCAATATAATTTCCGGCAATTCCCAATGGGGCATTGATCCGGAAAGCTCGCTTGGCGATAGTATTATTGGTAACTATATTGGTACAAATCCGGCCGGAACCGCAGCGATTCCAAACGCAAGCGCGGGTATTGCGCCGGCGTTTAACACAAGCTTGTTTATCGGCGGCGTGAATGCGGGTGAAGGAAATGTGATTTCAGGAAATGGTGATTTAGGTATTGATATCAATACAGACAATACCGGCGTGGTGATTCGTGGAAACATCATCGGACTCAATGCAGCGGGCACAGCAGCACTCCCCAACTCCGGCGCGGGTATTTCTATTATTCACCACTCACGCGGCAATACTATTGGCGGTACAACGAGTGCGGCGCGCAACATCATCTCCGGAAATGGCGGCGACGGTATTTTAATCGCAAACGGATACGACGTGTCAGATAGTAACGTGGTGCAAGGAAATTATATTGGGTTAAATGCGGCCGGCACTGCGGCGATTGCGAACGGCTCACATGGTATTGTGGCTGACAGCTCAAGCAACAGCATCGGCGGTAGTGCGACAGGTGCAGGCAACGTGATTTCCGGAAACACCAGCGATGGTATACTGCTCCAAAGCGGCGCATCGTCAAATACAATCGCGGGCAACACAATCGGGCTTGCGCCCGACGGCTCAACCAAAATCGCCAACGGTCGCTATGGCGTCGCAATCACCGGTGCCGGCAGCGACAACAATGTGATCGGCGGTACTGTTGCGGGTGCTCGCAACGTGATTTCGGGCAATGTCAACTACGGCATATATTCGCTTGATGCAAATGGCACCGAAGTGCGCGGGAATTATATTGGTACAGATGCAGCAGGGACTACGGGGATCACTGCTTCAAATTATTCCGGCGTAGTAATTTCAAATGGCGCCAATCCGATTGTGTCCGGTAACTCGACTGCGCATCAAGTGATTGCGGGCAACTTGCACGTCGGCCTCGTTATCAGCGGCGGCACTGGCGCAAGTATAACAGGCGTTTATTTTGGTGTCGGCTCGGACGGCACAACCGGCATTGTAAATAATGAAGACAATATCTTGATTGATTCCGGCGCATCAAGCGCAACAATCGGCGGCCCAACCTCCGCCGAACGAAATATTATCACAAATTCCAATACCGGCAGCGGAATCAAGATCACAGGGTCCAGCACACACGACATAACAATTATTGGCAACTACATCGGGCTTGATGCAAGCGGCGCAGCTCAAGATAACGCTTATAGCGGCGTATTCATCACAAGTGGTTCCCATCACAATACAATTGGCGGCACCAGCGCCGCGACACGCAACGTGATTGCTGGAAACTTAAATGGCAACATTACCGTATCGACCGCCGCGCATGACAACTTGATTGAAGGTAATTACATAGGCACAAACACGGCCGGCACGAGCGGCATCAGCGGTGCGGGTGTAGGAATTTCGCTGAACGGCGCCGTATCCACGACAATCGGTGGTGCCGCAAACGGAGCAGGAAATATTATTTCCGGCAATAATACATATGGAATCGAAGTTGAAAACGGCTCGACAAACTCAGTCATTTATGGAAATTATATCGGCTTGAATGCAGCCGGCACTGGCGCAATCGCAAATGGAACTTCCGGCGTATTTGTGAGCGATACTGATACAACCGGCACAATTATCGGGGGCACCTCAAGCGGGCAACGAAATATTATATCCGGAAACACAAGCGGCACCGGCATCACTCTTACAAACTTGTCAAAGAGCACCACGATCGCCGGAAACTATATTGGATTAAACGCCGCAGGTAACGATACTATTGCTAACAGTATAGGTATAAAATTTGATAATGCCGGTGGAAACTCCGCAGCAGATACAAACTACATCAATGGCGGAAATGTGATTTCCGGAAACACCAGTCACGGCATTTTCTTCAGTGGAACGGCGGGTTCTGATTATTCGGAAATTTCAAGCAACTTTATTGGTACTAACCCAGCCGGAACAGCAGACATGGGCAACGGCGGATCCGGAATTTACATATCACCCGCCGATGGCATTTCCCTGCTCATCAAAGACAATACTGTTTCAGGAAACGCAGGCGATGGCGTGCACATCGGCGCACGCAATGACGGAAACACGCTGCACGGAAATAAAATCGGCACAAACGCGGCAGGTACGGCAGCTCTAGCAAATGACGGTAATGGATTGTCGATCCAAGCGGGTGTGGCCGGATTTTTCACCTATGGCGCGTCGGCAATAATAGGTGGCTCGGGCAGCGGCCAGAGCAATGTGATTTCGGGTAACGGACAAGATGGCATACTGCTTTCAGGTGGTGATTTGACCGGCACAGAAATCAAGGGAAACCTGATCGGCCTCAATGCAACAGGTACAGCTGCAATCACAAATGGCACAAACGGCATTCATATCAATAACGCCGACACAATACCAATTGGTGGCAGCGGTACAAATGAAGGAAATTACATAAGCGGCAACGCCGCAAATGGCATATCCCTTACTGGCGGGTACAACAACTCTGCTATTGGAAATGTTATCGGCCTAGGAACTGATGGATCGACAATTTTTGCCAATGGGCTCGCAGGCATCTACCTTGATTCGGCCGGCACAATGACTATTGGCGGATCGGCCACCGGAGAAAGTAATTACATATCAGGCAACACCGGATCCGGAATTGTCGTATCTAACTCCACCGATAGTACAATCCGTGGAAACTTTATCGGTCTTGCAACTGACGACGCCTCCGCAAAAGGCAACGGAACACATGGAATCTCTGTCATCGGGACCTCACAAGTAACCAGCATTGGCGGCACTGGCCTGGGCGAGGGAAATACGATTGCACACAACACACAACAGGGTGTCTCACTTGCGAATACCACAAACGGAAACTCAATTCTTTCGAACAGTATATATGAAAATGGCGAATTAGGCATTGACTTAGGTGCAGACGGAACTACTGCAAATGATGCGCTTGATGCAGACACCGGAGTTAATAATTTACAAAATTTCCCTCTCATTGCAGCCGCAACCACGGGAAGCGTTCGTCTCATAGGCACGATCAATTCAATTCCACTGACCGACTATCGCATTGAATTTTTTGCAAATACATCTTGCGATGCTTCAGGATCAGGCGAGGGGCAAACACTGATCAATGCAATTCCAACACTTTCAACAGATGGCTCTGGAGATGCTTCATACGACGTAACTTTTTCGTATGTTGCCACCCCGGGCGAATACATTACAGCTACCGCAACGGATCCCGACGCAAATACATCCGAGTTTTCAACCTGTACGCGTGTTGCGGTTACAGACCTCTCGGTCGGCGCGTCCTTCTCCTCTACTACACCACACGAGGGGGACACCCTGACATACACTGTTACCATCACCAATGGTGGTGCATATGACAATACCGGGATTTCATTAAGCGCACCGCTTCCGGCCGGATTGTCGTTTATTTCCGCATCGCCAAGCCAAGGTAGCTATACGAGCGGTACTGGCGCGTGGACGATCGGCTCCCTCGCGAGCGGCGAAAACGCAACGCTTACTATCACTGCAAAAGTTAACACCGGCTTAGTGGGGACTACGCTCACATCAACGGTCGACACGCTCGTGGCGACAATTACCGACATCAATTCAGCAAACAACTCGACCTCAGCAAGCCTAACTGTTCAATCCGCGAACACACAACAATCAGACCTCGCAGTGGTCAGCAAAACAGTTTCCAATACAACACCAGCACATGGCACTCAAATCCAATTTGTGATTATTGCAAAAAATAACGGGCCGGATGCGGCGACCAGCGCAATCCTCGCAGATCCTCTCCCTGCGGGCATATCGATCGTGTCTTCGTCCGCAACACAGGGAAGCTATGTGAGTGGAAGCGGCGCGTGGAATATTGGCACACTCAGCTCAGGCGCCCAAGTCACACTCACCATCGTTGCCACCGTCAACGCGGATGCCGCGACTAGCGTCACCAACACGGTCGCAAGCATTTCTTCTTCTCAATCCGACCCGGTGTCGAGCAACAACACCGCCTCAGCTTCGTTTACCGTCTCAGGCACGGCACCAGCACCAGCGCCAGTACTCTCAACCGAATGCGGCACGCGCGGCTGTCTCGTCACTATTCCCGGCCCTCAACGCGCCAACTCGCCCGTCACCCTCGGGCCGCTCGTGAGCGTGTTCAGTCCGATCGGCACGCCGATCAAGGGCCAAGGTGGATTTTACGCATTTAATAAAAATTATCGCGGCGGCGGATACATCGCAACAGGTGACGTAGACGCGGATGGCGCAGATGAAATCATCGTCGGCGAAGGCTTGGGCAAGGATCCGGACAACTCAGGCGCCCAGCGCGTCCGCGTGTTTGAAGCAGACGGCACCCCACGCGGCATCGAACTCCGTCCGTTTGCGGCATCCTACGCCGGCGGACTCAGTGTGGCCGTGGGCGACACCGACGGCGACGGCAAAGCCAAAGAAATCGGTGTCTGCCAAGCATCGGGTGCGCAATCTTGGTGCAAAGTGATTCGATACAATGACGCGCAAGAAGTCCTTGCATACTGGCGCTCATTTGGATCGCTCGAAGTGGGCGCGACTATCTCGTTTGGTGATGTGGATTACGACGGACATGACGAAGCAATCATCGGACCCGGACCAAATGGCGGCCCGCACATCCAGGTCTATGACATCGGCACCAAAGCGGTCACGGGAGTAAATCAAGGCGCGACGCTCAAACCGATTCAACTGTATCCATTCTCCCCATCATCGCGCTCAGGCGTAGCCGTGACGGCCGGCGACATCGATCCCGACGGCAAAGATGAAATCGGCGTGGCGCAGCTCGACAAGCACGAAGAAGGCTGGGCAAAACTCTACCGCTACAACAACACTCGCACTGTCATCTCTCAGTTCCGTGCATTTGCCCGCTATTCCAACACTGGCGCCTCGATCAAACTTCGTGACATCACCAACGACGGCCGCGCTGAAATCCTCGTCAGTGGCGGCGACAACGGCGGCTCACACATTCGCAGTTTCACGCCCGTTGGCAAATCCGGCACAACCAACTTTTTCGCCTACCCCAAGTTATACCGCGGCGGAGTGCGGTTTGATGTCGGCAAATGGTAATATGAGGACATAATAAAATCCACACCTCGATCGCGTCGGATGTGGATTTTTTCTTATTTCTTTCGGCGAGAATTTGCGCGCCGCCATTCCCCGATCTTTTTATGGTCGCCGTTTTGGAGCACCTCCGGCACCGCGAGTCCTTCAAACTCCGCCGGCTTGGTATATTGTGGATACTCGAGATAGTCAGGCGACTGCGAAAATGATTCTTCCTGTGCGGATTCTTCATCACCAAGCACGCCCGGGATCAGGCGCGACACCGCTTCGATGATCGCCATAGCCGGAATCTCCCCGCCCTGCAACACATAATCCCCGATCGAAATCTGCTCATCCACGAGATGGGTGCGGATGCGTTCGTCAAATCCTTCGTAGCGGCCGCAGATAAAAATAATCTCCTGCGCGCTTTCGGGCGCAGCGAGTTGCTGCGCTTTTTGCTGGGTAAATGTCTGGCCTTGCGGCGTGAGCAATATCACGCGAATCTGTTCGCGCGGCACCGCCGATGCGGCAACAATCGCACGCACCGCCTTGAATATCGGCTCCGGCTTGAGCAACATCCCCGGTCCTCCGCCGTATGGCGTATCATCAACTGTCTTGTGCTTGTCCGTCGTGTAATCTCGCAGGTTGTGCACCAGAATTTCAATATGTCCATTGTGCTGCGCACGCTTAATCAGGCTTTCCGAGAGAAAGCTATCGAAGAGGTGCGGGAAAATGGTGATGATGTGGAAGCGCATGAGTTGCTAAAATCTTTTACCTATGATATAAAAACGCCTTGGTACTGCGCAGGAACTAGTATCCGTCGAGCAGCTTACCATGTTTAGGGAGGATAATCTATCCTATTGCGCCGAGCGGCGTTAGTCAACAACCCCACAAGGAGTATTGCGTTGGAGATCAACAAGGCTGATTTAAAAACCATTCTCGATCGCTGTATTGATTATGTAAGACAGAGGAGTTCTAAGAGAATAGCAAAAGAACTTCTTGCTTCTCGCGTGCGATCCTACCTAGAAGAAGCCATGTTACTCGCAGATGATGAAGTTGTTACCGATTTGACAGATAACGATAAGGTATCAACATTGCTCAAATATGAGTTTCTTGCAGAGGGAAAGGCGGGACAACACACGCTATCCCCCTTTGTTGTGAGCATCATTTCTGATGCACAACTTGCTACTGCAAGAACGCGCGTGCTTGATGCGCTTGCCCAAATCGCAGGGCAAAAAAATGCACATATGTGTATGCAAAAAGAGTTGATTGGGCGCCTATCTCAGCAACTCTCAATGTCAACATTTGAGGTGCTGCTTGCCATTCAGATTCTCGTAGAATCTGGAGATGCGAAATTCGGCGCACAACATGAGTCAAGGCAAGCTCTTGTATTGCTGCGACGCAACCGAAAAGCTGATCCAGCGCATGAGCGATGTAGGGGCTTTTCTTTTCCGAGATCTTTAATGCAACCCCGGCTACAATAGTAATTTTTCCTAAACAAAGAGTCGTTCAGTGAACGACTCTTTTTCTTTGCAATTTGACTAATGACTTGAGCTAATGAAGAGAAGATTAGATCTTCAAATCATCCACCCCATCCACCATGCTGGTGTCGGGTGCGCCGGAATCTTGGCTGTGATCTGAGGACATCAGATCTTGCGCGTGAGGCATGCGGCGAGGCGGACGAGTCGAACCTTCTGGCTCAACGATTTTCAGGTTGACGCGGGCATTGTTTTTGGCGCCGATCACGCGGAGCAAGGTGCGCAGCGACTTGGCTGTTTGACCTTGGCGGCCGATGACTTGGCCCATGTCTTCCGGGTGGACTTCGAGGCTGATCAAGACGCCCATTTCATCAATCTTGCGCTCAGTCTTTACGCCTTCGGGATGATCAACGATTGCTTTGATTACGTACTCGACAAACTCCTGATCCGCGGACTTTTCTGTCATGGCGATTCTTTCCTTATTTATTAGATTGACAACCGTGAGGTTGCTTTTTTTATATTATATACCACAACCGAACTGGCGCAAAGTTATTTTGCTTCAGGTGCTGGCTGGGCGGATTCTTCTTTTTTGGCTTCTGCGGCTGGAGCTGCTGCTGGAGCGGCTTCAACTTTCTTTTTGGTGGAAAATTTGCGCTTGGCGCGGTTGCCGATACCTTCGCGGAATAACATGTCATCAACGGTGTCGCTGATTTGTGCGCCCATGGAAAGCCAATACTCGATGCGCTCTTTGTTGAGCTTGAGCTGGTTTTGCTTGTAGACCGGATGATATTCCCCAAGAAGCTCGATGTATTTTTTCTGCACGGCGCGCTTCTTTTCAGCAAGCACAACGCGGAAATGGGACTCATTGCGGCGACCGATGCGAGCGAGACGAATGATTAACATAGAAGAACAGACTTAAAAACTATATTTAGAGCTTACCCCAAGTCCGTGGATGCGTCAAGGGCGCGGATTATTTCCGCTATTTGGATGCGCCGATGAGATAAATGCCGTCGGCTGAGGTGACTTCGGTGTCAAAGCGGCCGTCGGTGCTGATGGTGTGCAGGGCGACCTTGGTTGGCTGGCCGTTTGCGTCGAGTACTGCAAGGACGTAGGCAATTTGGTCGGCACTAATTTGTGCAATTCCCCACACAGCCGTCTGCTCGAGTGTGGTAGTGACAAAGGTGATCGCCTTTGTGCTCATATTGAGCGTTTTGATTTGCCGATTGTTACTGGTGAAGAAGAGATTCCCGTCCGTTGACCAATAGACTGATTGAATCCGATCAGTGGTGGTGGAAAATGCAGCCGTTGTAGTGCCGGTAGCGATGTCGTAGACGGAAATTCCCCACGGACCGGTTTCTGTTGGAAATGGATTTGCGGCGTCAGTGGAATCCTTGAAGGTGCGAGTGACAAAGGCGATTTTTGAATGATCAGCGTTAAAATTTACCACTCCATTGCGAGCGCCTCCGGCGTATAGATTTTTAATCTGTAGATCTTTGAGCGTACCGGCAGCGACATCAATGACTGACATTCCCTCCGGGTTGCCATCGCATTCGCAAGTGGCCGTAGCATACACGCGCTTCTTGTCCATAGACCAACCCTGAAGCGTCAAAGTGACGGATGACATGCCAGTGGCGTAGACTTTTGTATCGCCAGTGCCGTCGATTTTTATTTTATGAAACTCTGAAAGAACGGGTGCATTTTTGTTTGCGGTGTCCCAGAAAAAATAATAGTACATAACATCTTGCCCATCGGCCGAAACCACTGGATTTGAAATACTTCCTTTGTCCACAGAATACACTTTGCGCGGATCAGCTCCGCCAACGCTTACCCACAGCGCGTTGTCTTTGACATAGACTAAGGTGCCGGTCGCAGGCACTACATCCCAATTGCCGACGGACTGTTGGTAATTTGAGCCAAACGAATCAACGCTTTTTGCTTCTCCGGTTGCCGTGGCTTCCTGATGAAATAAACTAGCGGTTTGCGTAGTGGCACCTGCGGCTTTGGAAATTTTTAGGTACGTAATCGGGCTTGTGGTGACGGGCGCAATTGGAGCTGTGGGCGCGGTCGGAGTTTCGGTGGTTGGTGGGATGGCTTCACCTGGAGTTTCCGTGGTGGTTGTTGGTGTTGTGGTAGCTGGTGAGGTTGTTTGTGTTGGTGCCGGGGCGGTGGCTTGCTCAGCGGCGACTTGCTTCTGAAGCGTGGCGATCTGTGTCTCAGCCGCCGAAAGCTGAGCTTGCTGCTGAATATACAAAAATCCAATTGCGCCGGCAGCCGCGAAGGCAATGAGCACAAGAGCAATCAGTACGATAAAACCCGCGCGACTTTTTTTCCGAGGGCGCGGGGCTTTTGGTGCGGCCTGCGAGGATTGCTGCGTGGGCTGTTGCTGGGGCTCGGGTTGCGTAGCTTGGGCTTGCGGCTGTGATTGCGCAAGAGCCTCAGGAAACGAAATGTCCTGCTTGTTGTCCATAAAAATAGATTAAAAAACTCTAAACTTCTGCTTTCGCTTGAGTTGCGATGACATGAGACTGCGATGTCTTGCGGCGGGAGCGAGATTTTTTTGGTGCGGAAGTCGGAAGAGAAAAAGCTTCAGCCGCGGAGACAAAGTCAGATGCAGGCTCTTGCGCCGGTGCCGCTGATTTTGCTGACGCATCGGGCGCGTCCGAAAATTTAATCGAGAGCAGTTGCGAAATGCCATCTTTTTGCATGGTTACGCCGTAGAGTGCGGACGCGATGCGCATGGTTTGGCGGTTGTGCGTGATGACGATAAATTGGCTGGTGGCCGAAAGTTCGCCCATGATGTCGGCGAAGCGGGCGGCGTTGGCTTCGTCGAGCGCGGCGTCGGCTTCATCCAAGACGACAAATGGCGAATGGTTGATCGAGAGCAACGCACACAGAAGCGCGATCGAGGTGAGTGCTTTTTCCCCGCCAGAGAGGACGGCGAGATTTTTGAGGCGCTTGCCCGGAGGAGTTGCCAAGATGCCCACGCCAAGGACGGCGCGATCAGCGGATTCGATGGTGAGCTCGGCTGAGCCGCCACGGAATAATTTGGTGAAAAAGTGCTGGAAGCGTTCGTTGATTTGTGCAAATGACGAGCGGAACACTTCATCGATTTGTGCGTTGAGCTCGGCAATGACCTGTGTAAGATCAGCGCTTGCCTGAGTAAGGTCGGCGTATTGTTGCGAAAGGAATGCGTAGCGCTCTTCAGCGGCGCGGCATTCGTCCAAGACGGCGACGTCGACCGTGCCGATACGCGCGAGCTGGGATTCGAGTGCGTGCACGTCGGTTGCGAGGTCGTCGATTTCGCGATCAGCGATTGGCATTTTTTCGCTCACCGTCTCGAGCTTGAGGAGCTGTGCCAACACGTCAATAGTAAGTTCGTCGCACATGCGGGCGTGAAGTTGGTCGCGGACAAAGATGAGGCGATCGTGCTCGAGACGGACGGCGTAGGCAAGCTCTTTGAGACGCGCGTGCGAGCGCTGGAGTTCGCGGATTTCGCTCGCTGCTTGCGCGAGTTGGGCGCGCGCGGAGGTGTGCGTGGTGCGTTCGGCGGTCACGCGGTCGCGCGCGGACTTTTCAGCGACGCGAGCAGCCTCTTGCGCGGCACGGATTTCAGCTGCACGGGATTCGAGTTGTGCAAGATGGGCGGCTGCGGCTGGACCGAGCAAGCGAGCGGCTTCGTCACGCTTGGTGACAAGTGCGGCGCGGGTGCGTTCATGTGCGCGAAGTTCGCGCTCTGCAGTGGCGAGCGCGGCGGCAGTGACGCCGATTTGGATTTCAGTTTGACGAATGGCGTCTTGAACACGGCTCTCTTGGGTCGTGAGATCGGCGACGATGGCCGCGATGCGAGCAGCCGCGGCATCTGCACGGCGAGTGCGCTCGGCATACTCGGACGAAAGCGAGATTTCAGTCGGCGCCGGGGTCTCCCCTTGCGACCAACGCACGAGCGTGCGCAGTTCGTCGTTGACTACGGATGCGGTGCTGTAAAGACTCGTAAGTTCGTCGTATGAGCGCGTGGTGCTGAGTTTGCTCAAAAAGGTATTGTGCTGCAAATACACGTCTTTGATGCGGCCGCTGAGTTCGGGATGCGAAAGCTGCGCCGCGTCGGCACGAAGTTTTTCCAGGCGCGCGAGCACTTCCGCTTTGTGGTTTTGGATGCGTGCGAGCGCGCGGCGATCTTCTGTGATTTGCTTATGAAAAAGCTCGGATTGTTTTTGTGCCAATTGCTGCTGCGCACGAGTGGCGGCAATTTGTTCTTGCGCATGAGCAAGCTGTTCTTCTGCGGTCGCAAGCGTCGATTGTTCTTTGCGGGAACGCTCAATCTCGATCTGCGCTTCAAGGCGGGTGAGTTCAGCTTCTTGATTTGTCACCCGTGTTTGCGCGTCATGTGCTTGCTGCTGCAAATCTGCCAAGCGGGTCTGAAACAAATCCTCTTGCGCGCGCAGCGTGTCGGCTGCGGCCTGCGTTTGCTCAAGCGTCACCTTTGCCTGCGCGACCTGTGTATTTATTGCCTCAAGTTGCGCAGATTTCTCCAGCGTTTTGGTGGTCACATCTTCCCAAGCAAGCGTAAAATACGCCACTTGTTTTTCCGCCAATTCATGCGCAACAACTGCGCGTTTTTCCGCTCGCGCAGCCTGACGGCGCAACAGCTGCAAGTGCGGCTCGATTTCGGTCAAAATTGATTGGACTTTTGCGGCATTTTCTCCACTCGTCGCGAGTTTGCCCAACGCTTGTTCGCGCTTGAGCTTGAACTGCGTCACACCGGACGCATCTTCAAACAACGTCAAGCGCTCTTGCGGTGTCGCCGTGACCAATTCGGCAATCATGCCCTGGCTGATGACACCATAGCTTCGTTGTGCAAAACCCGCTTTTGCCAGCAGCTCGTGAATATCCATCAAACGCACTTTTGCGCCATTCAGCACATATTCGCTCGTGCCATCGCGGTATACGCGACGAGTTATTTCCACACTATCGTACGCGATCGGCATTGCGTGGTCGGCATTGTTGAACACCAGCACCACTTCGGCAAAACCCAAACGCGCCCGCCCTTCAGAGCCGGCAAAAATAATATCTTCGGATTTTTTTCCGCGAATCTGCTTGAGCGATTGCTCACCCAAGACCCAGCGGATGGCGTCAGCTACGTTGCTTTTTCCCGACCCGTTTGGCCCAACAATCGCCGTGACTCCGGTGGAAAATTGAAACGTAACCTTGCGCGCAAAAGATTTAAAACCTTGAATTTCAAGGCGTTCAAGAAACATGTTTTGTTTTTTACTAGCACAACAAGAATTGTTGGTAGTATATCAAAAAAACTACCGCCGCGCGAGTGCGCCTACCAGCCTTTTTTCGCAAGCCCATTGCGAGCAGCTTCCACTTGCGCCAACTGCTTGGAGCTGCCAGTACCTTGTGCAACCAGTTCCTCGCCTAAAAACACGCCCACCACAAATTTTTTGTCATGGTCCGGACCTGTTTCCTCGAGCACGCGATATTCGGGCGTGACATGGAGCTGCTCTTGCGACATTTCCTGAAAGGTACTCTTGGGGTCGCGGTAAAGCTTTTTCACCAGAATTTCCGTCACTTCCGGAATCAGCGCGGTGTGGATAAATTTGGATGCGCCGGCAAGACCGAGGTCGAGGTAAATGGCGCCGATGATTGCTTCAAGCGCATTGGCAAGGATAAATGTCCGCGCACGGCCAGTGTCTTTGGATTCGCCATGGCTCAAGCGCAAAAAGTGCTCGATACCGAGTTCGTTGGCCTTTTTCGCCAACATTTCGCTATTCACCAGAGCCGCACGAATGCTTGTAAGCTCGCCTTCCGGATTGGAATAGGTGCGGTACAAATAATCCGTCACCACAATCTCAAGCACGGCATCGCCGAGAAATTCGAGGCGCTCGTTGTGTTCGAGCTGCTCGCCCGCGTGTTCGTTGAGATAGGAGCGATGCGTCAATGCTTGCTCGAGCAGTGCCGGCTTGTGAAATTTCGTCCCTAATTTTTTCTGTAAATCCGAGATGTCAGCCATATAAACCATTATGCAGTCACGATTTTATCAATCAATCCGTATGCTTTTGCTTCGGTCGCGGACATGAAATTGTCTCGGTCGGTGTCTTGCTCGATTTTCGCGATCGACTGGCCGGTGTGGTGCGCGAGGATTTTATTCAACGCGGCCTTTGTCTTCAAAATGTGGCGTGCACTGATTTCGATATCGCTTGCCTGACCTTGTGCGCCGCCCATCACTTGGTGAATCATGACCTCGGCGTTTGGCAACGCGAATCGCTTGCCTTTTGCGCCGCCCGCAAGGAGTACCGCGCCCATGCTGGCCGCGAGTCCGATGCAGATGGTGGACACTTGCGGCTTGACGATTTGCATGGTGTCGTAAATCGCGAGACCCGCGCTCACTGAGCCACCCGGTGAGTTGATGTAGAGCTTGATGTCCTTGTCTTTGTCTTCACTTTCGAGGAAAAGAAGCTGTGCGATCACGGTGTTTGCCACCGCGTCGTTGACGCCCGAGCCCAAGAACACGATGCGCTCTTTGAGCAAGCGGGAATAAATATCAAACGCGCGCTCGCCCGAGCTCGATTTTTCAATGACTGTTGGGATGAGATTCATGCAGATATGTTAAATGTAAACTGACTCATATAGTATAGCAGCTCGAGGTGAAATTACAAAAATTGCGCTCGTAGATTGACAAGAGCGCATGGCTGTCATATGATGCAAAGCACTTCGCAATGGAGGAAGCGTGATGAATGAATACGCAGTGGACGCGACCGAGGTCGTCCTGACCCGCGCCCAGAGCCTGGGCGTGTTTTTTGAGGACCTGGGATTGAAAGGGTTTATTGATGGGCCGCCAGTTGGTGGATTTCTGGACTGGGGACCTGTCACCAGTCGTCAGCTGGACGAGCTCGTCCAGCGAGAAAGCAAGCAGAGCTGGCACGAATACCGGCACAATCTTCTCCACATTCCGGATCCAAATGCCGGAAAAAGCGGAGCGAGACAGCCCTACTTCCAAGACTCTCGCGGGCGCGGCTACCTCTTTCGCTCTGCCCGGTTTGAGGACGGCCAATTCCTCCTCACCGCAGTAGTACAGGAACCGGGCCAAGCACCAGTGGAGCTCGAGCTGCCACTGAGCGCGTTTCGTGAGCGGATCGGTGTGCCAGTGTCGCCAGAGCCGGAGAAGCCCGGCTATCTGCGCCAGATCGTCAAGTTTTTGTTCGGATAAAAAAATGTCCTCGCCAAGTCATACGACTAAGCGAGGATTTTTATTTAGATATCAAGATTTGTAAAATTGGCGGAAAAACTTTGACCGATTTTCAACATCTCCTGCACATTCCCGGATTCGTCCTTATTGGTAAGAAAGATCCAGCCCCCAATGCCAGGATTTTGCTTGCTCCAAACCTTTCTGACGAGCTTGGCAACCTTGCGCATCCACTTATGGATATCTTCCTGAGGAAACTTCGGGATGCCATTCACATGAATCGAGACATCGTCACTATTCGCTTCCACTTTCCAATCAAACATGTTCATCTGAGTGCGAAGCAAATTCTCTAGACGCGATGCCGCTCGAAACACATCCTTTCCAAAAAGCTCTTGCTTTTTGCTCTGAGAATACGCGACATCTTGTCCTTCTTTTCCGTTCTTCGCTCGCACAAATACTCGCAAAATCTCCCAATGAACAAAATGTTCCACAAGAATAGCGCCAAGTCGACCGAGAAATGCCCTAGCCAGAGTTTTCGCTTGAGCCTTGTTCGCAAAATTGCAGTGCACGGTTATACATGCAACAATCTTTTTGCCAAAGTTAAAGTCTTCACGCTTTATCTCTTTGGGCAAGAAGACTAGGATCTGTTCTCGCTTAAGGGCAGAACTTTTCGTATTTACAAAACAAGACTGCACTTTCTCTTCAAAAATAGTTGCATTAAAGAGATCTGAAAGTCCCTTGATTTCGACAATAAGCGGCATACTCATTCCTCCTTGGAATGCTTCTGTTCTGGCACCTATTCAGGCTCGCAACGATGTGTTACGAGATGTAATTATACGGAAATAAAGCGAAGAAATCAATTATTGGTGAGCCGTCCTCCCCCGTTTTTATTTCTATACTGTCACTTAACGCCTTAACTGGCAGTATAGAAATTTATATTTTTATTTAGATCTTGAACTTGCAATATGGATTTTCTTATTACGATTTCGCGCTCTAACTCGTAATATAGATTATTCCACCCGCCACTTGCCGCCTGCTTCGGCGACCATAGTGCCGTCGACAGTGAAGCCGGAGGCAAGACGATGCCCACCGCCGCCAAAAAAGTGCGCGATGCGCGAGACGTCCACGCCGCGGCCTTCTTCCGAGCGGAGGCTGCCTTTGATTTTTCCCGGCTCTGCCTGGACAAGGAGCAGCGACATGGTGATGCCGGGGATGGTATTCATCACGCTCACCAAGCCAGACATGTCCTCGACGGTCGCGCCAAAACGCGCGAGATCTTCTTGCGTCACCACTGACACTGCGAGGCCATATTGTGGCAGGACTTTCATGCGCGACAGCGTCTGGCCCCAGATGCGCAGGGCGGATTCTTCTTTGTTGGAGTAGAGCTGCTTGCTGATTTTATTCAGCCGCGCGCCCTTCGCGACCAGCTCGGACGCGATGGCGAGCGCGTGCGGGTTGGTGTTGGAGTGCTGAAAACTGCCGGTGTCGGTAAAAATGCCGGTCAGAAGTGCAGTCGCCATGGCGAGATCCACTGTGACCTGAGTCGGGCGCGCCGCCAACACGTCATAGACTAGCTCGCACGTCGAGCTTGCGAATTCATTGATCATGTTCACCACGCCAAATTGTTCGCCGTGAGGATGATGGTCAATGCACACAAGCTGCAAGCCGCGAAATTCGCGCAGCGCGGCCACTTCGTCTTTGAGCCCGATGCGCGAGAGCTCAGACGCGTCGAGCACCACCATGAGCGCATTGTCAAGAATCGGCACATGGTGTAAAATCTGCTCGCCCGCGCCATCAGTCATCAAAAACTCCAAATTTTCCGGCGCGCCGTCGCGCACCACCCGATACACCCGCTTGCCGAGCTGCTCAAGCGCGCGGCCAAGAGCGATCATGGCACCAAATCCATCGCCATCCGCGCGCTCATGCGTCGACAGCACGATTTCCTGGTGCATATCAAACAAGCGCCAAATGTCCTCGATGGCGCTTGTATTGCGAGCGGCGATCTCAGGCGGCGTCTGCACCGACTCCCCCTTCTTGATCGTCCGCACGCGCAGCTTCTTCACTACGAGCTGCTTCCGCCTCACGTCGCTCGGCTTCGGTCATCGCCTCATCCGCCGTGCGCGTCTCACGAATTAACTTATGCAAATCAGCCGCTTTTTGCTCAGATTGATCAATTTTAAAGCGCAGCCAGGGCACAAAGCGCATGCGCAGTTTACGGTTGAGCAAGCGCTGAATCACGCCCACCTGCTCATCAAGCTCGGCGATCACCGCCGCTTCTTGCGTCTCGGGCAAAATACTGATCCAAATATCCGTAAACAGCAAATCCTCTGTCGTATCGACTTTCTTGACCGTAATCATTGCGGGCGCGCGGCGCTCGATTTCGCGCTCCACAATTAGCCCGACTTGCTGCAAAATCAGCTTATTTATCTTGCGAATTCGTACTTCACCCATGGGAAATATGATAAAAAATCAGAAACATCAAAGAAGCACCTTACTATAACAGGATAATCACAAAAAGGCAACTCCTTGCCCCAACCAACTTCTATTGCCGCGCCAAAATTCGCCGCACCCGCTCCACCAGCTGCGCCGGCTCGATATCTGTTTTGACCAAATACTCAGCCGCACCGAGATCCATGCATTCTTGCGCAGTTTCTCGCTTGGACAAGTTGGTCAGCATCACCACCGGAATCCCTCGCGTCTCCGGATCCGCCTTGAGCGCGCGCAGCACATCGGTCCCGGGCATTTCATACATCAGCACATCCGCCAAGATAATATCCGGCTTTTCCGCCTTTGCTTTTGCCACACCCACCGAACCCTCGCGCGTGGCCACAAACGCAAACCCTTCCATCAAAAACTTCGTCTTGTACATCAAGATTTGGTCTTCGTCGTCTTCGATCATGAGGACTTTGATCATGGGCATGTATTATTTTTCAGAAATAACAGGAAGCGAAATAATAAATGTAGACCCCTTACCCTCGCCTTCACTCTCAGCCCAGACGCGCGCGCCCGGATGCGCGTGCACGGATTTTTTTACAATAAACAAACCAAGTCCGGAACCATCGGTGTACATGTCACGGGCATTTTGCGCGCGGACAAATTTTTCAAACAATTTTGGAAGAGCGGCGGCGGGAATTCCGATGCCCGTATCGGCCACCTTGATAACAATTGTCGTTTCCGGCGCGGACACAAGCTCAGCGCTGAGGGTAATTGATCCTTTTTTGGTGTAGCGCAATGCGTTCGAAACAAGATTATTAATTGCATGTTCGAGATAGCGCTTGCTGCCTTTGATAAGAGGTAGAGGCTGGGCAGATCGCGCAAATCTCAGGTCAATATTTTTCTCACGCGCTTGCGGAGCAAAATCCTCAATCACATCCTCAAGAATCTCACTCATATTCACCCGGTCTTTGAGCTGAATGATAAATTTGTCGCTATCCATTTCCGACGCGGACAAAATATCACTGATAATTGACTCAAGCTTCTCGCTTTTGTGATAAATGCTGTTGATAAATTCAAGCTGCTGATCGTGCGGCAGCGTATGAAAATTTTGCTCGCGCATGAGCGAGAGCGTTCCCTTGATCACCGACACCGGCGTGCGCAGCTGGTGCGAAGTCACATCGAGAAATTCCGAGCGCATGTCAAGAAGTTTCTTGAGGTGCTCGGTCTTTTCGACAATATCTTTTGTCTGCGCGGCGACTTTTTCTTGCAGCGTCGCATTCATTTGGTTGACTTTTTGGTACAAGAGCGCGTTGTCCAGCGCGAGGGATGACTGCTGAGCGATGGTTTTGATGAGCTCAAGGTCTTGCGTCGAATAAGCGCTTTGGTCGCTTTTGTTGCCAAGCACGAGCATGCCGATCAACTTGTTGCTACTCACTAAGCGCCCAACAATAGCGATTTTATACTCATTCAAATCAGCCTTAAGTGCGTTTGCCTCCTCAGACTCCTCAACGATTTCCTCCGTCACAATGGGGTCGCGTGATTTCACCAGAGCCTTTCGCAGCAAGTCGTCCTTCATAATTCGACTTGCGAACTCCTGCTCAAGACCAAATACCATTATCTTCTGATTCATTTCCTCAAATAAAAGGAGTCCAAAAATTTCCGGATTCACAGCAGCTTTTACGCCTTCAGAAACAGACTGGTAAACCTTGTTGATATCAACCGCATACGTCAATTGGTCCGAAATCTGTTGAATCGCTTCTCGATAATTATATAAACTCGGAAACACGTAATGATTGCTGAAATTTTTCATCAATCTGCCAATCATGTTGAACACTCCCACAAACCAAAGCGCAATCAACACGCCGATTGCATACGACTGAACCGAGTAAATACCACCAAACGCATAGCTTAAAAGTCCGGTGATGAAGTAAAAAACACCATATGCGAATACCGTTTGAATTCCATAAACAAGCACCTTTCGAACAACAATACGAATATCCATGAAACGATACCGCACAATTGTGTAAAAGATGCACACATTAAAAAGGACTAGCGCAATTGGACCCAAAGACTGGAGAGAATAATCATTGAGCGCAAAGGGAAGGTAAATATTAGTAACAAACCCAAACACATGACTAAGCACCACGCCCAACAACACATAATAGATTTGGAGTTTTTTTGTTCCTGTAAACTTTTTCCGCTTGTACAAAAGAAGCGCAACACTTCCTGCCATATAGACCAAAAAGTGTGCAGCAAAAAGTATATAGAGTGGTCCAAAAATGGTCTCTTCTTTTCCATTGGTCAATATTTCTTGCGCGTCAATAAGACCAGTAAACTGAGTAATACCCGCAAGAACTACGGTCTCAAGCACCAAGGCCCCGATGAGAGGTCTATTTACTTTTCCAACTGGAGTTGGAAAGAAGTAGGAAAAGAGCAGGATAAAAAAGCTAGAAAAAACAATTGAAGTGAAGTTCAGTCTTCCGACAAACAAAACGTTTTCCTGAGTAGCGCCGTGATAGATAAGATACAGCGTCATAATCCAACCCAGTGCAGCGATGTTGATACAAACAAAAAGATAACTTGCAATACTCCTTCTTCTTTTTGCAAGAGCAGCAACTACAAAGGCAATGTTTGAACAAACTAACAATATATACAGCGCGGTTGAAAAATCAAAACTATCCATTTACAACATCAACCTCACGCTTCCAGTCATTTAGCGATAAATTTTCAAAGTCGACTACGATTTTTTCGCTGACTGCATTCTTTGCAAGGGTTACATATGGCACCGCAATAAGCGCGCAACCAACTTCATTAAATCCAACTGCAATATCCTTAAATGTAATATAAATCTCTTTATATGTAATGTGTTGATTTTTTCCGACTTCAAGGACGGAAAGGGCTAGTTTTTCAATGATCGTGCGCTTTTCCTGCTCAAACCGAGTTACGTCAGTGGTATTATCAAATGTCATCGTGCCCACATCTTCCATAAACAGTATTGCTTCTCGCGATCTATCTTCCGGGATGCCAAAAGCGATAGCGCCATACAAATGCTCAGGGCCTTTTTTCTCGATTGAATGAGCGGCGGTAGGTACATGAGCTCCTGGTATCAAAGGAAACTTTTTCTCCGCCACAGTGCCGAACAGATCCCTTGAAGCATCAAGAAGCGGACTCGCGTCGTAAACAGAGACTCCCGCAACCTTATTAACTGCCGAGTGCGGAGCCCGCAGCCCCTCAGCCGGGAACAATTCAAGCCCCCACACTCGCCCTTGGATTCCACAAAATGAAGAAACGGTAATCATATTGATTTGACCGAGGTATGCGGAATCCTGCAACGACTCAGCGCGATCAAATGCTAAAATTTCATCCACCAATCCAGGCTTAGCACTGCCAGGAAGAAGTATTGGCGTTTTTGCGACAGAGAGCGTAGGAACAGCTATATAATTTTTCCCTGATCCGCCTGGAGCACTATAACCGTCACAGTAGTGATCATAGGGGCTTATACAATCTTTCAATAACCAAGGGGGCATTTAATTCAATTTTTATATATAAAGTAGTTTATTATATCACAAAAGCAAAAAGAAAAAGAGCTAGTGATACAAATATCTACCTAGCTCTTATTATGAGAGAGGATTCGTCGGCGACCGGAGTTTCAGGCGGCGTGTCTTTTACGGCGATGACTTTTCTCACCGCTTGCTGATTGCTGCGCAGGGGAAAGTCCTTGAAGATAGGACAGTACCTTGCGAGCATCGCAGTGAAGAAAGTCAATCGCCTGACATACCTCCTGGATCGCACCATTAACGAATGCATGTGCGCTGTCTTCACAGTGCACATGGGTAAACCCACCTCTCTCTGCTGCATCTGCAATTTTAGACATAGCCTTGTCCGTCCAAAAAAGCAGATTCCGATGAGTCGCAGAGGCCTCAACAATCATCGGAAGCATAAGCTTCACCAGTGTTTCGAAGCTTCCCCTGTAGGCCGGCAAAACACCGAGCTCGTCAATATAGAAAAGCTCAGCTTCGCGCCCAGGTCCCTGCGGGTGATTAAGCAATTTCTCAACCAGGTCTCGCCCTCCCTTGCGATTTGCATAGCCCGCCTTGCAGCGAACATCGACAATGCGCCTCGTAAGGTCAAGGTGAGTCACCGGCGAACCCCATGCGAATGCAGCGATCGCACCCTCATGCTCGAGGATCGTAACAAGCGATCCATAATATCCGAGGTTGACATCCATCAAGTGATTGAGGATATCATCCTGATTGTGAAGTGGCGCCAGAAACGCCCTTCTACACCGAGGACACAGACGGATCTCCTCTCCTGACAAATCTTTCTCGTCAGAAAAAGGTCTCTTGTAGCCACAGCTTGGGCAGCCGTCTCCTTCTCCCCAGCCAGATCCATCAGGATCCTTGAGGCCAAAGCAGAGGCGATATGCATTTGCTATCTTTACAAGATAGCCAGTGTTATCTTCTCTGAGCAGCTCGCCTCTTCGAAATGTTCGAGCTGTAAGGTTGAATTGCCGCGCTTTAACCTGCTGCGCGCGCTCCGCATTTTCCACAAGAATTGCCCTCTCACCTTCAAGATTGGACACGATACACCCTCCTTTTGGGCTTTTTTTGGTTTCGGTCGAACATATATGAAAAGAGCACTTGACAACATCCCGTGCTGTCAAGCATGGTATAACACGGAGTTAATTTTTTTGCAAGTATTTTTACGAAATTTTTCGCTACCCGCTAAACGCTTACAGCGTCCGCTTCACATCAACTTCCTCAAACACCTCGAGGATATCGCCTTCTTTCAGGCGGAACGAGCCGCTAAACAAGATGCCACATTCGTTGCCTTTGGCTACTTCGTCGGCTGCAGCACGGTTGTGTTGGAGCTGGGCGATGCGACCGGTGCCCACGCGCTCTTCGCCAAGTCCGCGCAGCACGTCTGCGACTGCACCCTTGCGCACCAAACCAGAAATAATACTGCCGCCGGCGATCATCTCTCCCCTGCTGGTTTTGAAAATCTTCAAGACTTTCATTTTGCCCAACTTGCGACGCTCGGTCAGCGCAGGCAGCAGAGCCGACGCACCCTTTTTCACATAATCAAACAATTCATAAATGATCGAGAACACTTGGATGTCAATCTTGTCTTTCTTGGCAAGCGTCCCGGCGATTGGTGTCTTTTTAACGTTAAATCCAAGAATGACTGCGTGCGAGGCGCGTGCGAGCATCACGTCTGACTCGGTGATGTCACCCGTGCTTGCGTCCAAAATGCGAATGCGCACGTGCTCAGATTTGAGGCCTTCAACCGATTGTTCGATGGCTTCGAGCGAACCTTTGACGTCGGCTTTCAGCACAATCACGTATTCCGGAATTGTGCCGCCGGCTGCTGCGTTGAATGCGGCTGCCGCGCCCGGCTTTTGACCCTGAGACGCAACTCCGGCCGACGCAGCTGCTGCCGCCGCGCCACCGCTGGTTGTGTCTGTGCCAAATTTGCGCACTTGCACGTATTTGGACTTTGCGATTTTCTTCAATCGCTCGTGGCTTTGGAGACGCTTGGACAGATCTTTTGCCTCGCGCTTATCCTCAACCACCTGAAGCACATCACCGGCATCAGGAACCTGCGTCAAGCCCAACACGCGTACCGGCTGAGACAAGACCGCTTCTTTCAAATCCTTCATCTGATAATCCCACAACGCTTTGACCTTGCCCAAATGCGCACCAACAAGGATTTCATCGCCCACACGCAGGGTGCCGGATTGGACAACCACGGTCACGAGTGGCCCGATTTTGTTGTCGAGATGCGACTCAATCACCGTACCAAATGCGCGAGCAGATGGATTTGCTTGAAATTTCTGGACCTCGGCTACCAGCAAAATGCTTTCCAGCAGTTTTTCAATACCGGTGCCTTTTTTTGCCGAAATCGGAATCATCATGATATCACCGCCCCATTCTTCCGGAACTAGGCCGAGTTTTTCGCCAAGCTCAGTTTTGATGCGATCAATATTGGCGTCAGGCTTGTCGATTTTGTTGATGGCCACGATGATCGGCACTTTTGCGGATTGCGCGAGCTTGCATGCTTCTTCTGTCTGCGGACGCACTCCATCATCGGCTGCCACCACCAACACCGCAATGTCGGTCACATTGGCGCCGCGCGCACGCATGGCGCTAAATGCTTCGTGACCTGGTGTATCCAAAAACGTAATAAGCTGCTTGCGGCCTTTTTTGGGATGCACTTGATACGCACCAATGCGCTGCGTGATACCACCGCTCTCGCCTGCTGCCACATTTTCCTTGCGAATAGTATCCAGCAATGTAGTCTTACCGTGGTCGACGTGGCCCATAATGGTCACGATCGGCGGACGAATCTTGGATTTTTTTGGATCATCTTGTGCTTCTTGCGCAAGGATTCCGCGCAACTGAACCGAAGTGAGTTTTTCAGATTCTTCGTCACCCTTCACCGGCACAAATCCCATGTCTTCGACAATAATCGCAGCAGTATCGTAATCAATGGTCTCGTTCAAATTGGCAAAAATGCCGTTTTTCATGAGCTCTTTCATGACCAGAGGAATCGCGAGCTTCACCCGCTCGGCAAACACCTTGACGGTCATTGTCGGAGGCAATGCAATCTTTTCGCCACGACGCGCAGCAAGAGGATCTTCAGCCTTGGCTTGCGGCTGGCGACGCGCCTGAAACCGCGCAATGATGGTGTGACCCAATTTGTCATCAATCTGGCTCGCAGTCGGCGAAACAAAAAAACCCGCTTTCGTCAGTTCGCGGTGGATAAATTTCTTATCAATTCTCAGCTCTTTTGCTAAATCTTTTATCTTCATACAATCATCCTTTCTTTTCCTACGATCATGCGCAGCTCTTTGGGAAGCACGCCCACCACCGCAGGAGTCTCGGCCACTTGCGAACTGTCTGCCCAAATCGGCAAATGTGGCTGAGAGGTAATTTGAAATTTATATCCCCGAACAAATGACGTATGAGGGATCTCCTCATACCGCGCCGCACGAAAACTGTCAAACTGCTTGTACAACACACCTTTGGGCATATCATCCAGCACCACCAGATCGAGCTCGGCATCATTGGACTTGGTCAACAAACGCGCGCCTTCGGCGACATCAGCGCCGGCGCGCAAACGCATGTTGACAATCGCGCAATGCTGCGTCGCGGCCGTCAACTTGTACTTGCCGTCCACTTTACACGCAATTGTGATTCCTGTCCATTTACTGCCGGAAAAAAGCAACTTGCTCGCGTCGGCAAATTTGCGCAACACCGACGGCGCGCCGGTGGCCGCCTTTGCGCCTGCTCGCCCACCCGCCTGCCCTGTCTGCAAATCCGTGGTGACGCCGATCTCGAGTGCGCCGAGGAAAATCCGGTTGTTGACTACGCCGACATCCAGCTTTTCCACCTTGCGCGCAGCCAAGATATCAGCCAGTTCATCTACGCGATCCAAGCCCAGCGCTCGCCCAAGCGACACCTGCTGCCCCACCGGGATCAACCCGAGCACAATCTGCGGCTTGCCGATCACGCACATCGCGGCTTGATTGAGACTACGATTGTCGCCGATAATAATAATCGTGGTATGCCCTTTCGCGATCCCATCCTCAATCACCCGCTTCATCGGGCGGTATTTGGTGACTTCTGCGACCTCGCCAAGCATATCAAGCTGCGTGAGCTTAAAATTCACTTTGTTGAGAATGCGAAGTGCCGCCTTGTCTTGTTTGACGAATGAATCAGTGACGTAATAATACATGTGCTGGTGAATTTAAGCAGCGACGGATTCTTCTTCGAGAATGGATGAGACATCAGGAGACTGCGGCTGCTTGTTCATGTTGGATTGGCCGGAGAAAATCGCGCCCGGGTTGATGGCGAGTGTTGAGCTTGTGATATCGCCGTACACTTTGCCAGTTTCGAGGATGGTGATTTTTCCACTTGCTTTAATATCGCCGTTCACTGCACCTGCGATCACCATGTTGGCAGCAGAGACATTTGCTTCGATGTGCGCTGTTGGCGTGACTTCAAGATTTTTTTCTGTGAGGAGTTTGCCTTTGAGCGTGCCTTCAACACGCACATTTCCCTTGCTAATGAGGTCTCCTTCGATCTGGACGCTTGGCCCAATGATCGTATCAGCTTCACCAGTTGTTTGTTCAAATTCGCTTGCTCGTGCCATTGATGTGGTTTAATTAGTTAAGTTACTTACATAGTTGAGATGGTTGCTGCGGACTCTTCTTCCTCTCGTGCACTCGCCTGCTGGGCCTCACTGTCATGTCGTACCGCTCGGGCCAATGCATTCATTTCTTCATCTGTCAGTTCAAATTGCGAACTTCCTGAAACGATTGGCTTGGCATAGACGCGCGTGCTTGTACGACTATGGAGACTTGAAATAATCACGCCGTCGCCGCGCTGATCCAAAAATGCAGCCGCAAAACTCTGATCGCCGCCGGTGTCACGAAATGGATTATACCTCACTACGCTCGTATGCTGAATTGCGCCGTCCACACGTTGGTGCAATTCGCGAATTTCTTCATTCTTTTGCGCGATCTCTTGCTCAAGTGCGCGAATCTGCTGCTCATGCGTGCGCATGATATCACCCACGTCGTCCATCGTTATCTTTTCCAGTTGCTCTTTTTTGAGTTGCAATGCAGTCATGCGCTGGCTCAGGCTCCGCGACCAAATCAATCCACCCACCGCCATACCCGCCGCACCTACCCCAATCACCCATCCGACTATGTCCATATTGACAATTTTAATATAATATTTCTTAATATGTTTACCCAGTCAGGCCACTTCTGCTATACTGGGCGCATGGATATTCTTTTTGTATGTGCTCAAACCGTGTACGTTGCGCTTGCGGCAGTGGCTGCCAACAGTCTGCCACCGGTTGCTGCACGATTTGGTTGGCTGCAAAAGCTCGCAGTACCAATCGATGGCGGTGCGACTTTTCGCGGTCATCGCGTCTTTGGTGATCACAAAACAGTGCGCGGCTTCGTCGTCGGGATTCCAGGCGCGATCGCTGTCGCCGGAATTCAGTTTCTATTATACACGAATGTCGCATTTTTCCGAACGCTCATGCCTGTGGATCTCTCGCAGCGCTCGTGGTTGTTATTTGGTTTTTTGATGGGACTTGGGACGCTGCTCGGCGATGCGGTGAAAAGTTTTTTCAAGCGCCAAGTAGGCAAGCAGCCCGGCGAATCGTGGTTCCCGTGGGATCAGCTGGATTCGGTGATCGGCGCGCTGGCTCTGACTGCGCTTGCATTTCACATTCCGCTGCATATTGCGATTACGGTACTAGTGCTTGGGCCAACCATTCATATGCTCGCGGAGACTATTGGCTATCGCACCGGATTGCGCAAGCGCGATACACCTGCGTCAACTAGCGAACAAAATAATACCAAATAAAATAGAATACAAACGGGATACGCAGCGCCAACATGGCATGGTATCCTTTTTTGTATCCAACAATGCTGTAGACAATGTTTGCAAGCCAAATCGCCAGCCAATACCACGGAAAGAGAATAAAGGTGAGAAATTCCGCCACGCGGTCGACAACAACATCGACAATCCAACCCTTTTGTTGGTCATAACCGTATTTGCGGGCGATGGACCCGTCAACGGCATCAAGGATATTACCGAGAAGCAAGAGAGCGAAGGCAATCCACACGCGGGGTCGAGTGGGGTCGAGCAGAGCAATAACAAAGAACATTGCGGCAACTACCTGAGCGCCTGATACAATATTTGGATGAATGTTGGGCCAGGGGATTGAATCGGTCACCGGATCCATGCGACTGCGAATCCAGCGCATGAACCCAAATTTTTGGGGTTTTTGAAATTGTTGTGTCATACTGGTATAGTAAAGTAAGTTGTTACCATTTTCAATATCACTATGTCACAGTTTAAATCAAAGAAACAGACGCGAAAGGCGAGACGGGCAGCACGAGCACAAGGTCGCATACAACAGCCAGAACTTGCAGCGCAACAAGAGGCTGTACTTGCTACTTGGGACGAAAGATTAAAAAATTCTAAAAATTTCATTAAAAATTCATTAAATAATTCTAAAATTTCTCCGGTTTCTTCTGGAAATTTGACAAAGCAAGAAAAAAATGGCGAAGAGGGGACACGATTGATCCGTGCAGACCTTATTCGTATCGGGGTCATTATTGCATTATTCTTAGGGCTTCTGATCGCTGGCTCCCAAATCGATGCAAAAAACCAGTTTTTGAGCAAACTGTCAGTCAAACTTGTTGAAGCGCTTCACATCAAGATCTAAGCCGCGAAGAGGCAAGTCCAAGTAGGATAAATGTAAGCAGCGCGCCTTGCTGAATGGTGAATAGATAATGGTCAAAAAGGGAGATTGCTCCACAGGCCATCAATGCGCCCACAAGAGCAAAATTCAAAAATTCTTTTTCGAGTCGTGCGCGCTGCACGGCTCGTTTTACACTGCGTAACATACAAACTATCAGCGCAATCGCAGCGAGCAACCCATATTCAGTCGCAACAAGCAACAAGACAATATGAACCGGCTGATACTGCCACGCCGCGAGTGGAGTTGATGAGGCAGTTGTCAGAGCAGGAGTAAAATTTCCCGGACCAACACCGAATAATAGGTGATGGGCGAGCAGGTTAGACGAAATTTTTGCATATAACACGCGGCCTTGTGTCGAATAGGTGTCAAACTGATTGTTGTCTAACCCGCGGTGCAGGGCTTGAGGTGCAAACGCAAGTAGGGCAATACATACAGCAACAATCACAACTATTACTTTTATATCTTTCAGCATACTAAGGAGCTGGGCGCACCGCGCGCGAGCCCACCACCAACTCAATCCAACAAACACCCCCAAGCCAACGACAAATCCCACCCACGCGCTTCGCGAAAACGAATAGGCGAGTGCAGCACTCGACAATAAAATTCCGCTTGCCACCAAAGCGCTGTATATTTTTCGCCCGCCGCGCACCAATTCATCAGCCAATAATCCCAACCCCAACAACACGACAATCGCCATAAACCCACCCAACACATTGGCATGAGGAAAAAGGGCAGTGGGGCGAATCACCACCTGAAGAGGGGATTGGCTCACTACAACTTTGGCAATATTCTGAATCTGCGGTGCCAAATCTATTTCACCAAAAAATTTCAGCCCAACCGACTGCTGTAGTTTATATTGTGCGACGCTAATCAAAGACTGTAGGGAAGCGGAAAAAAGCAGCGCCGCGACCATCCATCGTTTCAAGCTCGAAGTCACCATGCGCTCAGCGACGTACAAAAACAGCGCCGCAAATTCAACCAGCTTGGCCACATGATACCAACTCTGTACGCGATACGCCGGAAACGCGCCCAAAGCCGCTGAGAGCGCCGCGCACGCCACCAACACGCCCAGCGCCCCATTCAGCCAATTCACCCCAAACACGCGCGGCCAGGCACGCAGGCGCACGCACCGCACTACCCAGGCAACAAGCACGGCCGCGACAAGAATATCCGTGACATACAAAAACATGCTCGTCCATTCATTAAACGCGCCTGCGATCACCGATTCGGGTCGCACAAACACATGCCGCTTTTGCAACGGCAAACAAAAAACCAAGACCAAAAACAGCAATTGATCCAAATCCAACTCCCGAATTCGCTCCCACAGACG
The DNA here is from genome assembly GCA_964401055.1 of uncultured Candidatus Saccharibacteria bacterium. Taxonomy (GTDB): domain Bacteria; phylum Patescibacteriota; class JAUYIX01; order CAYNWW01; family CAYNWW01; genus CAYNWW01. The sequence goes on along the minus strand of CAYNWW010000007.1, from coordinate 12,421 downwards.
TCGCATCATAGCACCCGCAGTATAGCAACTCTTGGACGCGCGCGCATTCTTTTGCTATGGTAAGGGTCAGGTGCGCCCTCGTAGCTCAACTGGATCAGAGCAAGTCCGTCCTAAGGACGAGATGTGGGTTCGATTCCTGCCGAGGGCACCACTCCGCGCGCGACGCACTACGCAAACGCGGATTTTTTGTTGCAAAAAATGTACGACTTGCATTTTCCCCCGCATTCCCGCAGAATAGAGGCGCTCAACACTAGGAGGAAGCATGCGCTCGTACATTGAAATCAACGGGCTGAGCACCGAGGATGAAGTTTTTGGATCACTCATGTGCTGCGGCCGACTCGGGATTACGTCCAAAGGCAAAAAGAATATTGCCCTTGGCATGATGCATCATCTGGATATCAAGCGAGAGCAACGGTCGACTATGCGCGAACGCGAACCATATCCGCGCACAGAGATCGCACAACAGCTGTTTGCGAGAGTCAAGGATCCGGATATCTTGCGCATCGTGCACTGTGAGGCGAATTCGGATGCGGAGCTCGGACGCAAGCTACTCGCGCTAAATTCGGAGATGCTCGGCGTCAATTGTTTTCAAATTCATCTGTGCTGGCCGCGACCAAACGAACTTGAGTGGGTCAAAGCGAAGACGGGCAAATTTCTCATACTGCATATTGGGGCAGAGGCATTTGCAACATTTGCTGAGGAACCAAGTATACTTCAAACCAAGCTCGATCAGTACACGGGGTTTATTGACGGCCTTGTGTTCGACCCTACGCCATGGCAGATTCAAGAGCTGGATTTGTACTACATTGCAGCATTGCTTGCTGAAGTAAAGGGTCTCAACACGCGAATTTCCGTCGGAGTTGCGGGAGATTTTTTCAATACGCCCTTGATTGCGCTGGAAAATTTCAAGCAAGAACATCCGTACTTTTCAATAAGCGCAGATGCTTGCTTGCGGGACGAAAACAACCGCATGCGCGCCGATGCGGTCGAAGAATATTTGCGACTGACAAACGAACTGTTTCCAGAAGCGATCATGCGCGCACGGCGCCCCAGAGGCGGAAGGGGCAGAACCCGTCGATCTTAAACCAATAAAAGCGTCAACTCACTCCCTGAGTCAGGCGCTTTTTTCTTTGCGTGCTTTGAGGATTTCCCACGCAGGCGCCAACAGCGATAATGCGATAATTCCGAGGATGACCAGCGAAAAATGATCTTTGACGACAGCAAGATTTCCGAAAAAATATCCAAGCGCGGTGAAAAGTGCGACCCACACCAGGCCGCCAATCACATTGAATTTCAAAAATTGGGCATAATCCATCTTCCCTACGCCGGCGATAAACGGCGCGAACGTGCGCACGATCGGGACGAAGCGGGCAAGGACAATTGTTTTGTTGCCGTAACGCGCGTAAAAGGCTTGTGTTTTTTCCACATACGATTTTTTGAGAATGCGCGAATGTTCGTTAGCCAAGAGTCGCGCCCCGATGCGACGGCCGATCCAATAGTTGAGCGCGTCACCACCGATAGCTGCAACTGCAAATAGCACAAACAATCCGCCGATCGAGAGAGAACCCCGTGCTGCAAGAGCAGATGCAGCGAAAATAAGCGAGTCGCCAGGAAGGATTGGTGCTATAACCAGGCCGGTTTCTGCAAAAATAATGGCAAAAAGTATGCCATAAATCCACCCACCATACGAAGCGGCATATTCAGCGAGATGCGCGTCGAGATGGAGGATGGCCGAAAGTAGCTGTGAAAAAATGTGCATGTCTGTAGTTAACAGTCTTTGATGGGAAATGGCAAGGCTGAGTTGGAGCGCGTATGCAATAACATCATCACATCCGCTTGCGCCAAGCGAAAATCGCATGGTAGTATTAAAAGATCGCGATTGAATATAGTGTCGGGGTGGCGCACCTAGCGCGCGTGATGGAGAATGAGTGTCGCATGAAAAACACGTTTTGCATGCGACACTCATTCTTGGGATCAATTGAGGTCGAGTGAACGTATGCAGTGTCGGGGCGTGGCGCAGCTGGCTAGCGCGCGTGATTTGGGATCATGAGGTCGCAGGTTCAAATCCTGTCGCCCCGACACTGCATACGTTCACTCAAGGTTCAAATCCTGTCGCCCCGACCATGCATTCAATTCGCCATTACTGCCATTATAAAAAGCTCTGGGTACCCAGAGCTTTTTATAACACACAGAACGCTCTTTCCACATACTACACACCAAAAAGTCGACACCGACAAGATTGACTCATCAAGTGCTTCGCCGTACCATAATACCTACGCAGATAAAATTTCATTTACACACGAAACGCACATGAAAAAAACCGACACGTCGCCCCGCGCGCTGCGCGAACTCAAGATCGAACAGATTATCCTCCCACTCGTTCTCATCGCGCTCGCCGCTGGCGCACGCTTGCTCGCGCACGAACCCAATTTTACCCCGCTCGGCGCCATGGCGCTCTTCAGTGGCGTGTACCTCGCGGGTGCGACGGCGCGGTCGCGTGCGGCTTCACTCGCAGTGCCTCTTGCAGCGCTCCTTGCAAGCGACATCCTGATCGGATTTTACAATCCGGGCGTGATGGCCGCAGTGTACGCGAGCTTTGTGGCAAGCATTGCGATCGGGTGGGTGATCCGCGGACGGGTCACGACCACGCGCGTGGCACTCGGCGCGGTCGCGGGATCAGTGCAATTTTTCCTGATGACCAACTTCGCCGTCTGGCTCTTCCAAAACGGCTCGTATTATCCAAAAACTCTCGCAGGCCTCGCGTCATGCTTCGCAGCCGGATTGCCATTTTTCCGAAACACACTCGCGGGTGACTTATTTTACACGGCCGCAATTTTTGGCGCGTACGCCCTCGCACACACAACAGTCGAACGCCTCATCAGCAACCGCCGCGCACGCGCAACACAAAACATCTAACATACACAAATGGACATGTACGATTTCCTCATCATCGGGTCGGGCGTTACCGGACTCGCAGCCGGCATGTATTCCGGCAGGCTTGGCTTGCGTACGCTCGTCCTCGGCCAATATTCTGAAACCGAAGATTCCATCGGCGGCGTGCTCACGCTCACCGACACTGTGGAAAATTATCCCGGCTTCAATCGCCTAACCGGCCGTGAATTGGCGCAAAAAATGCACGGCCACCTGATGGATTACAAAGAATTCGTCGAATTGCGCGAAGAATGGGTGACCGAGATCGTGCATGATGCCACAAGCGAGCAACCGAGCTGCTTCCGCGTGCGCACCAGCAAAAACGTCGAATACCAAGCAAAAGCCATCTTGCTCGCGACCGGCACCCGCTGGCGCAAACTCCCAATGCCCGGCGCCAAAGAATTCGAAAACCGCGGCGTGTCGTATTGCGCACTCTGCGACGGCCCACTCTTCCGCAACAAAACCATCGGCGTGGTCGGCGGCTCAGATAGCGCAGCCAAAGAAGCAATTTTCCTCGCCAAACATGCAGCAAAAGTCTACATCTTCAACCGCGGCGAAAAGATCCGACCCGAACCGGTCAATATGCGCCTCGTCCAAAACAATCCCAAGATTGAAGTGGTAAACAACATCAACATCACGCGTATCACCGGCGACAATTTCGTCACCGCAGTCGAATTTGACCGCGACTTCAACGGCGCGCGCACCCTCGCCATCAACGGCATTTTCGGCGCAATCGGTCACATCCCGCTCTCAGACCTCGGCGCCAAACTCGGCGTCGCGCTCGACGAACAAGGCCACATCAAAGTCAACCGCTCCTGCGAAACCAGCGTCCGCGGCGTGTACGCGGCCGGCGACGTAGTAGACACGCCATTCAAACAAGCAATTGTCGGCGTGGCCGAAGGCGTGATCGCCGTGCATTCAGCATTTGAATTTGTCCAACAAAACGAATTTGTCTGCCCGATGAACGACCCGGAATAAGGCATCAAATTCCATTCACAAAAAAAGAGCCTACCACATCATCTGCGGTAGGCTTTTCATTTCATAAATTTTCACGGCAACTGTTTTTGATCAGACACGCCCGATATTCTCTTACGATTCCGCGCAACCCCTCGCCCTATTTCACGAACAAGGAGAGGAAGCCAGAGCAGCCCGTATTTGAGGACTTCGCGACCACTACTGCCCTTGATTCGCGCACTCAGCTGCCCTCCGATCACACCATACGCAAACACCACAGCGGTAGCCCACGAGCTACCAAGCCCCAAAACAATCAAACCGATAGCAAGAGCCACGAGCGGAATCCTTGCAAGATCTTTATTGGAAATCTTTTCAACTCTTTTACCCATCTTATTCTCCCATCGATTCACACCTTCCGCAAAGGCGAGCGCCCTTGCATGCGAAAGCGAGGTAAGGATTTTTTGATAGGAACCGACCTACTTCGCGGCGGCCACTTAGCTGGTGCACCCCCTTGCTTCATACGTTTTTGAGTAGTTGCTCGGCCCAATGTCAGTAAAAAGAGTACTGGACTAAGCTTACCCGAAAGTAGAAATGCTACAATTATCCGATCAGCAACATCCCTCATCGACAACACGCAAACCTCCTTTGAGTTGTGCTTGTGATCATATGCCAACATGCGAGCCGCGTCAATGCACCCGGCGATTCGCTCAGTACCGCTCGTGCTTTCTGCAGCGCGCATATGAGCGGCTCGTACCGGACAAAATTCCAACAAAACAGAGCAGCGCAACAACAAACATATCCGCGGCCGGCACATACCAGTTCGCGACAGCAAGCGTCACACCAAAAGACAACACTCCAAGCGCAAGCATCAGGCGAAGGGTTTCCGAAATATACAGCCCCGGATTTCTTGGGTTAACCACTCTGCGGCGACGCGATCTGCGGACTTCATGATGCAGAAGTACGCCATACACAACGCCTTCGACTGCGCCAATTGGAAAACTGGCGAGATACAGCGCGAGCACTCGTTCCTTGTCCATACTCCCTCCTTTGAGTTGCTCTCTACTGTATCCAAGCGCGGCCGTCGCGTCAATACTTGCGGTTTTCACGCAGCTTGCTTATCATGGATGTATTGCGCATTTCCAAACGCGCCATGCGGGCGTAGCACAACGGTTAGTGTGATAGCCTTCCAAGCTATTGATGACGGTTCGAATCCGTTCGCCCGCTCCATGTGAATTTATTTTGACACTTTTAAAATCCGACCCAAGAGGTCGGATTTTATGTTGGGAGTGCAAGAAAAAGAATTGAAAATTTTGCGTACGTGTGCCCGTCGCTTATCCTATTAAACTATATTGAGCCAGCCAAACAAGAATACATGCCACAAATCCAACAAGTGCTGGCACCGTTGCAACGCGCATATAATTTGCAAATGTAAGCTCCTTATTCATACCCATAGCGACAACTCCCGCAGCAGATCCGATAACAAGTAGTGAGCCTCCATTTCCTACGGCAAGCGCTAACAATACCCAGAGACTTGTTTGAGTTGTGTGCAAAAGCTCGATAGCAATAGCTGTCAACGGAACATTATCCAAAATCGCAGAAATAAAACCAAGTCCTATATTCCCGCTGATTATTCGTGCTGCAGTAGGTGCATCCCCAAAGAGGGCATGCGATAAGGTATCGAGAATTCCGAATGCGTTAAGTGCGGAGACCGCAAGCAGAATGCCGACAAAAAACTTGATGGACGCAAGATCAGTCTTCTGGATAAATCGCTCAATCGAAGCGCTCATATGACTCTCTTGCACAGACTGCTGCTGCTTAAATATATCTATAGCAATCCAAATCGCACCTAACCCAAGCAGGAGGCCAATGTATGGAGGTACACCAATTAGCCCCATAAACAAGGGTAAAATAAAGGAAGCGAAGGACATCACAACTACGGTTTTTTCAGATTTGCTCAAGCTTTTTACCTTTACATTTTCCTTTGTTGCTTCGTTCTTTTCAGGCTCCATACCTGCTGCAATCCAAAAAATTGCAACTCCGGCAAGTGTCATTGCGGGCAAGATACCCATACTAACAATTTCAAATACGCTAAACTTGTCACTTAACCAAAGCATAATGGTTGTGACGTCGCCAATAGGTGAAAATGCGCCGCCCGCATTTGCCGCAATCACAATTGCCGCACATATTTTCAAAAAGTTTTTACCTTTGAAAAAGTTCTGTGCGATACGAATCATGACGATTGTTGTCGTAAGGTTGTCAATAACTGCAGAAAGACCGAAAGCAACAATAGCAATGACGAGAAATTGCTGTTTTGTATTGAGCCCAAGTCCCGTGATGCGAGCTTGGACAATATCAAAAAATCGATAGTGCACGAGCACTTCGACAATTGACATTGCAGCTATAAGGAAAATAACAATGCCAAAAATATCTCCTCCTACTTCGATCATTTCTTCTTGCACGTTTTGTGTTGTTGCTATTGCAGCCAGAAGCCAGAGAAGGCCGCCGGTAAGGAGCGCCATAGCTGATTTATTTATCTTAAGCTTGTGCTCAAGAGTTATCGCGATATACCCCAGCATAAATATGATACCTGCCACAGCTGCTGTCATGACTTAGTATTCCTTCATAGTTTAAAAAATGCACCGAAACTTTATTTTCCTCCATTTTTTTAAATTTTTCAAGTATTCGGCACGCCGCGCTGCCTTCACGAGCGTTCAAATAAATAGCTCGAACTTCGCACACAGCGGAGCTCCAACAGAATTTTCACTTTATATAAAAAACCCGGCCGCAAGGTCGGGTTTTTGTTGTATTATTTCCCGCGCTTTTTCGCAGACTTTTTTGCGCGGCTGGCCGCAATCGCTTTCGCCGTCCATTCGCGGAGCGCTGCGCGATCCTCCAAGATTTCTTCCGGCACTTCCCAATATGACATCGCTACCGGCTTCGCAGCAGCTCCCTTGCCATGTAGATAGGTAAACGGCTTCGCACCATGCGCCTCATACTCAGCACGGCTTGATTCACCGACTTTATAATACAGCCGCTCATCCACCACCATGGCAAACACCACGCCATCCTGATAAATCCCATAGCCGCCAAACATCGCTCGACTGGTCACGCCGTCAAGGTCGGAGAGAAGGTCGCCGGTCACGTATTCGACAAATTCGTTTTGCATATGTGTATTTTAGCACGATATTGTAGAATACAATCATGAATTTGCTTTCACAAAAACCAACACCATTCAAGCTTGCTGTTATTCTCATCCTCGCCGCCGCGCTCATCGCCGGCATCTGGTGGGCGAAACAGGCAAGTGACAAAGTTGCGCCCAAGTCTGAGATGGCGCAACCAATCACCACAACCACGCCGAATCCAACTCAGTCGATCGCGCCCACTCCCACACCTACGCCCGCCCCAGTCCCGCCAATCACCACAGCCACGACCGACACACACTACGACCTGGGCGTGCTCGTGCTCGAATATTTTCCACTCACCGCAGACAAACACCTCGACCTCGCGGTTACCGGCGATGTGGGCGAACCCTATGACGTGATCAAACAACGCGCGACCGACATCACGGCGCAGCTCAAAATTTCACTCGAAAAAGCAAGCACCTACCTCGGCGACACACAGTCGTCCGCCGCAGCCAAGCCCGCACTCACCTACACCATCGTCGACACCAAAGAATTTTTGCATGCCGTACCGATCAAGCCCACTACCGCCAACGCCACTCATCCCGACTACAACGGCCTCCTCACTGACGCGCACATCTGCGACTACGTCACCGCACACAACGTCAAAGAAGTCTGGCTTTGGGCATACCAGGGACCGACAAAACCAGGAACCAATGCGCCTTACCTCGGCATCTCCGAATCCAAAATGTCCGGACCCTCCGGCGACATCAGCAACAGCTTTCGCGAAAACGACATGCCCAAATGCGGCGCCACCTACCGCGTGTACACATTCAACTATGGCCGCTACACCGCAGAAGCTCTCGAATCCTGGGGCCACCAACTGGAAGCCGAGATGGACGCCGTTGACCGCAACCATCTGTATCGCGAGGCATTTCAAGGCCCCGCACATCCAAGCGCCACAAAAACCAGCCAACCGGGTCGCTGCGGCTCGGTCCACAATCCGCCCAATGCCCGCTTTGAGTACGACCGCGACAACCCAACCCCCAACCAATCCGATTGTCTCGCTTGGAATCCCAACAAAATCGGCACGCCTTCTCCCATCAGTTGTGCCAATTGGGGCTGCGAGCTCAAAGATCCCATCAGTGACAACCCCTCACTCAACTACCAAATCTGGATGCTCCAACACATGCCCGGCCGCGGCAATACTAAGACATACGCCGGCCGTCCACTGCGCAACTGGTGGGATATCCATGGGGATTTTGACGGCGTGATGAAACGAGGCGAGGGCCTGACACTGCCAAAATAAAAAACCGCTACCTGTTCGATAGCGGCCGGCTGATGACTCCGCGCCTCATTCACTTCACGACACAAAATGGATTCGCAGCCCCAACTCCCGGGCGCATGCATATTCATCCCGCGCGCCATGCGACTCTTCCCAGCGCGGCGTCATAAAAATATCTGTAATATGACGAGCGCCCAAAATATTTCTCCAAAAGGGGAACCAGTCATTGTTGGTCAATTCGTCTACATTAATAGCCTGATATACTGCATCGGTAAAAATTTCCGACGGTGCAAACAAAGGAAACGGCTTGTGTAAACGAAGCTCATGCGCCCATTGCGATAAAATAGCACGATTGCGCGAGATATGTTGAGGCCCATCCGATCCAATAATTCCAGACACATAGCCAAGCTGGACAAGCTCCGGATTTCCTTTTTTAAATTCGGCCAGAGTGCTCAGCATCGCCTCGCCCACCTGCGCAAGCGAACGCACCTCGCGCACCGCCTCCTGCATACGAGATACAAGCATACAACTACCTCCTAACACCAAAAGCATAACAAATTAGCATTCACAAAACAAAAAACAGTTTTTTGACAAACAATATGACTTAACGTATAGTAAATTTTCGCCATTGTACCGCAAAAAGTAATGGCAAATGAGCGAAACAGGAGGTCGCAATCCATGGAGACATTGTTTACAATAGCTTGTGGCGCGCTGCTGATTTATGGCCTTGTAGGCTTTATCGGCGGTGATCCCTGGTAAAGAGGCATTCGTGCCCCTTTTTTATTTACAAAATGCGCGCGCTCAGTCATAATAATCAGTATGAAATTTTCCATTCAACACCTCTCAAAAACGCAGCAAATTCTCATCGCGATCATGCTTGGCGCGACCTGCAAATTTTTGCTGGGCGACCAGCTGGATCAGGTGCGTGAGCGCATGGGCGATGCGGGCGTGATTGGCGTGATCGTGCTCATATTTGCGATCGGCGTCGCCTTTGTGTTCCGCATCACAACCGGCGTGATCGAGGAGACGACCGAAGTCCTCAAAGAACGCACCAAACTCGCAGGCGGATTTTTACAAGCATTTGGCACCGCATTTCCCGACATGGTGCTTGGCATTGTGGCGGCATTTTTGAGCCTCGAGGCGCGCTCAACTGATTATATTCGCTCAATCAATTACGCAATCATTGCAGCCTCGACCACGTTTGGCTCCAACATTTACAACATCGCGCATGCAGCCTGGTGCGTCTATCGCCAAAATCTCGCCGACGCGGCAAGCAAGGCTGTGCTCATGTTCCCAAGGCTACGACAGGGCGGGCAACTAACTCCAATACGCGACCACAAAACTAAGCCGACTTCGAAGGAAATGGACAACGCAATCAGCATTTTGACCGCGCTCACCTGGCTAACTGCCGCAGTTGCAATCGCAATGGTAGTGTTTGGCCGCGTTGATCTCACTGAATTTGGCCAGCGCACCGATGTGTATCAGCTCATTCGCCCGGCCGGTTTGGTGATTTTAGTCCTTTGCATCTGGGCGCTCTATGCATTTCGTAAAAGCGAAGGCGAGGCACTTGAGCAACACGCACGGATTGCAGACGCAAAATCCCAAGCGGAGGACGAAGGTGAGAATTTTTACACAAAAAAATCCTCACCTGTCATCTGGGGACACCTTATCGCCTCAGGCCTCGCAATCTTACTCACAGCCGAAAGCATGGTGCGCGGAATAGAAACATTTTCCCACATCACGCATATTCCATTTGTATTCACAGGCATCCTTGCAGGACTGGTGGGTTGCTTGGGCGAAATGATTGTTGTTCACAATTTCTCTATCAATCCGCGCGGCCGCGTCGGTGATGCTATTGTAGGCGTTGCCATGGACAACATCGTGACCACACTTGGCGCATCGATCGTTGCAGTTCTGGGTGGAATATTTTTGGGAGGCAATTCGCTGATTATTATTTTCATCGTAATCTTGGCCGCAAATACCTTGCTCATTCAGCAGATCACGCGGCTCAAAAATACCATCGCCGCCACAAAAAAATAAACTCAAAGCATCAAAAAACTCCTCTTTTTACGGAGGAGTTTTTTGTAAGAGGCGATATAAAAGGTTATTTCACAGCGTCTTTAAGACCTTGACCAGCTTTGAACTTAGGGACGTCCACTGCTGCGATCTGGATCTTTTGGCTAGGATTCTGTGGGTTCACGCCTGTGCGAGCTGCGCGGTGTGAGACCAAGAATGTGCCGAATCCGGTGATCGAAACTTTGCCACCTGATGCGAGCGTCTTCTTGACTGCGTCCACGAATGCGTCAAGCATGTCTCCGGCTGCTTTCTTGGAAACGTCTGCTTGCGTTGCGACTGCGGAAATGAGTTCGTCTTTTGTCATGACGATAACTACCTTTCTTTAGCTTATTAATTTACGATCTGAAATAAGAGGAGAGTGCGAAAATTGTTCGACCTTTTTGCGCGGCTCTTATCTCTTCTTGGCTTATTATAGCAAAAAAATTGCTGCGCGCAACTGGTGGGCGAGGTGGGTGTTGATAACTCCGGGCTTTACTTAGAGCTCGACGATGCGCTGAACGCGCTCCACTTTCACCGCGCGCATGGTGCGCGGATCGATTTCACAATACAAGCCGCTCACATCTGCAGTGCCTTCTGCCACGACGAAACGCGTGGGCAGCTGGTCAAGAAACTTTTTGATCACTATATCCTTTGTCACGCCGATCACCGAATCGCGCGCGCCCGACATCCCCAAATCACTCAAAAATCCCGTCCCGCGCGCGAGAATCTTTTCATCCGCAGTCTGCACATGCGTGTGCGTGCCAAACACGCACGACACGCGGCCATCCAGATAATGCCCAAGTGCGATTTTTTCACTCGTGGCTTCGGCATGAATATCTACGATGATCGCGCTGAATTTGTGCACACTTTGCAGCTCTTGCAACAAGCGGTCGATCGCGCGAAACGGATCATCCAGATTGGCATCCATAAATACGCGCCCCATCACATTGATCACCAGCCACTTGTCCACGCCGCGCTCGACGATGAGATACCCAGGCCCCGGCACGCCAACAGGATAATTCAACGGTCGCATCACCGGCAAATCGTGCGCGGAAAAAATCTGATACACTTCTTTTTTGTCCCAGATGTGATTACCAGAAGTGATGACGTCCACGCCGGCCCCGACCATTTCTTCAATCGTGCGCCTACTCACGCCAATGCCATGTGCGAGATTTTCGCCGTTCATGATCACAAGATTGGACTGATAGAGCGCGCGCAATTCAGGCAATACCTGCTTCAACGCTGCGCGACCGGTCCGGCCGACCACGTCGCCAAATGCGAGAAATGAAATCGTGTCCTTAATGCCGACTCCCGCGTCGCCCGCGGACACTTTATCGAGCATATTCAACCGCCCGCGTCTCCCGAATCACATTGATTTTGATCTCACCCGGATATTGCAACTCCTGCTCGACTTTCAACGCGATATCGCGCGCCAATTGGTGCGCAGCCACATCATCAACGCTTTCCGGTGTGACGAAAATGCGAATTTCGCGACCTGCTTGGATGGCGTAGGTTTTTTCAACGCCCGCAAACGCATTAGCAATGCCTTCGAGGTCTTCCAAGCGCTTAATATAATCTTCGTACGTATCGCTGCGCGCGCCCACACGGGAAGCAGAGATCGCATCTGCCGCACGCACAATCATGGCTTCCACCGTCTCAGCCGGAATATCTTCATGGTGAGCGGCGATACCATGGATGACCGCCTCAGACAGGCCGAATTTTTTCCCAATATTCACCCCGATCTGCGTGTGCGTACCTTCGATTTCCTGATCTACACCCTTGCCAATGTCGTGAAACAACGCCGACGTCTTGGCGATATTCACATCCGCGCCAAGCTCAGCCGCGAGAATCCCGGCCACATGCGCAGCTTCCACCGAGTGACGCAGCACGTTTTGGCCGTAGCTGGTACGAAATTTCAAGCGCCCAAGCAACTGCACCAATTTGGAATTAAATGAATTGGTGATGCCCACTTCATACAACGCTTCATCACCGGCTTTTTTGATCTCCACCGCGATGTCTTCTTTGGCCTTTTTCACTGCTTCCTCAATGCGCGTCGGGTGAATGCGGCCATCTTTCA
>CAYNWW010000006.1:58099-58408 GCA_964401055.1 uncultured Candidatus Saccharibacteria bacterium | reverse complement strand
CCTTGAAAAGTTGATGAAGTCTGGCGTGCGCGCCCATATCGTTCCGCCCTCACCGGTTATTTCTCCGGCAATCTGGAATACAATCGCAACCGGCCTGAGTGCAGAGAAACACGGCGTGCTCAATTTTATCTCGACATCTCCAACCGACTACCAGCAGGAATTGGTGACTTCGGATTTTCGTAAACGCAAAGCGCTTTGGAATATTTTGTCTGATAAGGGCATGAAGGTCGGCCTCTTCAGCTATTGGGCGACATGGCCGCCTGACAAGATAAACGGATACGTGGTTTCTGATCGCGCGATCCTCGATCC
>CAYNWW010000006.1:36553-58089 GCA_964401055.1 uncultured Candidatus Saccharibacteria bacterium | reverse complement strand
GGCATCTCACCCGAGTCATTAAAAAATGGCATTGTGTTGAATACGGTGAAAGATTTGGGTATTAAAGGATTTGATAAGGGGGTAAATTATACAATCCCTGCGCCGAAGGACGTCAACGATGCTGATTTTTTTGCCAAATCGGCTGAGCAAGTTGAGCTGACTGACCAACTGTTTCGAAGTAATAGTTTGTATGCCTTTGACAAGGAAAAGCCGGATGTTCTCATGCAGATCGCCGGATCCACCGATCTTGCGCAGCATTTATTTTTAAAATTTCGACAGCCTCAGGATTTTCCTCTTCATACAGATCAATCACTCATCGATAAATATGGCGGCTTGATTGATAAGATTTATATGAATGAGGATGGGTTAATCGGCGAATACATTAAGCGCGCCGGTCCGAATACAAATATTATTGTGTTATCTGACCATGGTTTTTTTGTGGATAAGGCAACCGGATATCGATTCAAAAAGTTTAATGTACTACTTCAGCGTTTGGGATTTCTTACATACAACAAAGATGGAAGCATTGACTATGCTCACACTTCAGCGTTTGAATGCAACAACAATACGTTCGATTGGCAACGACGTTTGTGTATTAATGTGAAAGGGCGGTATCCGCAGGGAAGTGTTGACGACGATCAATTTCAGGCCGTGCGTAATCGAGTGCTCAAGGCGCTTCAGGGCGTAAAAACGACCACGGGCGAATCATTATTTTTGAGTATTGATTTTTCTCAAGGTCAAGAGGGCGATTTGGTATACGATATCAAGCGAGAGCTCCAGGATGCCACACTAATAGTTGGGGGAGCAAAGGTGGCATATAAAGATTTTCTTGAGCTTTCAATTGAATCCGGAAATCATTATGCCGATCCTGTCGGTCCTGAGGCAATGCTTGTCTGGTCTGGCCCAAACATCAAGAAAAATATTGAAGTGAAGGGCATGAAGCATGTTGATATAATGCCCACTATTTTGCAGGCGCTCGGCATGGAAATTCCGCAGGATATTGATGGAAAAGTGATTGCCGATGTCTTCGAGCAGCCAAAACAACAAAAAATAATTTCATCTTATGAGCCTGTGCAGACCGCACTGACTCGTGGGAGCAACCTTTTGACCGAGCCGGAGGACGCGTTGGTGACGGACGGGGAGCGAGCTTATATGTATTCAAGCGTTGCTAATCAGGGCAATATGGATGAATTTTGTCTGGCGCTTCCGAAGACGAACCCGGTCGCTCTGCATGTTGATTTGCTTGAGCATAGCCCGCTGTCCGGACTTCCGCTCAAGGCGTGGGACAGTCCTGAGATATCCGAAGTGGTGCCGGTTGTGTCTGACGCGCTTCTTGAACAATTGCCGCAGGTGCACACAACTGACATAACGCCGGACACATTTCGGTTTGATGATGAGCATCCGGGAGAAGTTGCGACGTCGCATCAAGTGTTGTCTCCGGTTGATATTAATCAAAAACCTGCCGCAGCACTTTGGACGTCAACCTCCTTTTCTGTTCCGGTAAATACGACTGGGCGCATGCAAGTGCTGGCGAAAGGAGATCCTGCGGGAGGTGTCTATCCGATTTTGCATGCAACGTTGAATGGGCGCGTGCTTGGCGACATTAAGCTAAGGTCAAACAACTATGAGGTGTATAATCTAGATATTCCCGAAACAGGTCGCGTCACAATTTCCTATACCAACGATGGAAAAGTGAAAAGTGAGGACCGCAATGCGTACATTGAGTTGATTCGCATGATGGACCTCGGTGTGCAGGGATCTGATTTATTTGACCTGCCGCGTGCGCTCTTTATGCAAAATGGCGAGTTTTGTTTTGCTAACACTGTTGCGGGAAGCACCGAGCTGGTGGTGGAATTTGAGCATGATCGTCCGACCTCAGGATCGGCAAAAAACCAAACAAACAAGCAGATTATTAATCTGCTTGAAGAGTCTGGCGAGTTTGAAGACAACGAAGACTAAGCGCGATTCTATTTGATAGGGTTTGTGTTCACTACCAGAATAATGCTGAGTGTGTTGACACCACCATCAAGGCCGACGGCGGCAGTCACGCCCCAACTTTCATTTCCCTTGGTGAATGTGTTGGTATAAAATGTGTCGTTTACTGTAATTTGACCCTCAGCAACCAGGGGCTCAAATCCTTTTTTCTGCGCTTCTGCGACATAAAATGCACGAACCTTGGAAACGGAAGTTTCTGTTTTTGATTGCAGTGCGATAGTGTAATTGCCTCCATCAGAAACAGACGAAACAACTGATGCGCCCGGATACATTGCCGGAGCCTTATCTGTTGGATAATTCGCCGGTAATGAGGTGGAGGCGCTTGCCCCATTTCCAAGATTTACGTTGACTGTTGGGTTGCTTGATGGTGTTGGCTCGGTCGTGCCTGTTGAGGATGACGGTGTTGGCGATGGTTGTTCTGCTTGTTTTGATCCGCACGATGCGCCGATGAGAGTAAGAAATGATGCAGTGATGAGTACGGGCGTTGCTAGTCGGCTTGCCTTCATGTGTGTAGCTTAAATAATTATTAGCGTTTGAGCTCGATGGTGCCGATGGTTGCGGCCTTAACCTGTTGATTTGTTGTTGTGCCAGGCACATAGAGCAGCGATTTTGCCCAAATCGTTACATCTCTAAATATGATATCATTGTTGCCTTGGCCGATGTTGAATGTAGTTGTCAGAGTGTAATTTATTTTTGTGCCTGCTGGTGTTGCAACCCAGTTCGTTGTGGTCGTATATCCAGGATCGCCTACGAGGCGATGAAATATTTCTTGCTTATCTGTTGTTGAAGTTGTGATACTAAAATGCTTTGATGCCCAATCACTCCAGCGAGAAACGCCACCGTCAACACTGATATTCCATGTGACTTTGATGTTGCCATTTGCGTCGATTGACTTAAGGACGACACTCGGGGTTGCGGAGTTGAATGGGGAGGTGATTGCAACTTGTGGAGCCTGGAAGCAAATCTCATTTCCTGATCCGCTCGTTTTCATGTAGTTGCCGATTGTCAATCGAACAGGATTTGAGACGGGTGAGGCAAGAGGTGTTGCTGGGTTGGTGTAGAGGTTGATATAGCGCACTTGGATGGCTGGAATGACAAGCTGCTGGGTTGTGCTGCTGTACCAGGGCGAGGTTGCTTGGTCATAGGTATGATCGCGCCAGATGGTGTACTTATTGGTGATTGCTGTGTCGCGTTTTATGTTCCATGCACTTGGTAAGGGTATCCAAATGCCTCCATCGGATTCGCTTTTACCGATTGTTTGGAGTGGAATAAATTGTCCATCAAGTCCGCCAACTGTCTTGCCCGGATCGAGCGCACCTGCTCCCCATTGTTTTGCTGCCCAGGCAACAAGACCATCCGAAATTGCCTGGGGCATAACCGCGGTAATATTCCACGGAACTGTTTTGTATTGGGGATCGGTCGTAAGATTTGGTCGGTCAAAGCATGTGGTCGTAGGGGCGGCTGGCGAGTTGACCGTCAGCAGGGGTGTGGAAGAGGCGGTTGGCGCCGGTGGTTGCGCCACTACGGTTGTTTTGATCTGTGTAGCATTTTTGAATGCGACAATGGCTACAAGAGCTACGGTAAGGATAATGAGTCCTGCAAAAATGAAGCTGGCGGTGTTGTCGTGATTTGATTTTTTTGATGCCGGCATTGATGTTGTTTTATAAGACTACTTATTTAAAGCAAGTATACCACAGTTTTAAAGACTTGATTTATATTCGCTTCTGGTGTATACTCTTCCCTAGTAGGAAAAAGTCAATTGGTATCCACTTCTTAACGCAATCGCGCAAGCGCAGCGCCAGTGAAGCGAACGGCCCAAAAGGACTGGTCGGCCCTACCTTTGAATTAAGAAGTGAGTATCACCATGGCAAATAAGCTTTTCATCGGCGGCGTGTCTTACAACACGACTGACGAAAGCTTGCGAAACGCCTTCGCACAAGCTGGCTCCGTCGTCTCGGCTACCATCATCATGGACAAAATGACCGGACGTTCCAAGGGCTTTGGCTTTGTGGAAATGGCTTCTGACGAAGAAGCTCAAAAGGCTATCGAAATGTGGAACGGCAAAGATCTCGATGGACGCACTATCCGCGTCGACGAGGCTCGCCCAATGCAACCTCGCGCTCCGCGCGGTGGCAATGGCGGCAACGGCGGTTGGTAATCGGTTTCGATTCCTGCTTGACGGTGCATCGTTGCACACCACAGCCGCGCGCAAGGGCGGTTTTGTATTCTAGTTTTTCTTTGGTATGAAAAAATTTGCACTATTTTTTGTTGCCTGTGTGATTGTTGGCGCTGGTGTCGGCGTCTGTTTTGAGATGAACAAAAAGCGACCTGTCGGGCCGGTTTCGTTTCCCGCTCCTGTTGTCGTTCCGGTTTCAGAACCTGACGCCGTATCTGCTCCGGCTCCTGTGCCCGCACCCGCGTTTGTGCCGGTAGATGCCTTGCTCGACGTGCCGTTCACTTCTCAAGCGCCAACAGGCGAATGGGGCAATGACATATTTCAATCCGGTTGTGAAGAGGCATCTCTTGTGATGGCGCTGCGTTGGGCGCGAACACCTTTGGGTCAGATGCCAAAAAAGCTTACGTCGCAAGAAGCGCGTGAGGCGTTGGTCGCGCTGGCGGAATTTCAGCGCGCACAGTATGGGTATTCGCAGGACACGGATGTGGCGGATACCGTCAAGCTGGCGCGTGAGTATTTTCATGTTGACGCTGCGCATGCCGCATACAACATTTCAAAACAAGATATTATTCGTGAGCTTGATGCCGGTCATGTGGTTATTGTGCCTGCCAATGGTCGGTTGCTTCATAATCCCAATTTTACCGCGCCTGGTCCACTCGAGCATGCGCTGGTGATCAAGGGATATGATGTGGTGCACCGTCAATTTATCACCAACGATCCGGGCACACGAAAAGGCGAAAGTTATCTTTATGATGAGGATGTATTATTTGGTGCCATTCGCGAATATCCAAGTGGCATGCATCGCGCCATCGGTGATGAAGCGCGCAAATCTATGATTGTGGTTGAGCGAGTAGGTAAATAGCCCGTTGTATATACTGCGTTTTTGCGCCATTGACAGGTGAGTTTTTGAGGAGTATGGTGATTGCTCAAAGGTCGTTAACAACTTATAAGTAAGCGGAGAACATCATATGTCAAAAGAAGACATGGTCAAGGCCTTTTGTCAGTATTGGGGAGTGGGCGAACAAGATGTGCGCGCAATTGGAAATAAGTTTGATGCGACGCTGCAAGAATTGATGCAGGCGATTGAAGCAGGTGTGTCCGATACCGAAAAATCTGCATTACAGGACAAGCTCGCGGATCTCGCGCAGGAGTTCAGTCAGGCGTACAATATGCTCTACATGACCGCAGCTTCATATGGAGTAGTGAAGCAGGCGAACAAAGAGAGCGCAAAAAACGAGCGTCCGCGCGCAAAAATAATCGCATAAGTATATAAAGGAGGAAGTGCCTACCGCAAGGCGGTAAAACAATTTCCGCAATTGCGGTAGGTACTAAAACAAACACAGAGTAAAATTGAGAGCGCCGATGGGCGTTTTTTTGTTGAGCCGATTTCCTTGCGGTGCAAATATATGATACAAGGTGTATATGCAAGAAATTGTTGTTGTCCTCGATAATGTGCGCAGCAACCACAACGTCGGTTCGATGTTTCGGACGGCTGATGCCGCCGGCTGCGCGCGGATATATTTATGCGGAATCACTCCGGCTCCGGTGACGAAATTTCGTCGACCCAATGCGGCCTTGCTCAAAGTTGCGCTCGATGCTGATCAATTTGTTCCTTGGGAAGTGGTGGGTTCAACGGTTGAGTTGTTGCAGCGGTTGCGCGCGGATGGATATGTGGTGTGGGCGGTGGAGCAAGGGGCGGGCGCTCGGTCGGTGGCGAGCGCAGCAGATGCAGCTCGTGATGCGAATCAGCAAAATCAAAAAATTGCCCTGGTGATGGGCAATGAAATAAGCGGCGTTGCGCCTGAGGTGCTTGCATGTGCAGATCAGCTGATCGAAATCCCCATGTATGGCAAAAAGGAATCGCTCAACGTGGCGGTTGCGTTTGGGATTGTGGTGTTTGGGTTGCGAAGCGCGTTGATTGATGCGCGCCGGATGCAGGATTGAGGCGAGCTGCAAGGAGGCTCTCGTGACATCCCTCGCTGCAAGTGTTATCGAGCGCGGTTTTGCATGACGAGCACTGAACAAAAAGCTTATTGCAGGGTTTGAACGCGCAGTTGGTGTAGTCGTCGTTGGGCGTGCCGCAGGTGTCGCAGGTGGTGAGGATGTCGGGCGTGATGCGTTCGCCGAGGCGTTCGTCAAATGTAAAATTTTTACCTTTGAATTTTGATTCAAGGCCAAGCTCTCGTACTTCTCGAGCGTAGGTGATGATGCCGCCGCGCAATTGATTGACGTCTTGAAAACCTTGGTGCTTCAAAAATGCACTGGTTTTTTCGCAGCGAATTCCGCCGGTGCAGTAGAGCAAAATCTTTTTTTCTTTTTTGTCCGCGAGCTCAGCCGCGACCTGCTTCAGCTCGTCGCGAAACAATTGCACATTGGGAGTAAGCGCTTGCTCAAAGTGACCGACACGACTCTCGTATACATTACGCATATCTACCACGATTGCGTTTGGATCCTGCAGTGCTTGGTTGAATTGCGCCGCATTCAAGTGTGTGCCGATATTTTGCAGATCATATGCGCCTTCTGGCAACCCATCTGCCACGATCTGGCGACGAATTTTTATTTTGAGTTTGTAAAACGACTGCGCTTGTTCGACGGCAATATTGAGATACATGTCTCGCAGGGCCTCAAATGAATTCAGTGTTTGCGTTAGCAGGCCTAAATGTGGGGTCGGTACGCTGATTTGCGCGTTGACGCCTTCATGTGCGACATAGATTCGACCAAGTACGCCAATACTATCGAGTGCGGCATATACCGCATCCCGAAATTTTTCCGGCTCGTCGATTTGGACATATCGGTAAAATGAAAGAGTTGTCCGCGGCGCGGTTTCGTGTGCGAGCCGAGCCATGGCCTGTTCTTTTGATAATTTGTTGCGAAGGAGTCGTGTAGTTTGCATGCGCCTATTGTAGCTGAAATAGCTGATTTTGCAATGCTGCTGGCGTAAATAAAAAGTGTGGTAAGATAATCTTATATGAACGAGAGCGTGCAAGAATTTTTTGTAAAACCAAAAGCTTCACAACCCATATTCGCTATTTATGCCAGTATTGCTGGCGGATATTGTGCTATTTTTTCTCTGGCATTTTTTTACTCTTGAATAATCCCTTTTTAGGCTCAGTGCATTTGCTTGGGCTCGTGGTTGTATTATGTGTATGTATTGTCGTGAATCAGACGCGCGATATCGCGCTTGGTGTACAGCTGATTTTGCTTGATGCGACATTTGTTGTTGCTGCTTTATTTGCTACTGGTGGCTGGGAGATGACTGGATACTTGTGGCCATTCGCCTATTTACCGTATGCAAGCTTTCTCACCACAAAGAAACAGGCGTGGTTTTGGCTGGGTCTTTTATTTTTTGCTTGTCTTGCGATCGTATTACTGGGCTCTGTCGGTCTGACTCATGTACCATATTCTGACGTTCAGCTGGGCAATTTTTTTGGAGCATTTGTATTGTTTGCTTTCTGTATATTGTTTTTTAAAGCAAAAGCAGAAAAGAACGAGCTGCTTCTTGTATCGAATCAGAGAGAGCTGCTCATGCGCGCAAATGAACTCGAGCGACTTAATAAGCTGCAATCAGAAATTGATCAAGCAAAGAGTGAATTTGTTTCGCTTGCTTCGCACCAGCTACGAACGCCAAGCTCGGCTATTCGATGGAATGTTGAGCTGATGCAGGAAACTCAAGCGACGCTTGGTAGTGAGCAGCGCGAAATGTTGAGGCGAATTTATGAATCAGATATTAGGATGATTAATCTTATCGATTCATTGCTGAATATTTCTCGGATGGAGATCGGTGCATTTGTGGTGGAATTGACTCAGGTGAATGTTCAGGAGGTAATCCGCTTTGCCGTACAGGATACGCTGCGCGATATTCAGGAAAACAAGATTGTAGTAAAGATAACCGATCATATGTTTACGCAAACCGCGTTGCTAGACCGAACATTTTTTATTATCGTGCTACAAAATTTGATGAAAAATGCAATTATGTATAATAAGCCTGGCGGCTCGGTTGAGATTATAACTTCGACGAGTGACACAGACTTTTTGCTCACGATTGCTGATACGGGATACGGTATTCCTAAGTATCAACAACATAAGGTATTCACAAAGCTATTTCGCGCGGACAACATTCGCAAAGTTGATGCAAATGGAGCCGGCCTTGGATTGTATTTGGTGAAAACGATTTTAGACCACACGCACGGACGCGTGTGGTTTGAATCGGCAGAAGATCGTGGCTCTACATTTTACGTTGCGATTCCGTTGGGTGGGATGTCGAAGTAAAGCCTTCAAATGCGCGCAGCATTTCGAGTGGGGCGGCGAAGACGACCGTGTTGGATTTGTCGCCGCTCATATCTCGTATGGTTTGGAGTGTGCGGAGGTGAAGCGCGCCGTTGACGCCAGAGAGAAGCTGTGCTGCTGATGCGATGTTTTGGGCTGCACTGAGCTCACCTTCGGCCTTGATGATGACCGAGCGTTTTTCGCGTTCGGCTTCGGCCTGCATGCCGATCACACGCTTCATTTCTTCCGGAAGCGTCACGTCTTTGAGCTCGACGGAATGGACTTCGACGCCCCAGGTGTCAGATGCGCGTTCAACGCTTGCTTTTATGCGCTCAGCGATTGATTCGCGCTGAGAGAGAAGCTCGTCGAGATCGACTTCGCCCACGATGTTGCGCATAGTTGTTTGCGCAAATTGCGACACTGCATAGGCGAAATTTTGCACTTCAATGATTGCCTTTTGTGCACTAATCACGCGGTAGTAAATGACCGCGTTGACGGTGACAGAGATATTGTCTTTGGTGATTGCTTCTTGGTTTGGCACATCAACCGCGCGCACGCGCATGTCGACTTTGGTGAAGGTTTGGAAAATCGGCCAGACAATGCGCCAGCCTGGCTGCATGAGGCCGCTGAATTTGCCAAATCCAAATTTTACACCTATTTCATATTGATTGATTTGTTTCGTGGATACGATGAGTATGACGGCGACAAAGATGAAAAGAGAGAAAAGTGGCATAATTATGAGCTAAAAACTAATTGAAACCTATTTGTACTGTAGATTAATGATGCTTGATCGTCAATCTGCAGCACGTTTTTGCCTGAAAGAAATATTATTGCTATGCTTGTACTGTTATTTAAGAAAAAATACATATGTCTACCACGTTACAAATTATTCGCAAAAACATTCCTTCGCTGATTCTCTTTTTTGCATTAGGTTTGCTTGCCGCAATACTTGCTGGGAGCTATTGGGGAAGTGCGCTGTATGGAAAAACGAACTTTGGTTTGCGGGAGCGATTCTGGTTGTTTTGCGATTTGGGATCAGCATTTTTTTACATTCAAGGTGGTATTAGTACGCTTCAAATAGTGAAACGCAAAGGTACGATTTGGACGATTTGGCGATATGTCTCACTTACCATGCTTTTGCTTGCGGTGGCGAATTTACTTACACTTTTGTTTGCATTTAGCGGTTTTGTGACGCAGTATATCTCTCTTATCTTCCTTCCTTTTTATATGCTGAGTGCGGTATTATTTTTTGTCGGTTCGAAAAAGTTTCTTTCCTTGTTTGGCGTAAAAAGTTTTTTCTTGACCAAGCGCGGATTTTTTGTCTTTCTGGTATGCGAAGTCTTGTTACAGTTTATTATCATTCAGGCTTTTCATATCAACATACATAGCGTGGATGGCTTTCCTGCTGTGGCAATCGCCTCTATAACGTTGTGTGGGTTTGGAGTTCCTGCGGCATATATGGTAAAAAATCGCAATCTCATCGGTGGTACTTTGCACCATGCATTGCGTTGGTTTGGCATTGATATGGTGATTGGCACCTCAGTTGCTTTTTTTGCATGGCTGTATAGCATTATTGGATTTGATAGCTGGATCTCTCAAAATTTGTCCGCCTACGGTATTGCAAATATTTTGAGTGGAGCTGTGCTTGTCTATTCGCTATTCACTGTTCGCGCCGCACTTCAATCTGATGCTGAATTTGAAATAGCTGAAACGTTGATGCCGCCGTATGCTGCATTTGCTCAAGCAATTATCCAAAAACATGCCGAGCTGATCGGTCCCGAATTGGCAGTTGCAAAAGCTTCGGCGCGCGGCAATATGAATGTTGACGCAAGTGGAAAGGTAAATAGTCTTGATGTTGACCAAAAGGATGTCGAGTTTTTGATGTCTGAATATTCTGAATTGCTTGGCGATGCATCGTATGATTTTGTTGAAGACATTACAAAAAAGTTTCAAACAAAATATCCACAAATTGTGATTCCTCGGAAGGCCTAGACATTAGTGATTATGGATTTGGCGGCGCGACGTGAGCGCGCGGAATTGGTGAATTGCGAATTGCAAAAGATGTATCCGCGGGCGCGGTGTGTATTGAATTATTCCAATCCATGGGAACTTGTCGTGGCTGTCCAGCTGTCTGCGCAGTGCACGGATGCGCAGGTCAACAAGGTGACGCCGGCACTGTTTGCAAGGTATCCGCAGCTTGTGGATTATGTACATGCTCGTGCGTCTGATTTTGAGCGCGATATTTTTTCTACTGGCTTTTATCGAAATAAAGCGCGTAATATTTTGGCCGCTGCGCGGATGGTGAGCGAGCGGTTTGGCGGCGAGGTGCCGCGCACGATGGGGGAATTGCTTGAACTCCCGGGCGTGGCGCGTAAAACCGCAAATGTGGTGCTGGGCAATGCGTATGGAGTTATTGATGGTATTGCTGTGGATACTCATGTGGGGCGGTTGGCGCAGGTGTTGGGTTTGACGCGAGCGAAGATGCCGGAAAAGATAGAGCAAGATTTGATGCGGCTGTTACCGAGAGAAGAATGGTTTGTGTTTACCTATCGGTTGATTGAGTATGGTCGCGAATATTGTGTGGCGCGGAGGCATGATCATGCGCGTTGCCCGTTGACGCCTCTCCTGCAAGACAACGCTGGAATAAAATAAAAAAGCAGCTCTCGTTTTAGGCTTGAGCTGCTTGTGTTGGGACTGCTTGCCCGCATGATTTTTCCGGCACGGGGACAAAAAACCATTGGCGCACGCCATTGAGCCAGATGCCTGTACAAATGATTGTCACGCAAAACACGCCAGGCTGTCTATTGTAAATCGATGTATAAATCCAGAATGGTTGAAGTGAAAGTCCGACGACATTACCCCATTTGTTTTTGTTTGTCACCATGTATAGCGAAAGCGGCCCGAGAAAAAAGATGAGTGTTTGCGACACCCATTCAAAAAATTCTCCCCATGACATTGATCGTTCCTCCTTGTGAGCTTGTCTTAAGCAAAGTGACAACATGCTAGTATATTCCCATATTTCATTTTTGTCCAGCTTTTGATATCATATACATATTCTTAGCAATACAAAAAACATGCAACAACAAAATGTATCTGCAAATAGAAGTGGTTTTACGTTGATTGAGCTCTTGATTGTGCTTGGAATCTTGGCAATCTTGGCAATCGTTATTATTATCGTGGTGAATCCGGTGGAGTTACTCAAAAAAACTCGGGATACTCAGCGACTTTCTGATGCCGAGTCTGTTACGCGTGCATTGACGTATTATGTCACCACGAGTAAAAATCCTGATCTGGACGGACCAAATTTTGGTCCAGGCAATCCGATTAGCGGCTGCTTTAACAAAGAAAATGAAGATAAAAGAATATTTTATAGCCTAAAGGGGGAATAGGGTATGCGGCATCGAATCGTGGGTATGTGTGTTATTGCAATTGTTGCCCTGATGTCTTTGGTATTTTGGAAACCAAGTGATGTGCGCGCCGCATCAAATTTGGAAATAATTAGTTTTTTCCCAAGTACAACGGTTTTTCAAGGGAGTCCGATTTCCATACAAGTCCATGTAATTAATCACGGGCCTGATTCTGCGACTAACGCGCAGCTTGTGATTACTCCTTGGCAGTATCCTCAGCTGTTTGATGGTTTTACTTATACCTCGGTAACAAAATCCCCTGGAACGACGTTTGACAGGAATACGGGCGTATGGACGCTTGGAACACTTGGCGTAGAAAATGAGAAGACGGCAATAATTAATTTTAGCGTGAGTGAAACGGCAACTTTGGGATCTCGACCAGACCTCACTGCAGTTTTTTCGGCTGACGGCGAGAATGATGTTGCAAAAATAATCAGTCCATCAATTGTTGTGGAGGCCGCTCCACCCCCACCTCCGCCACCGCCCGCTCCCGATGTGTGTACTGATCCAGGTGGATTTATTGGAAGCGATGCGTATACCAATAGTTCCCGTTGGCCTGATGAGTTTTGTTTGTATCGACCCGAAAATAAAAGCATCGACGGCAATGGCTGGATTCCAGTTGATCTTGCGTCTATGCCCGGTGGTTCACCGATATCAGCGTTGCCAGTGGATCCAATCAATACCATAAGTAACTTGCTTAGCCCAAGTTCGACCGACCCTGTGTATCGATATGCTTGTCAGAACGATGTGTCGGGGACCGGCAAGTCTTCTTATGTGTTTGAGATCAATGTCGTATTAGAAAGTGATGCATTTACCAAGATAGACAACAAAGCGGCAAAGGATGGTGGTGATGATGATAATATTTTTGAACTTGGAACATCACTGCGGCTGATCGGCTCACTTGTTGGTGTTGAATAGATGTGCTTGATGTTGTATTTGTGGTGCGCCTCTTCAATAATGAAGAGGCGCACTTCATAGTATTCCTTGATTTTGTCGTGAAATTGGCGGATGATGAGGCGGGCGTCTGATGTGCATGCGCTCGTAGCTTAGCGGATAAAGCGTCGCCCTCCGAAGGCGAAGATCAGAGGTTCAAGTCCTCTCGAGCGCACCAGCTCAAGTGTGTGTGCATCAATTGTGAGTTTTTCGCAAGCAGCGTATCATGTGGTTAGGTACTTACACAAATATGAAAAAAATAAATTCTGCTCGTGCGTATGCACTTGGTATTCTTATTACTATTATTTTTTTGTTGTCAGCGTCTCTTGTATAAAAAAGTTAACCCCTGGAGAGCCTAAGCTACTTTCAAAAAATACTTCCGTGGATTTGAGGGTGCGCTTGAATACTCTTGAGCGGGAGCACGTTGACCTAATTGCTGCCGCAATGAGAAGCGTTTATGATGAAAGGCCTGATAGAGATGCAGCTCTTAAGCAACTGGACGAAAATTCAACTATTCTTGTTGATGCTGTTGGTGAAGTTTATAACAAAGGCGTCCAGGATAAATTTTTGGCAATATTGCGAGCGAATAATACGTTCTTCATCTCTTATGCGCTTGCGGTAAAAAACACCAAACCAGAGGATCAAAAAAAGGCAGGAAAGAATCTGGACGATTACGTTGCCGCGACCACAAACTTTTTTTTAGAGCAAAATCCGGGTTTGTCGCGCGAATCGGTCCAACCACTCTTTGTTGAATACGCAAAGCATATGCGAAGCATTGTGGATTTTTATGCGAATGGTGACTACAGGGCCTCATATCAAGCTCAGCATGCTGCAGGAAATCAAATTAATGATGTAACTAATACGATTCTTGAGGTGGCGACTCAAGAAGGGCAAAAGAAATTATTGGAATAAGAGCGAAAGAAAAATCAGAACACTACCTGCGTATGTATCATCGTTTCATTACATTTTTTCTTTTTGTAGGTTTTGGACTGGCTTTATTCGCGACATTTTTGGGAATTCCAATTGCGTATGCCGCTACATTTGTGGTGAATTCAACGGGCGACGGCGACGACTCAAATACTGCAGACAGTATTTGTAATGACGGTACCGGCAGTTGCACTCTTCGTGCGGCTATCCATCAAGCAAATGTGCTTTCGGGAACTGATACAATCAACTTCAACATTGGAGCCGGGGGATTGCAGACGATTTCTCCAACTACTCAAATGGAGACAATATCGAGCGTCATGATTATTGATGGCACATCCCAGCCAGGCTTTACCAGCGCGCCCCTTATTGAATTAAGCGGAGCAAGCCTTCCGACCGGACACGGATTGACTATTGCGTCTGTTTCTGGAGTTACTGTGCGCGGTCTTATCATAAATAGATTTAACGGAGCTGCCATAAGTGGTAGTCCAAGTAACTCGTTTTTTGACACAAACTATATCGGCTCCAATGCGGCCGGAGATACAGCGAGCGCTAATACCGGGTTGAATGCCATCGCTCAGGGAATAAGTTTTACTTCGGGGAGCGGTAATACAATCGGTGCGGCGACGGCGACTGGGAGAAATGTTTTTGGCGGAGCCGGAACTTCCAAGACAATGATTTATATTGCTGCCGGATCGAATACGATTCAGAATAATTATATCGGCGTTAATGCAGCAGGAACCGGCGCGCTTGGAACAATGGGTATAGGCATAGACGTGGGCGGCGGTACAAGCAATACCATCGGCGGTGATGGCTCGCAATATCGAAATGTTATAGCAACAGGGTCGTCATCGGCCGCAATCAGGTTGTTTGGAGGAGGTATTTCGGGTGCGGCGATCCAAGGAAATTACATCGGCACAAATGCGGCCGGAACCGCCAAGCTAACGTCCGGGGGTATTTCATTGACGAGTATTTCAAATACAACAATTGGTGGAAATACGGCTGGCAAAAGAAACGTCATTGCGAATTCAAATGGGGATCGAATTTTTGTTTCAGGATCTACGAACATAACTATTCAGGGAAATTATATTGGCACAAATGCGGCCGGAACCGCTGGTCTCTCGGGCAGCTCCTATGGTGTTGATGTGGCTACATCAGGTGCCACAAATTCGGTGAAAATCGGCGGAACGGGCGATGGTGAGGGAAATGTGATCTCAGCAAACGCCACTGGAATTGGGCTATCCGGTTCTGCTGCCGGCAGTGCAACCGTTCAGGGAAACTATATTGGCACGAACGCAACTGGAACATCTGCAATTGCTAATACGCAAAAAGGAATATTGATACAGGGATCCATAACCGGCCAAATTGGCGGCAACACATCTAGCGCACGAAATATTATATCCGGAAATACCGGAGGGGGTATTTATTTTAGTTCAGCGACGGGAACATTTACTATTCAGGGAAATTATATTGGGCTAAATGCTGCTGGAACATCGGCAATAGCAAACGGAGCTAATGGCATTAGCGCTGACGGTGTAAGCAGCATCACTCTAGGCGGAACTGGCGCGGGCGAAGGAAATGTTGTGTCCGGAAACACAAGCTCGGGAATTTCTGTCATCAATAGTAACGGCGCGGGAACACGGGTCGTCCAGGGAAATATTGTAGGGTTGAATGCAGCAGGTACGGCGTCTGTGTCCAACGGGCTCTATGGAATCAATCTGAGCGGCACCACAAGCACGCTCATCGGCGGAACTACTGTGGGCGCAACAAATATAATTTCGGGTAATACATCTGAGGGCATATATATAGCATTGGCATCGGCAAGCGGAAACACCATTCAAAATAATAAAATAGGAACCGGTACGGCTGGAACTGAAACCCTCGGAAACAGTCAGCACGGAATTTTTATTACGAGTTCTGCGGGAGGCAGCAATATTATAGGCGGCACCGGCACGCGAGAAGCGAATATTACCGTAAACAATGGTGCGGGAGGCATAGCAATAGCTGCGTCAGGCTCAGTTGATAATAAAATTTCCGGAAATACTATTTCTGCCAATACGGGGTTGGGGATTGATTTGGGAACCGCGGGTGTTACGGCAAATGATGCGCTTGATTCCGACACGGGATCCAATAATCTTCAAAATTTTCCAGTCATATCTGCAGCAACAAATGATGCGACAGTAACTCATATCACAGGCACGCTCGTTAGCACGGCCTCATCTGTTTTTTCGATTGAATTTTTTTCGAATACTGCATGTGACCTCTCGGGAAATGGTGAAGGTGAGGTTTACCTCACTACTACAAGTGTTACTACAAATGAAAGCGGCGATGGTTCATTTACTGTAGACCTCTCTCCTCAGGTGGCAGTGGGTAAGTTTATTACTGCAACTGCAAGAGACGCCTCGAATAATACTTCGGAGTTTTCTGCGTGCGGAGCTCAGGCGCAGGTAACATCGGCAGACATGCAAATTACTAGTTTTACCGTAGACAATGCCGCGCCTCGCCAGGGCGCCACGGTTGCGTACACAATTGCAATCAAAAACGCAGGGTCAAGCTCGGCAACCGCAGCTTCTGTTACAAATACATTGCCGACGAGTTTGACGTATGTGTCGTCTACGCCCTCGCAGGGTTCTTATACACCCGGCACTGGAGTTTGGAGCGTCGGGACACTTGCCTTAAATGCGACTGCGACCATTGTTATTCGGGCAACTGTTAATTCGGGCATTCCCTCCTCAACTATTACACATACCGCAACATTTTCGTCGGAAATTGGTGATCCGGACACTTCAAATAATTCGTCTTCGGTCAATGTTCGTGTTTACGAGGCTGATTTATCTGTGAGTTTGTCAGTGAATCACACAAATCCGCGGCAAGGCGACGAAATAGTGTTTACGCTTACGGCTCACAATAGCGGTCCGGATGACGCCCCCAGCGTTCTTATTTCTGATTCTGTCCCTAATCACCTCACATTCGTCTCGTCTTCTCCTTCTCAGGGCACATATAATTCGATCAGTGGCTTGTGGAGTATCGGAGCGCTTGCTGATGGGGCAAGTGTCACGCTTGCAATTCATGCAACAGTTGATTCAGCTATTGGAAAGCAAACAATAAGTAATACGGCTGGGCCGATTGTTTCGGATATTGACGATAATACGAGTGGAAACAATATTACAAGCGCGGATATTTTTGTTGCTCAAGCTGAATTGGCGGTTGTGAGTAAAACTGTGACGGACGAAACGCCGAAAGAAGGCCAGTCTATTGTTTATACAATTACAGTCCAAAATAATGGCCCCGATAATGCGCCGAACACACAGCTTACCGATGTGTTGCCTGTCGGACTCACCTATAAATCGTCCGCGCAAGATGTTGGTTCTTATGATTCCGGCAGCGGTATCTGGTCTATAGGAACCCTTGCCAACGGCACGCGCGCTGTACTGGAAATTTACGCTCAAGTTAATGCTGACGTGGGAAGTGCAACAGTGACAAACGCGACGGGAATTATTACGTCAGACATTGATGATGATGTGTCTGGAAACAACTCAGCAAGTGTAAGCATTCGTATCTATGAAGCAAATTTGCAAATCGTGGGGGTGCATGCTGATACTCAAAATCCTCGCGAACAGCAATCGGTTGTATACAGTTTTTCAGTAAAGAACGATGGTCCGGACGATGCCCCTGGGGTGCAAGTGCTTGCATCTCTTCCGTCAGAATTTTCTTTTGACTCTGCGAGCGCATCACGAGGCGCCTATGATTCCGCAACTACCGTGTGGAGCATTGGTAGTGTTGCTGCCGGCACCAGCGAAACGCTCACGGTTCATCTGGCCGTAAACTATGGTACTGGCGGAAAAACACCTATCATTGCTATTAGCAATCTTTTTTCTGACATTGATGAGGCGAATGATTCTGATAATCATGCAACACTTCAGATTTCGATTGCCAACGGCGAGTCGGATCTTGCAATTGTGCGTCATGATGTCAGCAATGCGTTGCCGAAGGAAGGCGATGTGGTTGTGTATACGATTACTGTTCAGAACAATGGGCCTGATTCTGCCCGCAGCGTCGCGCTTGATGATCAGGCGTCGGATGCAGTTGTGTATGAACAAGTGAGCGCTTCCCAGGGAAGCTTTGATATGGCGACCGGTCACTGGACAATTGGTGCCCTTGGAAATGCACAGCAGGCTAGTATTTTAATAACCGCCCGCGTGAAAAAAGGATCTGGTTCGACGGTAGTCACAAGCACTACGGGATCACTTGTTTCTGACAAGTCTGATCCGAATTCTGAAAATAATACGCGTTCGATTTCATTTCGGGTAGAGCCTTCGCGCCCGTATATTGCCACGATCCCCGGTCCGCGTGCACCACAAAGCACGGTGCATGTGGGCCCTTTGGTTCGAGTATTTACGCGTTATGGAGCTCAGGTTTCGGGCCTTGGAAATTTTTATGCATTTGATAAAGCATATGAGGGTGGTGGCTATCTTGCTATAGGCGATGTGGACGGCGATGGCGCAAACGAAATCGTCATAGGACAGGGGACAGGCAAAGAGCGTGGGAAGACCGGCGCGCAAAGTATTCGCGTTTTTCGTCCTACCGGCGAACGCGTGGGTTCTGATATCTATCCATTTGAAAAAGCATTTGACGGTGGCATCACGGTCGCTGTGGGAGACGTTGATGGTGATGGGGCAAATGAGATTGGTGCATGCAAAGCAAGTAGAGGCAAGGCTTTGTGCAAAGTTATGCGGTTTGGCGGCAAGCAAGAAGTGCTTGCTTCCTGGAATGCATTTGGAGATTTTGGTAATGGCGCCACTATTTCTTTCGGCGATATTGATGGTGATGGTAGGGCCGAGGCGATTGTGGGGGCGGGTCCCACCGGATCCACTAGAATTCGCATTTATGATATTGGCTCTACGCCAATCACCGGAACCAATAAAGGCGCGTCTCTCAAGCCAATTCAATACAATGCATTTTCTCCGCAATCTCGCTCAGGCATTTCAGTGACAGCCGGTGACATTGATAGGGACGGCAAAGTAGAGATCGTAGGAGCGCAGCTGGATACAAGAGAAGAGGGTTGGGTTAAAGTGTATCGCTACAATAAAGAAAAGACAGCTGTTTCTACCTTTCGCGCATATGCAAAAGATTCAAACACCGGTGCGTGGGTGCGCGCAAAGGATATTGATGGTGATGACAAGGCGGATATTATTACAGGCGGAGGAGATAATGGGGGTCCACAAATTCGTGGATTTACGCTGAAAGGTTATCTGAAGACCATTCACTTTTTTGCATATGACAAGAAATTCCGCGGCGGTGTGTGGTTTGATGTAGGAGTGCTGAGAAGGTAGAATAGGAGTGATATATACATATTTTACAGAATCGAAACTAGTACTAATTTACATCAGTGAAAAAACAAAAAAGAGGCTACTCGTTATTTTTCCCTTCAATTGCATTTGTGCTCTTGGTCATGGTTGCATCCGCAATCTACTCGTCTTTTTTTGCAGGCGATACGTGGGGATCTTTCCCCAATGTTTCGTTTGACGAAAGAATGCAGAATGCTTTGTATGCCGGTTTTGCGGCTTGCAGTTTTGCGGTTTGTCTTTGTGCTGTTTCGCTCATTCGGCTCAAGGGAAAATTTTGGATTGTGTGGAAATATGTCGGCATTGGTCTGCTGTTTCAAAATATGACAAATATCGTTTCGATTGTTGTTGGTTTTCTGGGGGTAAATTTGGATGATATTTTGCAGCTTCTCTATATCAGCTATGCAATATTTCCAATTTTAGGAATTATATCTTCGCAGAAATTTTTAAAACTTTTTAGTCAAGATCGTCGAAGTCGTAATCTCCGCGAAGTTGCATTGACTGTAATTGCTTCAAATCTTTTGGTTGCAATCATTTCGCAATTTTACCACCCAGCCGTTGATATTGTGACTATATTTATGTCTACAACAATGGTGTCGCTTGCGTCTATTGCTACATTTCATTTGTCTCGCGGTGCAAAAGGTGTCACAGGCAATCTGCAGCGGACTCAGCGGCGTTTGATTGTTGCTTTGACGGTTATTAGTGCGGCAAGCCTTCAGGAGATTGTGTTTGGGTTTATTTCGACAACAAGCAATTTATATAATTTTTGGTACCTCACGCTCCACATGAGCGTCTTTCCTTTAATGACAGGATTTGTTCTTTTGCTGTATGCGGCGGATCGCGCCAGCCTTGATATTCAGCGAGCATATGCCGAGACACAGGAGCGTACAACGTTTAGTAGTCCATATGCGCAGGCGATTCAGGCGATCATTTTGAAATTTATTCAGCTCGTTGGAAAAGATGTGGCGCTGTATCATATTCGCGATGTCAATGTGATTGAGGTGTCGGCGGCCGGTGATTTGAAAATTCCGGAAGACATCAGTAAGGATTTCTTTTTGAGCTCGACTCGCGCCATTGTAAAAAGCTACAAGGAGTTGCTTGGTGATGCAGCCGGTGATTTTGCCCAAGTCGCTCTTTTGCCCGTTGTTGCGAAAAATCCGGAGCTGAAGGAGTTGGTGGAGTCGGTGAAATAGTTTTTTATGCTAATTCAAAAATCATCTTTATGAGCCTTGATATTAACTATTATTCATTCAGTCCAAGCCGTGCGGATGCGCAATGGAAAAATTTTAAGGATGATATTCTTGCCGTGCGTGCCGCGTATGCGTTGAGCAATCCGGATCAAGAAAAAATAGCGGTCTACGAACTAAGATATGAAGAGGAGACTTCTCGTTTTGCGGTGGAGCGAGAGGCGGAGATTAACAACAAGTACCACGAAAGTTTCCGTTATTTTGATGAGAGAGGTTTTTATATTCCCGGAGTTGGATGGTGGGAGAGTGAGGGCGTGGATAAATTTGGAAATAAAGTGCATTGGAGTGATGAAGATAAGTGGGATTACATGTGCATGCATTGGCTGTTACCAAAAGGATTTTTTCCGCCGACGCAAGACGGAACGCCGCATGATCAGCTCGACTGGGAAACAATCGAGGAGGTGAAGAAATTCAAGGAAACGGCATGGAAAAAGTTTTGGGAGCGAAGTAGCAATCTCAAATTGGAACTCGGACTGACGAAAGAACAGGTTGATGCGTATGAGCGCGGTCCAGTGTTGAGTGGTCGTCAGGAGGATTTGTACGAGCGCGGGGCGGCTCATTATTATCTGGGAACTGCTTCTGCATTTGACAAAGAAAAGCTGCGCGCAAATCTGAAGTTGATCGATTTGTTTTATGGATCTGTGATGGTGGATGATTTTGAAAGCGCGAAGTTGGAAGAGACGGTTTTGGCCGGGATTGTGGATGGAGCCGGATTGACCTGTGAAAAATCAAGATATGCGGGCGCTACCATTCCGACGAAGAGTGAATGGATACGCCTGTATGAAAATTTGTCACGCGACTTGATTGATAAAATTGTGAAAAGCTCCGTGTTTGATCCTGAAGAGGGGTGGGATCCTGAATCGGTGAGGTACGAAGCGCTTTCTCTGTTGAAAACGGTTCGGCCAGTGGTGAAGGATTTGAAGGCAACCGGCGACGCGGTCTTTATTCGTCAATATAGCGGAGATTGGGACAACGAGCCGATGAGCTCGGAGGCTTTGCTCGAAGAGCGCGCGGCGCAACACGCGAAGGAGTTTGCTGGAATTATTCCGCCAATTTTATAACCAATCATGAAAAAAGAATTTTCCGTCGAGCGCGACACGCATGAAACCTATCAATGGCTGCCGGTTGACGAAGCGCTCGAACGGTTTCATTATAAAGAAGATGCGGAGTTTTTGAGGAGGATTGTCGAGCGAACCTAAGGAGGTTTTGAATGAGAGAAATCGGAAGCATGGGCATGCATTTC
>CAYNWW010000006.1:17223-36543 GCA_964401055.1 uncultured Candidatus Saccharibacteria bacterium | reverse complement strand
GCGAAGGAGTTTGCTGGAATTATTCCGCCAATTCTATAACCAATCATGAAAAAAGAATTTTCCGCGGGCGGAGTTATTTTTAAAAAAATTGCGGATAAGACATGCGTCCTGCTCGTGGAGTATCGCGAGTATGATGGTCGCGTGACGTTTGGATTTCCCAAGGGGCGGATCGAGTCGGGTGAGACTGTGGAACAGGCGGCCGTACGAGAGATCGGCGAAGAGGTGGGGTTGACGGATATTGTGCTCAAGGAAAAATTGGGCGCGATCGAACGCGAAGCGTTGAATGTAGACACGGGCGAGCGCGTATGGAAGACGATTACGCTGTTTGCGGTAGAAGTTCGTGATTTTGTGCATGCAAAAAAGACTCATGAAACGTATCAATGGTTGCCGGTTGACGAGGCGCTTGGGCGGTTTCATTATAAAGAGGATGCGGAGTTTTTGCAGAAGATTATTCTGCACGGCTAGGTCGATTTTAGTTTACGTATACATTCGTATATAATCGTATGTAGTTGGCTATATACGTATTCGAGTTCAGCTATATCTGAGCCATAGGTGGGTTCAAGCAAACTGCAAGAAAAGGAGGATCCGAATGAGAGAAATCGGAAGCATGGGCATGCATTTCGGTGAGCCGAGCGAAATTCGCGAGGCTCATCCTGGTCATTTCATGTGGGGCGATGATCCAAAGGGACAGATCGGCGATGCAGTGGTCCTGTTCGACGGAACTGAATGCATCGCAATCTTTATCGGGTGCGGGCGAGGGGTTCTTATATCAGGTGACGGCGTCTATGTGGATGATGACTGCGCCGATGAAGCAAGGCTGCATCAATCACGCGTGAACGGAGGCGCGTGGATATCGAAGGCTCTTTATGATGAGGCGAAAGACCCTCGAGCTGTGGTGCATAAAACTCTGACGGAAAATGCTCGAGCGATAAAAGAGTATGGTAGTTGGTACGGAGGTTACATTCAAGAGATTCAGCGGCAATTGATAGTTGTGCACGGATTTTCGGAAAATCCGGAAAAGCCGGGAGTGCCGATGAATATTCCCGACGGTACATATCCCATGACAATCAATGAAAAACTGGACCAGGTTTTGATTCAAAAGGGGAAAGTCTGGTGTTGTAATTTTGAATCATACGAATGGTAGTTAGAAAAGCACCAACCTGTTGGTGCTTTTTTATAGCAAGCTTCTCGTTGATTATAAAAAAAGAAGCGCCCGATTTTATTCGAGCGCCTGTTCCTGTGCTGCGAGCATTTTTACTTCATTTCGGGCAGCAAGCCATCCAATTACGCTGAGCATCTGTATGACAAGTATTGTGATAGTGTGACCAATGGTCCACTGATTTGATGTGTAGCCTTGGACAATTAATTCTGCGCCGACTCCAAGTGCTCCAATGATGACCAGCGTGTTAAAGGTGCTCCTTTTGATTTGTTTCCCTCCGCAGTAAAACAATATATCCACGCAGAGTCTGCCGACATAGCCGCCAACTATGCTGCCGCATATAACTGCGATTATGAAGAGAGTATATTGTATTGAGAGTGTGAAGATATAGGCAACTTTTAGGATGAGCGCAATTCCTGAATAGGGCATCATCACTATGCCTATTCCGGCAAAAACTCCTGAACAAAGTGCAGTCGCCAAGGCCGGTAATTGCCGTATTTTCTGCAACATAGCATTTCCTCCATGCATTTGCCTTGTCACTGTACATGATTTTGTTCGCGCATGTAAAATCGTGCATTATCGCTATTTTGTGCGGTTTGTTGATATACTTTTACATATGGGTTGTGCGTTTCATCTTTTAAAATATATATATGCAAAAAATCGTCCCTCACTTGTGGTTTGATAAAGAGGCGCGTGAGGCAACCGCGTTTTATGCGACACTGTTTCCGCAGTCCACGGTCAACAATGTGACGACGATTCCGGGTACTCCGACGCCGTCGGGTGATACGGATATTGTGACGTTTACGTTGGCGGGTCAGGATTTTATGGCGATTAGTGCCGGACCGGTGTTTAAGATAAACCCATCGATTTCGATGTTTACGGTGTTTGATACTGAAGCCGAGATCACCGCGGCTTGGAATAAATTGATCGATGGCGGCGAGGCTCTCATGCCGTTTCAGCAATATCCGTGGGCGCATAAATATGGTTGGGTGCGCGACCGGTATGGGTTGACGTGGCAATTGTCATGGAGCGATTTCCATAACATGCCGCAAAAAATCACCCCGCTGCTCATGTTTACGCAAGGCGTGGCGGGCAAGACGCGCGAGGCGGTTGAGATGTACACCAAGATTTTTTCGCAGTCGAGCGTGGAGGCGATGGTGCCATATGCGGCTGGTGAGGGCGATAAGGCAGAGTTTATCAAGCATTCAGAATTTACGTTGGCCGGCCAGCATTTTATGGCAATGGACAGTTCGGGGCCGCACCAGTTTACATTCAACGAAGCGATCTC
Organism: uncultured Candidatus Saccharibacteria bacterium; assembly: GCA_964401055.1. GTDB lineage: Bacteria > Patescibacteriota > JAUYIX01 > CAYNWW01 > CAYNWW01 > CAYNWW01. Next base: position 34,096 of record CAYNWW010000006.1, on the reverse strand, counting down.
TTTGATCGTGAATTGCGAGACGCAAGAAGAAATCGATCGCTATTGGGAGGCACTGTCGGCCGTGCCTGAGTCTGAACAGTGTGGATGGTTGAAAGATAAATTTGGCGTATCGTGGCAGATCGTGCCGACGCGCATGGGTGAGATGATGTCGAGCGGTACCAAGGAACAGATTGCGCGTGTGACGCAGGCATTTTTGCAAATGAAAAAGTTTGATATCGCGACGCTTGAGCGGGCGTACGAATTGTCCATTTGGCGAAGTGCTTCGTGATGTGTTGAGTCCGGAATGTCTGAATTGCCAGAAGCGCGAAGTGTCGTATTTTACGTTTACCGGATTTTCAACCGACGCGATCCGTGCCATGAAATATTTAACCGACACGCCGCACATTGTGTATTTGAATTTGTTTGGCTTCTCGCTTTTGAAAGTGGGCGTCGCGTCGGAATGGCGAAAAGAGCGGCGCGTGCTCGAGCAAGGATCCTGGGCGTCGTTGTTTATTGCGCATGCCGACGGTATTGTCGCGCGCAAAATTGAATCTGTGATTTCGAAAGAGTTGGGCGTGCGCCAAATGATTCGCGTTGATGAAAAAGTGAAAAGTCTGCTCGCCGATGTTGATGCGCCGCGAGCGCGTGAATTTTTATTGTCACATTTTGTTCGCGTTCGTGAAAAGCTTAATGGGATGTACGCACAGAATTTTTTCGACGCGCCGGAATTTCGTTTTAATTTTGACGCGCACATCAATCACGGCTACTTTAGTGGTACAATGAAGTAGATTGTTGAACTAAAATAATAACCAACATTGATGCAAGAATCCGGCTTGAGCTCAAGTGAAGCAGCTTTGCGACTTGCGTCCTACGGACGAAATGCATTGCCGACCGGCAAGCAGGACTCCGCTTTCAAGATTTTTGTTCGTCAATTCCGTAGCCCGCTCATTTACCTCCTTGCTGCGGCAAGCTTGGCGCTTTTTTTCTTGGGCGAAGCAATTGACGCTTCCATTATCTTGTTTGTGTTGTTTTTTAATTCGCTTGTTGGTGCACTACAAGAAGGCAAAGCGCAAAATACATTACTCGCATTGAAGAAAATGGTTCAGACTGAGGCGACGGTTATTCGAGATGGACGCGAGCTCGTGATTTCGGATGAGGAAGTTGTGCCCGGTGATTTGCTCTTGCTTGATGAAGGTCAAAAAATAGCAGCTGATGCGCGAGTTATATTTTCCAATCATCTGCGCGTGGCTGAGGCGGCGTTGACAGGCGAGTCGGAGCCGATCGATAAGATTTCAGGTGAGGGTGAGCGTTCGATGATTTTTAAAGGCACGCATGTAGTTGGTGGAAATGGTCGCGCGGTTATTGTTGCAACTGGTGCCAACACGAAGATCGGGAAAATTTCTTCGAAAATTTTGACGATTGATTCAGAGATTCCACTTCAAGAAAATATTCGCTCGTTGTCGCGAGCTCTTGTTGTGATCGTTGTGACTATTTGCGCAGTATTTTTTGTCGCCGGAATTTTGCTAGGAATTTCATTGCGCGATATGTTTGGAACCGTCGTAGCGCTTGCGGTTTCGATTATTCCCGAGGGCTTGCCGATTGTGATGACGCTTGTGCTTGCGACCGGCGTGTGGCGGATGTCCAAACGGCACGCGTTGGTCAAGCGTCTGCAGGCAGTTGAGTCGTTGGGGCAGGCGCGCGTAATTTTGGTCGATAAAACCGGCACTATTACAAAAAATGAGATGGTGGCGCAGCGCATGTATGCAGGCGGTGAGGTTTTTGAGATCGGCGGTGTAGGATACGAACCTCGAGGTGATGTTATGGTGAATGGCCGCACAATTGCGCCAGCGGACATTTCCGCTCGAGCCGATTTTTTGCAACTTGCTCGAATGATGCTGATCGGTGTTCATGCAAGAGTTGCGCTTGTGCAAGAAACTCAATTGTGGACGGCATTCGGTGATCCGACTGACGCGGCGCTGTTTGTGTTGGGCGAGAAGTTGGTTTCATATATCGGTAAAAATACTATTCGAACACTTGCCGAATTGCCTTTTGATTACAAATCCGCGTATCGCGCTGTAGTGTGCGAGATCGACGGGCGGCGTGTTTTGATTGTTATAGGCGCGCCTGAAGTTGTGTTGCGGCTTTGTAATTTTTCCTCCGAAACAGTTGAAAATTCTATAAACGTGAAATCGGCTGCCGAATCCGCGTTTCACGATTTTTCTTCACATGGCTTGCGCGTGCTTGGGTTTGCTATTCGTCCATATCATTCTGACGCGGTTGGACGCGTGGAAGTTGAAGAGGGTGGTTTTCGTTTCGTAGGTTGTGTCGGCATTAAAGATGCGTTGCGTCCGGAAGTTCCGCAAGCGCTTGCTCGCGCGCATGAGGCGGGTGTACGTGTTGTCATGATTACCGGTGACCATGAGAAAACTGCGCGTGCCATCGCGACGGAAGCCGGCATCTACAAGTCTGAGCGAGGCGATATTGTGATGTCGGGCGCTGAACTCGATCGTCTTTCGGACGAGGCGCTTGCCGCTCAACTGTCACCTGTCTTTGTGTTTGCGCGTGTGACGCCTGATCATAAATTACGCATAGTCAAAGCCTATCAATCGCGTGGTGAGGTGGTCGCCATGACGGGCGACGGCGTCAATGATGCGCTCTCGCTTGTCGCCGCCGATCTCGGCGTCGCGATGGGAAAAATCGGAACCGAAGTTGCCAAAGAAGCTGCTGACATTGTTCTTCTCGATGACAATTTCGGTAGCATTGTTTCGGCAATCGAAGAAGGTCGAAATATCGATAACGCGATCAATAAAGTCATCCTCTATTTGTTTTCCACCAGCTTGGGTGAGACGCTTGTTATCGGTGGGGCGTTGCTTGGCGGTTTGCCACTTCCACTTTTGCCAATTCAAATCATTTGGTTGAATTTCGTAACTGATAGTTTTTTGGATGTTGCACTCGCTATGGAGCCAAAAGAAGACAATCTGTTGCGCGGAAATTTTGAACGACCGACCAAATATTTGGTCGATAAGCTTATGATTATTCGTATGGCGTGTATGGCTGTGCCGATGATGATTGGGGCGCTTTTGTTATTTTGGTTGAATTTCGAATCTGACCTTACGAAAGCATGGACAATTGCTCTAACCACCCTGGCGGTTTTCCAGTGGCTTAATGCATGGAATTGTCGACATGAAGTAAAATCAATCTTTCAGATGCATCCTTTTTCAAATATGTATCTTGTTGCAGCAACCGGAGTTGTGATAAGTCTACAGCTGCTTGTTGTGTATCATCCGCTCATGCAGAAGTGGTTTCACACGAGTTCGCTTACGTTGCAAGAATGGATCATAATACTTGTTGTATCCTGCTCAATCGTTGTGGTTGAGGAAATCAGAAAGTTTTTGTGGAGCAGGGCGCGCTGATTTGAGTATTTTTGTAGTCACTGTTTCTTTTTGCTATTCTTCTCTTGCGAGTGCTAACCATAAAAGATGAAAAAATGACACGGGTATCGCGCGGCTTTTCACTGGTCGAATTATTGACGGTCATCGGGATTGTTGCGGGTTTATCTGTGACTATTGTTGTGATTGTAAACCCTGTCGAAGCGTTGAAAAAAACGCGTGACACGCGGCGCATGTCAGACTTGAATTCTATATCTGATGCTCTGACACTCTATGTAAGCAGTGTGCCAAATCCGGATTTGGATGGGGCGCTTTCGAACGGCTGTTTCAACGGAGATGAAAAGCCAAAAAGTATTTTTTACAGCGCGCATCCTGTCGATATCTCTTCGCCGGCATGTGTGGATTCGGAAGGATTGATTGGGTCCGATGCGCTGACCAGTGAAACAAATTTTTCTGACGGGTTTTGCGTGTATCGCAATGCGGCAAAAGAGATTGATGGAACGGGCTGGATTCCTGTTGATTTGAGCGCAATTCCAGGTGGGTCACCGCTTGCATCTCTGCCTGTTGATCCTATCAACGATATTGACATCGCGCACAGTCCAAACTCGACCAAGTTAGCATTTCGGTATGCTTGTCAAAATGATATTTCACATGTGTCGAGTGAAAAGCCATCACTTGTCTTTGAGATTGACGCGATTCTTGAGAGTGATGCGTTTACGAAAAAAGATAACAAGGCGGCAAAAGATGGAGGTGACAATCTCTCATACTATGAGGTTGGGTCATCACTCAATTTGATTGGCAACGGCACGAATTTTTAGTATTCCAATCGGAGCATTTCTTCAGTGCTTGAACATAACGTATTTCCGCGTAACCCTGTCAACTTGCTTAGTTTGCAGCGTTTTGACGTGAGTTATCCACAGGTGCGGTAAGATTTTAGCAAAAGTTTAACAAACATTCATAAGAATTTTATCTCCGCCTGATAAGGTCACAAGTGAGAAGTGAACAGAGTAGTTCTGTCTCATAACTCACAAGTCATAGCTCTTTTTAGGAGGAGTCAGATGATGCGAGGTTTGTTCTCGAGTGTTGCCAGGAAGATGGTTGCCCCGCTTGGGTTCTGCGCACTTGTCGCCTGTGATGGCGGCAGCATGAGTCGGCTCACTGGGCCGTTATTTCCACAGAGTTCGGGCATCGCTACCCAGCAAGATGTGACTGAGGATGCGCCGGGCGAGGCGCCCGAGACCATGTGCTATACGCCGTATCGTGTCACGATCGAAGGATGGCTTCACTTTGCCTACTGGCTGACCTATCGACCGAATCCATACATCGTCAATGTAAATGGTCACCCGGTTGGAGCCGACCCAATAGGGGCAAATGGCGTGCTGATTCAAAAGCGTGACATTTGCGCGTATTGTGGATGCAACCCGCTGGGTTGTATGCCGACGATCAAGGTGTGTGGCCGCTAGAATCGCCGCAACCGTCTCGGCAGTGGATGATCTTATTTATCCACTGCCGATTTTTTCATTTGGCAAGTAGTAGACAGGCAATTTTAAAAGAGAGATAATTTACACATGAGTCACTTGGTTGATTCTTTTTTGCCCGCGCTTGCAAGCCTTGGCCTCTTGGGTTATGGACTGGTTTTTGTGATTTCAATAGCCGAGGCTATGCCATTTGTCGGTGCTTTGATTCCGGGATCCATCTTGGTGATGCTCTCCGGTTTTTTTGCTGCGCAAGGTTACTTAGACTTGGGGAGTTTGTTTTGGTGGACGGTTGCGGGATCAATCATAGGAGACTCTATTGGGTATTATCTAGGAACAAAGGGGAATCGGGTTTTTCGTGCGCAAAATAAGTTTTTCAAACTTAGCCACCTGGAAAAAGGCAAGCGATTTTTCCAGAAACATGGGAAAAAAAGTATCTTCTTTGGAAGATTCCTGGGGCCTATTCGTCCGATTATTCCATTTGTTGCGGGATTGGCAAAAATGGAAAGCCGCTCATTTTATTTTTGGAATATTGTCAGCGCATTTCCTTGGGCGGCATCGTTTTTGCTGCTTGGTTATTTTTTTGGAGGCGCAACAAAAAAAGTACAGATATGGTCAACATGGGGCGGATTGGGACTTTTTCTTATTTTTATGGGGTATTCGTTGATAAAGTTCTTAAGAAGGGGTCGTGGTGGAGAAAGATGACGGCTTGTATTGAGGATGGGTTTTTTATATACTACTGTCAATTAACGTATAATTAATTTATTTTATGGAGTTTTTTCATACGAGTGTTCTCGCCATTCATATTATGAATGCTGGTCTTCTTCTTGGCGTGACTGTTCTTGCTACGTATGCCTCGTCAGTCAAGCAGATGGCAAAAAATTTGTTTGATCTTATCGGTTTAGTCGGCAAAAAGATTCCACTTTTGGTAGGCACTCAGCTTTTAACCGGCTTATATCTTGTTTCCTCAGGGTGGAGCGAATTTTCCCATAACCCACTGTTTTGGACCAAGATGATAATTTACGTTGTGCATGGTTTTATCGCTCGCACTCTTATGGAAAAAAGCATGAAAAATGCGGAAGTTGGGCAAGATGGTATTGTGGTATTGAAGAAGGATATGAAGACTATGGCTTACGTCTCCTTACTGCTTTTTGTAGCAATCGTAACAATCGCAGTGTTTATGGTTGAGGGGCTTGAGTAGAAGTGCGGTTATTTCAATCTCTAAAAAAGAGCCATTTGAATGGCTCTTTTTTAGATTATGCTTTTGATTTCATAATATCGGGAAGGTCTATATCGGGGTACTGTTTGATGATTGGTTGTGCGGCGTCGATTGCAAATGCAACTGCGCTCGATCCCAGCAAATCACTGTAGTGTTCCAGTAGGCGTTGAATATCAATGGGGCGTACTCCGAGATTGCCGACATTACCTTCTGAGTCAATGACCAGATTGGAAACAAGACGAGCTTTTTTGACAGAGAGTTCTTTGCCGATCAGTGCTGAATGTTTTTGTATAATAACTTGAGCCAAATCCGCATGCGGAGATTGGAGTGACTTCGGAAGCGCGGTCGTGGGCATTTCATTTGCTTGAATAAACGCTTCTTTCAAAAGGCCGACGCCGTAAAGTATAATGAGTGCGGCCACCATGTATGATCCAAAATAAAGTACAAGCTAGGCAATTGCTTCAGTGCTTTTAATTTCAATTCCAGCCTGATAATCGTACACACGAAATGCGATTGCGGCCACATCTTGAAAGCTTAGAAGCGTAAGAAATGCAACGCTATAGCTGAGAAATCGAAAAGATTTACCGATGAATCCTGTTAATTTTCGGAAATAGTATGCCATATAGCAGGTCGCAACAGCATATCCGGCAACCGGATAAAAAACAAGAAGCCAGCCATACATATTTTTGATAATTGTTTCTCCCGTTGTGAAGAAGATAGTCCCAGTAATAATCGATAGAGCGGCGTAAAAGAGTATGATTCCGTATGAAGTGAGGAGCTTGGGTGCATAGCCCATTGCATTGAGCATTTTTCTTGTTCCCAAAAGGAAAAAGATCGCGGAAATGACGTAAAGCACGTATGGCATTGATTCGGTAAACGCATTTTGTATGTGTACTAATGAAAATATTGTCGCACCAACGGAGCTTGCGGCAAACAGTAAAAATGTATAAGCTACGTATCTCCAAACCGACCAGAGTCGCCCTGTTTTTTTTGTTGCTTTGAGGGCTAAGATTCCTGCTGAGAGGTAGATCACGCTAACCGCTGAATTCCCGGAATGAGAATACACGCTATTAATAAAATCTATCGGATCGCGTGTGCCTGGCGCAAAATATCCAATAATGCCAGCTGCAGTGGTCAGCAAAAAAAGCCCTGCTATTGCTTTGTAGTTTGTTTTTATTACGCGACGCAATGATTTAAGCATGTATGTATTTGTAATATTTGTTTGCATTATAGCATGTGTAGAGTGGGCATGTTATACTATAAGCATTCAAAATAAAATTTATTGCTATCTGGTATGCCGACTATGTCAAAGACCTACTTGATTAAGGGTGTAGGCTTGGATCTTTTGCATAAAGAGTCGCGAACGGTGCTTGATGCTTTGGGTGGGCATGATACAAAAGAGCGCGCGTTTAATATGGAGCAGCGAGAAATTTCCGCAGTGATGCCAACGCGCTGGGGGTGGGGGAATATGATGTTACGTGTCGGGCTGGACGTAGTGGAAGATGGAACAAAGTTGACACTCCTCGGATCAGTGGATCATATGGCGATCACTGCATTGGCGCGTGAGATGGATTTATTTTTTGGGCGTTTGGCAACTATTCTTCGTGATCGACATCATCTTGAGTTTTCGCCGCAAAAATTATCTACGTTTTTGCCTGATGCAAAATTGCGGATAACGGGAAAAGATCGTCTCTTTTTTCAGTCCTTAGGCGGACTACTTTTTGCCGCGGTAATCGTTTTTGTGGTTTCACGCTTACTATCGTGATGAAAATTTTTTCCAGTTTATGGCATGCGATTTTATTTCTAACTTCCGGAAAGGCAAGGAGCATGAAAGATATACGAAAAGAGGTTGCGGAAGGAAAAATTACATTGCTTGATGTGCGCACAGACGATGAATGGCGCATAGAGCACGCAACTGGGGCGATGCATATTGATGTATCCCAGCTTGATGCCGGCGTGCTCCCTTCAATCCCCAAAGATCAGCCGATTTATACCTATTGTCTTGCAGGTGGTCGTGCGGGTCGCGCGTGTGATGTCTTGCGCACCAAAGGATTTACGCATGTCGAAAATCTTGGCGGGCTTAAAGAGTGGAAAAACATGGGCGGCGAGACAACGAGCGAAAAGTAGCCGTGCGTTGACGACGCGCTCGCGATGTTGCTAGAATAAGAGGCTTTCCAATAGGAGGTGTGCTATGGAGACCTACGTGTTTCCGGGAATGCCCATATTCCTTTTGTATCCCGCTCATTTCGCTTTGAGTGACATTGAGCCAACCAAACGAGCACTTGAGACTTTTTGTGCGCATTTTAATCTGGCGGAATCAGATCTACCGGTGCGCGATATCGGTCCTCGCCTTGAGCCTATTGACGGAAGGCGGGGCGCTAGACGACTCCATGAGCCGTTGGACTTTTTTCTCCGGAGAGCGTCGCTTGAGAACGGCGTAAATGTGGTTAAATTGTGTTCGCTTTTGGGGCTTGACGCGACTCATAGGCATTTGCCTCATATTGATATTGTGCTTCTTGATGTCGAGCTGCGGTGCTTGTTTCAGGATGGTCACAGTTTTGGGGTATTTGGGTGGTCAGACCAAACTACGCGCGGAGTTGTTGCGTCAAAGGCATATCTTGGTGCGGAGCTCGTGAATGAATGTCTTGCGACCTTGGTATTGCATCACTTGGGGCACGTTCTGTGGTTGACTAACGTGGGAAATGAGGGCGGAAATTCGTCGCAGCCGCATTGCGGTATTGGCGGATGTTTGATGCAGCGCATTGATAATACGCCGGAAAATTTGAGGGCGCATACGCGGAAGAGAATGAAAGCGCAAGAGGCGGGCCATACGACGTTTTGTCTGGTGTGTGAAGAAAAAATGAAACTCATTTTACACGGCGGCCGCGTGGGTATTGCTTGAAGCCTTCTGTAGATACGGAGGGCTTTTTCTTTTTGCAAAAATTGGGATTTTGTGGTATGATTTTTCCTTATGGATAAAAGGAAATCGCTCACAACTCAGACGTTGCGCCTGTTTTGGCGCTCCATGCGGCCACATCGATTGATCATGGTGTTGATGGTGGTTGGTTTGGTGTGCGCGGTGATCGTCCAGAGTATTTTGCCTGCGCTCTTGTATCGAGAGATTATCAACGTGTTGGCGTCCGGTGGCTCGGATCGAGGCGCGCTTGCACGTGAGATCTATGTGATTATTTGGAAGCTGTTGGCGCTCAATCTGACCGCGTTGGTGTTGTGGCGCGCGGTGACATTTTTGGACAACTTTTTTGGCACGCGCGTAATCGCTGATTTGACCAATGAGGCGTTTGAGTATATTCACCGGCATTCGCAAGGATTTTTTATCAAAGGATTTGTGGGTTCGTTTGTGCGCAAAATCAACCGGTTTGCGGCTGCGTTTGGGCGCCTTGAAGGGAAAGTGTTTTGGAGTTTGATGCCGACACTAGTGACTGTGATTTCAATTTTTGTGGTGTTGGCGTCGCGGAGCTTGGTGCTGAGTGTGGCGCTTGTGGTATGGGCGGTCGTGTATAGCGTGTGCATGTACGCCGCGAGTGTGTACAAAATGCGTCTTGAAGCGGTGGCTGCGGCGGTCGACAGTGATGTGGCCGGACGGGTGGCGGACACCATTACCAATAATACAAATATCAAATTGTTCGGGTCGCTCGGGCGCGAGTCTGCGGATTTTCGTGCGTTGACCGAGGCGCAATTTCGCATGCAGAAAAAAGTATACGACGTGGATGGATTGATCGAGGGTGTGCAGGCCGGGCTAATGGTGGCGATCGAGTTTGTGGTGATTCGGTTGGCCGTTGGATTGTGGGCGCGTGGCGCGATCACGATCGGAGATTTTGCGCTGATTCAGACGTATTTGTTTGAATTGTTTTATCGGTTTTGGGATATCGGGCGAGTGGTGCGCGATGTGTATGCGCAGATTGCGGATGCGCGTGAGATGACCGAGATTTTTGAGACGCCGCACGAGGTGGTGGATACGCCGGGCGCACGCGAGTTGCAGGTGACGCGTGGCGAGATCGTGTATCGCGATGTGGATTTTACCTATACAAAAACACGTGCGGTCATGAGCGGATTTTCACTGGATATCAAGCCGGGTGAAAAAGTCGGCATCGTCGGACCATCAGGTGCGGGCAAGTCGACACTCGTGTCATTGTTGTTTCGGTTTTATGATCTGAGCGGTGGGCGGATCGAGATTGATGGGCAAAATATTGCGCATGTGACGCAAGATTCGTTGCGGCGACAGATTAGTTTGGTGCCGCAAGACCCGGTGTTGTTTCATCGGACGCTGAAAGAAAATATTCGGTACGCGCGGCCGGAGGCGACGGATGATGAGGTGGTTGCTGCGGCGCGCGCGGCGCATTGCGACGAATTTATAACGCGCATGCCCGAAGGATATGACACGTTTGTGGGCGAGCGCGGAGTGAAATTGTCCGGCGGTGAGCGCCAGCGCGTGGCGATTGCGCGCGCGATGTTGGCGGCGGCGCCTATTTTGGTGCTTGATGAAGCCACCAGCAGTTTGGATTCCGAATCCGAGCGCGCGATCCAAGATGCGTTTGGTGAGTTGATGCGCGGCAAAACTGTGCTCGTGATCGCGCACCGCTTGTCGACGATTATGAAAATGGATCGGATCGTGGTGGTGGATGGCGGGCGCGTGGTGGAGCAGGGCACACACGCCGAGTTGCTTGCGCGCGAGGGCGGATTGTATCGGCGACTGTGGGATCTGCAGGCGGGCGGATTTTTGAAATAAATGTGCGCGCGTTGCGCTGTTAGCCTGCCGGTGCGCGCGCAAAAAAAGAAGCTCGACGCCGCGGGTGCGGGCGAGCTTCGGGTTAATTATTTACTTAGTGCTTTTGGCAGTGGCGGAAGCCCTCTACTTTTTAGCAGAGAGTCGAAGGTTTCGCCGATCGCTTTGAGTTCTTCGGCGCGAAATTCACCGATCAGCCTCATGACTTCTTGAGAAATCTCCTCTGTGTTTTTACCGGGTCTCAGTCTTGGCAACAGTGCGGTGATTTTTTCTTCAAGCGCCAGAATGTTCTCAGGAATTTCACCTGCAGCCGATTTTAGCTTGAGAAAATCGGCCCGGTGCTCTGTGACGTGTCGGAGTGAAGGATCCTCGAGAAGCGTCTTGAGACTTAAGACAAAATCTCTGAGCATTCCTCTTGGGGAATTATCAAAAAACCTCGAGCTTTTTTGATAGAGATCTCAATAGATTTCAGCCAAAGCGATGGTTTTATTGTTTTCCTCGCTTATCGGAATCTCGCTTTCGTACCTTTCGAGAATTTTCTTTTCGCTTTCTCGAATTGCCTTGAGGGATTGAGCTCTGGGGCCGTCACTCAGCTTTTTAAGCCGCGCTCTGCTTTTGACGTATCCCAGAGCTTTAATACCCTCGGCTTTTGTAGTGAAAAACGTGTAAAGTACTTGAAAGTTCACCATTGATACCTCCTCTGAATGAACTTGACATAATAGCACGTTAGTTGCATTTTGTCTAGTATTCACGTAGGATATGAGCACGACTTATGAAGAATTTTTGGCTCCAGTTGCCGCGTCCATTTTTTGTCCAAGCGCCGATGATCAACGTCACCGACGCGGCTTTTCGGCGCGTGATCGCGCAGCATGGCAAGCCGGACGTAATGATGACGGAATTTACCTCAGTGGATGGACTTTGCTCCGAAGGGCGCAAGGCGCTGCGCGTAAACCTTGACTATACACCTGCAGAGCGGCCGATCGTGCTGCAGATTTTTGGGGCGACGCCGGCAAATTTTACTCGAGTTGCTGAGATGGCGCAGCAATTGGGATTTGATGGGATTGATATCAACATGGGCTGTCCGGACAAAGCCGTGGTCAAGCAATGTGCGGGTGCGGCGCTGATTCGCACGCCCGAACTCGCGCAGGAAATCATTCGTGCCACAAAAGCGGGCGCGGGCGAACTGCCGGTGTCGGTCAAGACGCGGATCGGTTTTGCGGAAAATACGCTCGAGACCTGGCTGCCGGCGCTGCTCGCAGCCGAGCCTGCAGTGGTGACTGTACATGCGCGCACCAAGCGTGAGATGTCGGATGTGCCGGCGCGCTGGGATGTGGTGAAGCGCGCGGTGGAGATTCGCGATGCGGCCGGTTCGTCGACGCTGATTGTCGGCAACGGCGATGTGCTTGGGCTTGACGATGCGCGCGCCAAAGTCGCAGAGAGCGGAGCGGACGGCGCCATGCTCGGGCGCGCGCTGTTTGGAAATCCGTGGGCATTTTCGCGCACCACGCACAAGTTGCAGCTGCCGTATGAAGAAATTATCCGTGCAATGCTTGATCATGCGCGGTTATTTGAAGAATTATTTGGCCCTGAGCAGCCGCGTGAGCATCGCAAAAATTTTCTGATCATGCGCAAACATTTTGGCGCATACGTCGCCGGATTTCCTCGCGCCAAGTCGCTGCGCGCTCGCCTGATGGAGACGGAATGTGCAAAAGATGTGGAAGCTGTGGTAGAGTGGTATTTGAGCCAAGAGCTGCCTGCGGTGCGTCTGGATGCGCCGAGCGAGCTTGCTCACGCCGCGCCCCAGACGTGGCGGCCGTCGTATTCGTCGGATGTCGGGCAGAAGCCGGACGCCGCGCAAGGTGAATAGGTTGGGAGAGGTCGCATAGTGGCCTAGTGCGCTTGCTTGGAAAGCAAGTAAACCCGCAAGGGTTTCGCGAGTTCAAATCTCGCCCTCTCCGCCAGAGAAAAACCGGCTTTTGAAGTTGAACATGCTAGTCGTATAAATTTATGGATACCTACACTTGGTATCAGGCTTTAATAAAGCCCACGTGGGCTCCGCCAACCTGGCTCTTTGGGCTGGTATGGAGCGTGTTGTACGCAATTATTGCTGTTTCTTTTGGGACGGTGTTTTATAAAGCGTTTACAAAGCAGATTCCGTGGATCATAGTGGTTCCTTTTTCGCTCAACTTGTTTTTTAATTTTGCCTTTACTCCCATTCAATTTGGGCTCAGGAATAATCTTTTTGCCTCCCTGGATATTCTTCTTGTGCTTGCCACGCTAATCTGGGCACTTGTTATTTTGTATTCTTTTGGCCTCAAGATTCATATAGAAACCGGCGCTCCCTCGTATGCATGGATCATATATGCCAACATCCCGTATCTTTTATGGGTTTTATTTGCTACGGTTTTGCAGGTAACAATCACTTATCTGAATAAATAAAGTTACTAAAATTCTCATCTTTTTTAGAAAGAGCAGTTCAACTAACGCACTAATCAATGGAAAAAACATATAAGTTTTGTCAAAGTTGCGGATTTCCTCTCAAAAAAGATCAAAAGGGCGGAGGTACGGAAAAAGATGGATCGTTGAGTAAAAAATATTGCTCGATGTGCTATGAGAATGGAAGTTTTTTAAATCCTCCTGAAATAGATACGCCTCAAAAAATGCAAAAGTTTTGCATTGAACAAATGAAAAAGTCCGGCATGAACGGGTTTGTTGCTTGGCTTGCCACTCGCCAGATTCCCGGGCTTGAAAGATGGAAAAAATAAAATAGTTGGCGAGTAAGCATATGAATATGTTTAAAAAGGTAAAAGCGGGAACCGTAACGGAATATCTTTCTCTTGTTCCGAATGAGAGAAAAGAGGCCGTGCTGGCTTTGCATGGGTTTATTCAAAAAGTAGTGCCAAAGTTTAAGCCATATTTTGCAAACAACATGATTGGCTATGGTAAATTTCGGTATAAAAATTATAAAAAAGAAATAATTGACTGGCCGATAATCGCACTTGCCAATCAAAAGCAGTATATTAGCATATATGTATGTGCAATTGTTGACGGGGGATATGTAGCGGAGAAATATCGAAAAGAACTTGGAAAAGTTAAGGTTGGTCGCAGTTGTATTAGCTTGAAGAAGTTGGAAGATATTGATTTATCTGTTTTGAAGAAGGTGTTGCTGGAAGCGGAAAAGAGGCCGGGTTTATCAGTGTAATTTATGATTTCAAAAGATAATGAAGCGGCGGCTTGGAAAATTGAATCGATTTTTGCGTATCCTCGGGCCGGGCGTGGTGACGGGCGCTGCTGATGATGATCCGTCGGGAATCGCGGCGTATTCGCAGGGTGGCGCGCAGTTTGGATTTCAACTTCCGTGGACGATGTTGTTTACGCTGCCGCTGATGATCGCGGTGCAGGAAGCGTGCATGCGGATAGGCGCTGTGACGGGCAAGGGATTGGCGGCTGTGGTACGGGAGCATTATCCGAAAAAAGTGTTGTACCCGATTGTTGTGCTCGTGGTATGCGCGAATACGCTGAATATTGGCGCGGATATTGGGGCGATGGCCGCGAGCGCGCAGCTGATTGTGCCCGGCGTGCCGTTTTGGTTGCTCGCGATTGGGTTTGCGTTGGTCATGATTGCGCTGGAAGTTTTTATTCCGTATCGCACATATATCAAGGTGCTGAAATGGCTGGCGATCGCGTTGTTTGCGTATGTTGTCACTGCGTTTTTGATCAACGTGCCGTGGCTTGAAGTGCTGGGCGCGACGCTTGTGCCGCACGTTGAATTGAGCCACGAATTTTTGTATGTGTTTGTGGCGATTTTTGGCACCACCATTTCGCCGTATTTATTTTTTTGGCACACGAGCAATATTGTGGAGGATGAAATTGCAACTCGGCGATTGTCGCCGAAGGGTGGCACGCCGCGGCTGACAAAATCGTATTTGAAGCGGCTGCGGATTGATACGGTTGCGGGAATGTTTTTCTCCAATCTTGCGGCGTGGTTTATTATCGTGGTTGCGGCGGTGACGCTCAATCGCGGCGGTGTGACCACGATTGTAAGTGCGGCGGATGCGGCGCGGGCGCTGGAGCCGCTGGTGCATACATTTCCAAATGCGGGATTTTTGGCCAAGGTGATTTTTTCTGTCGGAATCGTGGGAATCGGGTTGCAAAGCATTCCGGTACTTGCCGGATCTTCGGCGTATGCAGTGGCGGAGACGGCCGGATGGCGTGAAGGATTGTATCGTAAATTTCAAAAGGCGCGCAGTTTTTATCTGGTGATTATTGTGGGGACGCTCGCGGGACTCCTGTTTAACTTTGTCGGATTTGATCCGATCAAGGCGTTGGTGTTTTCGGCGGTGTTTAACGCAATCGCGGCTGTGCCTTTGATTTTTGTGATTACGCGCGTGTCGAGTCGAGCGGATATTATGGGCGAACATAAAAATGGCCACATCTCAAAAATCGTTTTGTGGCTGACGCTTTGCGTCATGACGCTTTTCTCGCTCGCATTGCTAGTATCGTTTTAAAACGAGGCCTGTGATAAATTAGAAATGTTCGTGTCGAGCTCGATGGTGGCTCCAAAAATATAAAATTAATTACCGGTATGTTTATTAAACTTTATGCAATCGCTCTTCCGATTTTTTTCGCCATTGATATGGTGTGGCTCGGACTTGTTGCGAAAAATTTCTATCGCAATCAAGTCGGATTTTTGATGAAGAGCGACGTGAATTGGGCGGCCGCGATTATTTTTTACCTCTTGTTTGTTGTTGGGCTTGTGCTTTTTGTTGTGACACCCGCAATAGAAAAAAATTCTTGGACGCACGCGCTTTTGTTTGGCGCGCTGTTTGGGTTGATTTCATATGCAACATACGACCTGACCAATTTTGCAACCATTAAAGAGTGGCCGCTGCTGGTTACTTGTGTGGATTTGATTTGGGGCGCAGTGCTTGCGGCAACAGTGTCGAGCGTGACCTATGTTATTTCTCAAGGTCTGGGTCGATGAGTTATTTTCTTGTGATCGCCGGCATTTTGCTTTGCTACATGAACGCCTGGTTTTTCGTTTCGCTTGCGAAAAAGAGAAATGATGTTGCTGATGTTGCGTGGGGTTTGGGTTTTGTGCTCATTGCCTGGGCTTCTTTTGCGCTTTCGGGCACCATGACGGTGCGCGGTCCTCTAGTTTGTGCGCTTGTGACGATGTGGGGATTGCGCTTGGCTTTGCATGTTTATGCGCGAAATAAAGGCAGGCCGGAGGACTCAAGATATCGTGCGTGGAGGGAAGAATGGGGTGGTTGGTTTTACATTCGTTCCTATGTGCAAATATATTTGTTGCAAGGTGCACTTTTGTACGCCATTGCACTGCCTGTGTTGATGATCAATCGGGGCAATGAGACAAATCTAACCGCGCTCGACGCGCTTGGTGTGGTCATATGGCTTGTCGGTTTTTATTTTGAAGTTGTTGGCGATGCGCAGTTGGCGCGATTTATTAAAAATCCTGCCAATCAGGGAAAGCTGATGCAGAGCGGCTTGTGGTCGTATTCTCGTCATCCGAATTATTTCGGCGAGGTTACGCTCTGGTGGGGCATTTGGCTCATAGCTCTTTCTGCTTCAAACGGCTGGCTTGCTGTTGTTGGACCTTTGACTATTACTATACTTATAACAAAAGTTTCCGGAATCCCAATGCTCGAGAAAAAAATGGCTGAAAATCCCGACTTCGCTCAATATAAAGAAAGAGTAAGTGCATTTTTCCCGTTATTTCCAAAGAACTATGCGACCAAAAACAATCATCGTCAATGACAACATGCAGCACGGATATACTTACGTGCTGACCGAGCCCGAAGGAAAAAATTTTGATGCGGATTTCAAGCCCGAGCTGACACCCAAAGAAATGCTTGAGCTAGGCGTTTTTGGGGGAAAATACATGACTGATTGCGTGCGTGAGTTTCCTCAGGATTGGTTTGCGAAGGCGAAGTTGTGTTCGCGCAAACACGATCCGCGCCTTAACTTTTTTGGCGTCAATGCAAGTCAATCACTGTCCGTTTGGCGGAAAAGGGATTGGATTCATCCCGATGATCCGCGCGGTTGGTTT
>CAYNWW010000006.1:0-17213 GCA_964401055.1 uncultured Candidatus Saccharibacteria bacterium | reverse complement strand
TTCAGTGGTATTGCAGATATTTCATGGGGAGGCGGCACCAAGATGACGAGCGACAAATCAAGCGGTGGCGAGCAATCAGGCGACATATTGCTCAAATAAAAAACAATTGTCCGGCCGGTGATTGGAGCTGTCGCAGACGCCAGAGACAAGCCGTGTTACATTGGGCATATGACAGCAGAAATATGTAGGTAGACCCGAGTTAAAAACTTGTTTACAATAGAAATACAACATCTGGTTTTCCTTAGCTTTGTTTGTGAGTACTATGACTCATTCATATAACAGCATCATTCTTTCCGGCTTACCCGCTTCCGGAAAATCCACTCTTGCCAAGAGGCTTTCGCATATTCTTGATTGGCCGATTTATTCTATTGGTGATCAGTGGCGCGAACGGTATTCGAAACTGTATCCCTCTCAAGAAATTACGTTTGAAGAGTATTGGCGTACGACAAATCATGAGGACAACCTCGAGGTCAACCGCCAGGCGCGTGAGGTGATCGCGCGCGGAAGTGTGATTGCTGATTCGCGTTTTTCGGCCGTGTATTGTCAGGATTTGCCCGCGCTTCGAGTATTTGTAACTGCGGATGTGCAGGTGCGCGCGGCGCGGTCACGGGGAAACACTCGTTATGTCGACCAAACTATTGAGCATATTACTTCCACGCTTGTTGCGCGAGAGCAAGATGAGTTGCGCATGGGGCACGAGCTTTTTTCCTCGGAACACGGGAGGTTTGACTACCGCGATCCGACGCATTATCACCTTGTGCTTAATTCGGGATTGCTCAGACTTGATCAGGAAGTCGCGCTCATGAAACAGCTTCTTGGTGCTGGTGCCCCGACACCTGCTCTTCGGTAAGAAGTGCGGTTGCGCCACATCTGTAAGTGATGGTATAATTTTTTCATACTACTCAAAAAATTCGAATGCCAAATAAAGTTAAAATTCTGATTGTGGAAGATGAGCATGCGATTGCGCTCGCATTGAAGTTGAAGCTGGAGCATGAGGGATTTGAAGTGACGGTGGCAAATGATGGAGTAGAGGGCGTTGAAGCGGTAAAAAATTCAGCATCGCCATTTAACGCTATCGTGCTTGATCTTGTCATGCCGCGCCTGGATGGATTTGGCGTGCTGGAAGAATTGAAAAAAATGGGAAATAAGGTGCCTGTTCTTGTATCCTCCAATCTGAGCCAGGAAGAAGATGCGCGCCGAGCAAAGGCATTGGGCGCAAAAGATTATTTCATCAAGTCCAATACTGCGCTTTCAGACGTGATTGAACATATTAAAAAAGCAGCACAGTAAGATACGGTGTCACCAAATAAAATTCGTCAACCGCTGCAAAAAGCAGTGCGTGCGGCATAAATTCAAACAAAGATGC
The DNA here is from genome assembly GCA_964401055.1 of uncultured Candidatus Saccharibacteria bacterium. GTDB lineage: Bacteria > Patescibacteriota > JAUYIX01 > CAYNWW01 > CAYNWW01 > CAYNWW01. The sequence goes on along the minus strand of CAYNWW010000006.1, from coordinate 15,847 downwards.
GATTTAATGACGAGAAGGTTATCCAAATTCTCGTTTTGGGAAACTATGTTACCAAAGAGGATGCTCTGAGAAGCATCCAGTATGGCAAAGCTCGACACACGTCGAGCACTGATTATTTGCTGACAAAGCACCTTATTACCAAAGACCTCATCGGCCAGGCGATTGCCGAGTTTTTGCATGTGGATTATGCTGATCTCAACTCGCATCAGCCGCAGCAAGATCAAGTGCGAAAAATTCCGGAAGAAATTGCCCGCAAGTACCAGGTGGTTATTTTTGAAGAAGAAAACAAAAAGATTCTCTTCGCGTCCAGCTATCCTACGCAAAAGGGAATCAAAGAGGCTCTTGCGCAGCAATTCCCCGGTAAAGAAATCAAAGTCGCATATTCGCTGCCGGAAGATATTGATCAAGCGTTTATCAATTATCGCAAGCCGCTCCAAACGCGTTTCAACGAGATTATCAAATCCGAGCATCGCATTGCGCCGGATATTATTGAAGAAATTTTCACCGATGCACTCGTGTCCCGTGCGTCCGACATTCATTTTGAGCCGCAAGAACAAGAAGTCATGGTGCGGTTTCGCGTGGACGGCGTGCTCAACGAGGCCGGCCGCATCCCGCGCAAATTTTATGAAAACGTACTGAACCGCATCAAAGTGCTTGGTCGTATGCGCATTGACGAACACATGGAAGCGCAAGATGGTTCGGCGCACATGAAACTGAAAGAGCAAGAGGTTGATATTCGCGTCTCGATTTTACCTACAGTTGACGGTGAAAAAATCGTAATTCGTATTTTGCCCAAATATGTGCGCGGCTTTGAGCTCGCGGATATCGGGTTGTCAAATCGAGACGAAAGTGTGCTGCAGCGCGCGGCAGACAAGCCGTTTGGCATGATTATCGTAACTGGTCCGACTGGATCTGGAAAAACAACCACGCTGTATACATTGTTAAAAATTCTCAACAGCCTCGAGGTCAACATCACTACTATCGAAAATCCGGTGGAGTATCGCATCCCGGGCGTTAACCACATCCAGACGAACAAAGATACGAATCTTTCATTTGCCGAGGGCTTGCGTTCGATTTTGCGTCAAGATCCGGACATCATCATGGTTGGCGAAATCCGCGATGTGGAAACCGCACAGATCGGCGTCAATGCCGCACTCACTGGCCACCTTCTGCTTTCCACGTTTCACGCCAACGATGCGCAAAGCGCGATCCCGCGTCTGCTCAACATGGATATCGAGCCGTTTTTGCTCGCATCCACACTTGAGCTTGTGATCGCGCAGCGTCTGGTTCGCCGCATTTGTGATTCTTGTCGATTTAGTTATGCTGAAACCAAAAAAAATCTGAGCGCGTTGATTCCAAAAGTCGAACGATTTTTTCCGGAAGAGCGTATCACGTTGTACCGCGGAAAAGGATGTCAGACGTGCGGCGGTAGCGGATACAAAGGTCGCGTGGGTATTTTTGAACTGATTCCAAACTCACCCGAGCTTCAAGATTTGATTTTGCAAACGCCTTCGGCAAAACAAGTGTGGGAACTTGCGCGAACTCAGGGTGCGCGATCGCTGTTTGAAGATGGTATGGAAAAGGTTCGCAACGGTGCAACAACTGTCGAAGAGCTCCTTCGCGTCGCGCCGGCCGACTAGTATAACTCATTTTATGCGCAAACGAGAAGAAAAAGAATTCGTCCTTGAAAATGTGGCGCTCCTGCTTGAATCCGGCATGGACATGATTACTGCACTCGAAGCGGTGAGAAAAAGTATACGCTCCAAGGCGATTCGCAAAAAGATTCGCGAGATGCGTCATTTGGTTGAAGCAGGATCGCCGTTTTGGCAAGCACTCAAAAAGACTGATTTTTTTTCGCCTCACGTGGTGTCGCTTGCAAAAGTAGGTGAAGAAAGCGGGCATCTGCCGGAAAACTTGCGCGTGATTGTGCTGCAACAATATAAAGATCGTGACCTACGTTCGCGATTAAGATCAGCTGCTCTCTATCCGGTATTTATGTTTGCGCTGACTGGAGTTATTGGGATTTCACTCGCCTGGTTTTTGTTGCCACGCTTAACCACAATTTTTTTGCAACTCAAGGTGTCACTTCCCCTTCCGACTCAAGCATTAATTTGGTTTGGTGATTTTTTGCAGCATTACGGCGTTATCGTTGTTCCTTTGACCGCCGCATCTATCTTCGGCGCCGTGTATTTTTTGTTTATTAATCACAAGACTCAGTACGTCGGAAAATCAATTTTGTTTCATATCTATGGAATTAAGGGGCTTATTCAGCAACTTGAACTTGCGCGGTTGGGATTTGTGCTGGGTACGTTGCTTGAAGCCGGAATGCCTTTGCCGGATGCTCTCAGTTCTCTTACCGACGCAACTCCGTTCCGTGCTTATGGAAAATTGTATCGATATTTGTATAATCGCTTGATTGAGGGACACGCGCTTCATGGGAGTATGGCGCGGTATCCTGGGATTGAGCACTTGATGCCGCCAACGGTGCAAGAGATGGTAGGAGTGGGCGAGCAGTCGGGTAAGCTCGTGGAGACGTTGTTGCAAATGGGTCGTGCGTATGAAAGTAAAGCCGAAATAACCACAAAAAATCTCACCATTATTTTTGAGCCCGTTCTCTTGTTCTCGGTGTGGTTTGGCGTGGTATTTGTGGCGCTTGCGGTGATTTTGCCGATTTACGGACTTGTCGGAAATATTAGCCAGTAATACATGCGTGATATTCAATTTCAGTTTCAGCGTGGATTCTCGTTTATTGAAGTTATGTTGTCTGTGGCGATTATCACTGCGCTTGCTACGCTCGCGATTCCGGTATATCGGACACTCCAAATTAAAAATGATTTGGACATTGCCGCGCAGGTCTCGGTGCAAAGTGTCCGGCGCGCACAGCTGCAAGCGCAGAGCTCCGATGGGGATACGAGTTGGGGGTTGAAGGTTGCGTCCGGTGCTATTACGGTGTTCAAGGGCACAAGTTATGCAGCGCGGGATACGACATATGATGAAACCTACGATCTACCAACAAGCATCACTCCTTCGGGCGTAACCGAGATTGTATTTGCAAAATTCACCGGTCTGCCAAACACAAGCGGAAATCTTGTTCTTACGCCTTCGTCAGGTGTTGCAACAACTGTAGTTATTAATGCAAAAGGCTTTGCAAGTTATTAAATCACAATTTGGGCGTGGCCGAGGTGAAAGCGGCTTTTCTTTGGTCGAAATAATTCTTGCCAGTGCACTGCTGGGAATTCTCGCGACGGGCGTGGTTGGTGCGCTTGTGTATGGCGTTCAGACTGCGAGCGTGGCCGGATCACGTGAGCGCGCGTTATTGATTGCCGAAGAGGGTCTTGCCGCAACGCAAAATATTCGAGATGCTGCGTTTGCCAATCTGACTGATGGAAATCACGGGATTGCGATCAGCGGAAATCAGTGGGCATTTTCCGGTACGTCGGATGTGACTGATATTTTTACACGACAAGTGGTGGTCTCCACTGTTAATTCAACAAAAAAACAAATCACCTCAACAGTGACTTGGCAGCAAGATGCGCAGCGCGCAGGAAGCGTATCTGCGGTGACTTATCTTACAGATTGGCTGGCGACAGGAACCCCGCCAATTGGTGATTGGTCTGTGCCTTCACAGGTCACAGGGCGCGATCCTTTGGGCAACAACGACGGGTTGAAGGTAGCTGTGCAGGGCAATTATGCGTATCTCGTCAGGAATGATGGCGGTCCCGATTTTGTTATTTATGATTTATCTGTTTTGCCTGCAGCGCCTACGCAAGTCGGATCGCTTTCGTTGAGTGGTGCGCCGGTTAATATTTTTGTGTCCGGTAGCTATGCATATGTAACTACAAGCGATAACGCGGCCGAGCTTCGAATAATCAATATTTCTACCCCGGCGTCGCCCGTAATTACAGGTACTTACAATGCGGTAAACAATGCTGACGGTAGTGGCATTTACGTTGTCGGTACAACAGCCTATATGACGCGCCTTTCGAGTGGGGATCCGGAATTTTACGTGATCAACGTTGCCACGCCCGCATCGCCGACTCTGACCGGTTCTCTGGAATTGGGAAGTGATGGGCGCGAAGTGTATGTTTCCGGCACAAACGCATTTGTCGCTTCTGCCGACAATGCTGGAGAAATGAAAGTGGTCAATATTACTACGCCCGCATCCCCAACTCTCACGACGTCTTTGAACTTGGCCGGCAATGGAGACGGCATTTCGATTACGGGTTTTGGTACTAACGTACTACTCGGTCGTACGGCAACCAATGAAATGGATATTATCAGTGTCGCAACTCCTGCATCCCCGACACTTACCTCAACTTTTTCTACGAGTGCGGCTGTGAATGATATTGCGCTTGGCAACTCAAATACGTATGCATTTCTTGGCACAAGCGATAACGCGGCCGAATTTAAAGTGGTCAATATTGCCACGCTCGGATCGCCGGTTCTTCTTGGCTCTCTTAATCTTTCGCCAAACAACAACTTGTTGGGTATCGCGTATGATTCGACTCTTGATCGTGCCTTCGGTGCCGGTGATTCAAATACCTTGGAATTTGTTGTTATCAAGCCAAATTAATGCATAGAATAAGCGCTTTGCGCGGACAAAAAGGATTTTCACTGCTGGAGCTGCTGCTCTATGTAACAACGGCGGCCATTTTGGTTGGGGCGATCTCATCGTTGGTGCTCGTGCTCTTTCAAGGTCGCACTAAAGCAAAGACGATCAGTGAAGTGGAGGAGCAGGGAAATCAAGCTATGCATTTGATATTGCAGACGATTCGAAATTCCGAATCGATCAATACGCCGACAGCAGGAAGTTCTGGCGCCTCGCTTTCTCTGCAGCAAACCGTCGTGGCAAACAATCCAACCGTTTTTGATCTCAGTAGCGGCGCGTTACGCATCACAGAAGGCGCCTCAGCCGCCGTCACTATCACTTCTTCTCGGGTAACCGCTTCTAGTCTGACGTTTCGCAATCTCACTCGTTCCGGTACGCCCGGCGTTGTGCAGGTGCAGTTTACTCTGACATACGTGAATAATTCCAACCGCAATGAATATTCGTATGCAAAGACGTTTATTTCTTCAGCAAGTTTGAGGCAATGATATGAATAGATCTGAATCAGGATTTATTACGCTTACAAGTGTGATTATATTGGCCGCAATAGGCACTGCGATCGTGACCTCCGTGCTTTTGCTGAGCGTCTCCTCTACCAGAAATGCGTTTGCCGAGCAGCAGTCTTATCAAGCGCGCGCGCTCGCTGATGCATGCGGTGAAGAAGCGCTCCAGCAGATTTGGAACCTGAACTCATTTACCGGCACAAATACGATTACGCTTGGACAAGGAAGCTGCACATATACAGTAACAAATACCGGTGGCACAACCCGCAAAATCACTGCCTCGGGGACGGTCGGAACTATTGTCCGCAAAATTCAGATTTCGCTCAGCGCAGTTAATCCAAACATTACAGTTAGCTCTTGGCAGGAGGTGGCTGATTTTACATAAAAAATAAATATGTTATACTCCAACTACATTTCAATTACAAAAACTATTTAAAAAATTTATGCAACAAAAACAACAATCAGGATTCACGCTATTGGAAATCTTGTTGGTAGTTACTTCTATCGTGATTTTGGCTGCCGTCGTGATCATCGCCATCAACCCGACGCGTCAGATCGGTAAAACACAAAACGCGCAGCGCGCGGCAGATGTCAACGCGATTTTGAATGCAGTGTATCAATATGCTGTCGATAACAATGGCACGATTCCTGCAGCAATCACCACGACAGAAACCGCGATTTGTAAAACAGGCGGTACCTGTACCGGCTTGATCGATCTCTCTGTTTTGACCGCATCCGAGTTGTACCTCACTTCGATGCCCTATGATCCAACAGGCTCTACAGTCAACAGCACTGGCTACAATATCAAAAAGAGTGCCAATGGACGCGTGACAGTTAATGCTCCATCTGCAGCGCTCAGCGTCACCATCAGCGTCACTCGCTAATTAATATAAAAACTAACACGCTCGTATGATCCAACAAAAACAACAAACAGGCTTCACGCTTTTGGAAATCCTCCTCGTCGTGACTGCCATCGTCATCCTCGCTTCCATCGTGATTTTGGCCATCAACCCCACGCGTCAGATTGGTAAAACGCAAAACGCGCAGCGCGCGGCAGACATCAACGCGATTTTGAACGGTATTAGCCAGTATGCGATTGATAACAGCGGTACGTTGCCGGCATCGTTGACGGTAACTTCGACTGAAATGTGTAAAACAGGTACGCTTCCTGCAACTTGCACTACTAACAGCTTGATTGACTTGAGCGTCATTACCGCTTCGGAAACATATTTGACTTCTTTGCCGATCGATCCGCTGGGAAGCATCCATGTGAGCGGCAATGGAAATGGATACAAGGTAAATAAAACAGCAAACAATCGCATCACGGTCTCTGCACCTCAGGCAGTGCTCGGTGTGACCCTGACCATCACCCGCTAATTGTTCGCTGAAGCGATAGAGAAAAGCCGCGCGTGATGCGCGGCTTTTCTTGTGTCTTTTGCTCTGTTATACTACAATAAATATTTATTTTCACATACTCTTTATGACGGCTTTATTAACATATTTCAAAATTCCGCTCGTAGTTTTGGTGGGTATTATTGCGTATTTGTCGCTAACTTTTTTTCATCTGAACTCGATTGCAATCGTGATTGCGATTGTGGTGACGGCACTTGGGAGTTACGACTTGTTTGCAGAGACATTTGAGTCATTGCGAGAAAAAAAGTATGCGCTCGATTATATTGCGATTTTGGCGATTGTGACTTCGTTTATCACCGGTCAGTTTTTGGTCGCGGCCGTGATCGCGCTTATGTTGTCGTCGGGACGGACGTTGGAAGATTATGGAGTATCTAAGGCGCAGCAGTCGTTGACCAAATTGGCTGAGCGAATTCCGGACGAGGTGACGCTGTGGAAAGACGGTCATGCGGACGCGCGCGTGCGGTTGCGTGATGTTGCGGTGGGGCAGGAAGTACTTATTCGCAAGGGTGAGGTGGTTGTGCTTGATGGCGTGTTGGTTTCGGAAGCGGCGTCGCTGGACGAATCAACCATGACTGGCGAGGCTGCATTTGTGGACAAGATTGCGGGCGATCCGGTGACGAGCGGTACGGTCAACCAAGGTGACGCCTTGGTCATGCGCGCGACGCGAGTGGAAGCTGACTCAACCTATCGAAAAATCGTTGAGATGGTGCGCAGCGCACAAGAGGAAAAATCTCCGTTGGTGCGCTTGGCGGACAAATACAGTATGGTGTTTACGTTGGTCACGCTGGTTATTTCGGCTGTTGCGTATGTATTGTCGCACGGTGATTTGCAGCGCGTGCTTGCAGTGTTGGTGGTGGCCACGCCGTGTCCATTGATTCTTGCCACGCCGATTGCGCTTCTTGCTGGCGTCAATGCCGCCTCGCGCCAGCGTATTATTGTAAAAAAATTAGCAGCGATCGAGGTACTGGCTCGTGTGCGTGCGGTGATTTTTGATAAAACGGGCACGATCACTCTTGGTCGTCCGCAACTCGCTGCGTTTCATAATACAAGTAGTGGTCGGACGGACGGTGAGTTGTTTGCGATTGCAGAATCAATTGAGCGCAATTCATTGCATCCGCTGGCAAAGACCCTTGTGGCGGCCGCGAAGGAGAGAGGGGCGGAAGTGCTTCATGCCACTGAGGTCAAAGAGCAGATTGGACATGGGATCTCTGGCATGGTCGCTGGTCGTCGATATACATTAGCAAAGCCTGCGGTTGCGGCTGGAATGGTGATCGCGCTGTATGAAGGTGACGTAAACGGGCGTGAGCTTGGGCGGTTTGAATTTGCGGATGAAATCAAAGATGACTCGCGCCGGGTGCTGCACGAATTGCGTGATCGCGGATTGGAGTTATTTGTGTTTACCGGAGATAAACAGGCTGCGGCTGACAAGGTGGCGGCGCAGCTTGATGCTGGTGTGCAGGTGAAGGCGGAATGCACGCCGGCTGACAAGCAGCAGGGAATTCGCGCGATTCAGGAGCGCGGCGGCGTGGTGGCGATGGTGGGAGATGGGATTAATGACGCGCCGGCGCTCGCGCTTGCTGATGTGGGCATGGTGTTTAGCAACGAAGAGCAAACCGCTGCCTCAGAAGCTGCAGATGTGGTATTTTTGGGCGGAAATTTGTCGCAAGTGCTGGATGCGATTCGCATCTCCAAGCACACGATTCGGATCGCGATGCAAAGTATTTTGTGGGGTATCGGAATGAGTGTGGTCGCGATGTTAGTCGCGGCGACTGGCGTGATTCCTCCGGTGGGCGGCGCATTTATTCAGGAAGCGATTGATGTGATCGTGATTTTGAACGCGTTGCGCGCGGTGTCGATCGGACGGCAACAGTCATGAATACACGAGCAAAAATCCAGTATGCAATCATCTGGATCCTTCGGCTGCTGACCGTGGGTGCATTTGTGTTTTCTGTGGCGCACGGGGTCAAGGATGGAGCGGTCTCCGGGTTTTTTGCCTGCGTGTTTATTTTTCTTCCGGAATTTATCGAGCGGCGGTATAAGGTAAAATTGTTGCCGGAATTCAGTTTGCTGATCGTCGCGTTTATGTATTTGTCGATTGTGCTCGGCGGAGTGGATCATTATTATCATCGGTTTTGGTGGTGGGATGTGTTGCTGCATTTGAGCTCGGGCGTCATGCTCGGCGTGGGCGGATTTCTGGTGGTGTTTGTACTCTACGAAACCAATGAGCTGCGGACGAGTGCGAGCTGGGTGGCATTTTTGGTGGTGTGCTTTGCGCTTGCGTTGGGTGCGGCGTGGGAGATTATTGAGTTTGCTCTTGATGAATCGTTTGGACTGCTGTTGCAGCCGAGTTTGTTTGACACGATGCAGGACTTGATTAACGATTTGATCGGCGCGCTGATCGTGGCCAAATTTGGATATTCGTACATTCGTGCGGGCAAAGGGTGGTTTTTCGCACGCATGCTTGATGCATTTATCGCAAAAAATCCTCATTTGAAAGAACGACCTAAATTTATTCGCGAATAAATTTTTATCATGCAAAAAAATAATCGAACGGCAGTCGTGATCGTAGTCGCGGTCATTACCGCATTGTTTGTCGGCGCCTCTGTGTATGCCTGGCAAAAAACAGCGGGTGATCGGCAGGCACAGACATTGCTCGATCATGCCACGCAACAATATCAATCGCGACTTGATGCTGCGGAGGCTGAGCGCGATGCGCTTCAAGAAAAAGTGGACAAAGCAACCGCTGATGCGAAAAAAGCGCAAGATGCCGCATGCGCATTTTCAAAAGACATCTCGTTGAAAAAGTCAGAAAGTGGGAAGCTGAGTATGTTTGGTGATGATGTGTTTGAAAGCGCGGTTTGTGGGTATCTTGTGCATTATCAGGAAGAAGTGTTTGGCGTGATGCATGATCGTGCATATGTGCGCGTGACTTCGTTTGCGGATCCGGCGTTTCAGAAGAGCGTGCAAGATGCGATCGCCGCGGGCAACAGTGTCAACAAATCCGAGCCGGACGGGTCGCTGGATTTTTCCCTTGGCTGCATGGAAAATGATGATATCAAAACCGACAAACTCGTCGTCGTTGATGCAAAAGGTCGTCCGGTCAATGTGCCCGAAGCGATAAATCCCGATGTGCGGCGTGCCATCCTTGCGTCGAGTGCATCTCAGCCGGTGCGCCTCGTGCTGGCGTTTGGAATTCATGAGGGTGCGGATGCGGTGTGTGCGAGTTTGGCGCATACGGTGCGGCTGTATTAATAAGCGCTTTGCTTACCGAATATGCGCGCCTTTGTTGACGATGGCGCTGGTGATAAACAGCAAAAGCGCTGAGCAGACGATTGCGCCTCCGCTTGGGATGTTTAAGAGGTAGGAAATCGTAAGGCCGGTGATAACGGAAAAGAGTGAACAGGCGATTGCCATGCTGATGCTGCGGCGAAAACTTTGGTGAAATTGGAGCGCGGTGAGGACGGGTATGACCATGAGCGCGCCGATGAGTAAAATACCGACCGTACGCAGCGAGATCGAGACGGTGATTGCGGTGAGGGTGGCGAGGGCGAGATTGATGCGCGCGGTGCGCAAGCCTTTTGCGGCCGCCAATTCTTCGTTGAGGGAGATGAAGAAAAATTCGTTGAACCAATACGCGAGCGCGGCGAGCACTCCGGCACCGGCGATGCCGATGAGCCACAGATCTTGTGTGGTGATAGTGGTGATGCTGCCAAATAAAAAGCTGACAATATCGACGGAAATTCCACCGCCGCGATGAGTTGCGATACTGAGCAGGATGACGGCGATCGCGAGTCCGCCGGAAAGAAAGAGCGACAAAATTGATTCGCCGCTGATTTGGCGGCGGGTGCGCAATGTCTCGATGGCGAGCGCGGCTGCGATGGATGTGAGCACGGCGGTCGCGATGGGGTTGAGCCCGGCAAGTACACCAAGTGCGACGCCGGCGAGTGAGACGTGTGCAAGCGTGTCGGCCATGAGTGAATATCGGCGCACGACCAAAAATATTCCGATGCACGGCGCCACGATTGCGATCAAGATGCCCGCGATAAACGCGTGCTGCATAAATTGAAATTGAAACAAGTCGGTGATCATGGATGGCGCTGATTAATGAATGTGACGATGGGCGATGAGTTTGACGTTGCGGCCGTATAATTTTTCAATAAACGACGGATCGTTGAGAAAATCTTTCGGTGATCCGTGAAAAACGAGCTCGCGGTTGAGACAGAGTACCTCGGAAATTTCTCCGGTGACGATATCGAGATCGTGGGAGACGAGGATGATGGTGAGGCCGTGTTTTTTGTTGAGCTCTTCGAGGAGGCCGTAAAATTTTTCTTGCGTGGTAAGATCGATGCCCGTGGTGGGCTCATCAAGAATCAGCACTGATGGCTGCGACGCAAGCGCGCTCGCGATAAACACCCGCTGGCGTTGGCCGCCGGACAGGTGCGCGATGAGGCGATGGCGAAGCGGCTCGATGTCGACAATGCGTAAGGCGTCGGTCACGGCGTTGCGATCTTCGGCGGTCGGGCGATTGAGCAAATTGCGCCGCTTGCCTGCCGGCGTGTTTGCGCCCGTGCGTCCGATGGTCACGACCTCCTCGACTGTCGCCGGAAAATGAAAGTCGGTGGCGGAAATATGTTGCGGCACGTAGCCGATCTGAGATCGTTCGCGAAAATCGCGCGAATCAATGCCAAACAGACGGATGTTTCCGGAGGTCGGCATAAGCAATCCAAGCATGAGCTTGAGCAGGGTTGTTTTTCCGGAAGCATTTGGTCCGATAATACCAACGTAGTCACCCTGTTTGATGGTGGCGGTGATATCGCGCAAAACCGGTAGGTCATCGTAGGAAAAATTGAGGTGCGCGAGCTCGATCGCCGGCGCGGATGTCGATGTTATTTGCATGAGCGTGCGAATGTAAGATGTTCCAAATTGTCGCGCATGAGCGAGAAGTAATTTTTTCCGGCTTGCTGATCGGCCTCGTTGATGCCTTCGATCGGGTTGAGGACGCGCGCCTCGGCGCCGGTTTCATTTGCGATGGTCTGGGCGAATTTTGGGCTGGAAAGTGTTTCGAAAAATACGACGCGAATGTTGTGTTGTTTTACCAGGTTTGCGAGATCGGCAAGATGTTGACCGGAAGGTTCTTCCTCGGGCGAGATACCACTGATGGCTATGGTATCAAATCCATAGCGTGCGGCAAGATAGGCGAATGCGTCGTGGTTTGTGATGATCGTGCTGCTTGCGCATTGAGTAAATGCGGCGCGGTACTCGCGGTCGAGCTCGCGGAGTTTTGCTGTTTCTGCGTCAGCATTGCGTATGTATATTGCTGCGTTTTTTTCATCAGCGCGGGAAAAAAGATCGCGGATCGTTTCAACTTCGGTGATCGCGGTGATGGGGTCGAGCCAGATATGTGGGTCGTCGGATGAAACTTTGGTAGGTTGCGTGATGGCGTCTGTCATGCGCGCGACTTCAGTGCCTGATTTTGCGCTCAGCACGCGTTGCTCCCAAATTTTTTCCGCCCACGGATCAAGTTTTCTGCCGTTGAATAAAAAGAGATCGGACTGCTCGATGGTGATAAGCTCTTGTGCTGTCGGCTCGTATTCGTGCGGCTCAACTCCTGACGGTGTAATCACGGTGACGTCTACCAGATCGCCGCCGACTGCACGAGCAAATTCGCCAATCGGATAAACGCTCGCCGTGACACGCATTTTATGGGTATTTATGGGCGCGCCCGATTTTGGCGCTCGCATGCTGAGCACTACAAGTAGCGCAAAAAATGTGAGGAATGCGCCGCCGATGACAAGGAAAAATTTTTTCATTGGGATTTTTTTAGAGATAATTGGCAGGTTGCGCACAAGCCAAAAAATTCGAGCGCATGATGCGAGACGCGAAATTTGTGCTTGGTACGAATGCGTGATTCAATATGGTGCAATTCTTTGGAGAGCTGGATATCTTGAATATCGCCGCACGAGGTGCAGACGAGGTGGTGATGGTGATCACCCGCAAGTTCATAATATTTTTTGTCGCCGTGCAAGGTGATTTCTCGAACAAGCGATTGTTGCTGTAAAAACTGGAGCTCGCGATAGACAGTTGTCTTATTGCTCGAGATGCGGCGTTTGTGCAGGAGGGTGGTGAGCTCGGGAGCGGCGAGCGGGCGAGATTCTGCCAGAAAAATAGTTAGTAACGCAGTCCGCGCTTTTGTGATGCGGTGGTTGTTTGCTTTGAGTTGGTTGAGGATTGTTGTAATCATGCTTGTATATTAATGCAACTTAGGTGCGTTTGTCAACTACGTGGTCGATGTGAGCGAAAGTGTGTATACTTATATCATGACGAACAAAAAATCCATTTGGTTTGATGCAGTTGAAGACAAGCGACAATTTGAGCTGTTAAGCCACGAAATCTCGGCTGATGTGGCTGTGATTGGAGGTGGACTTGCTGGCGTGCTGACAGCGTGGGAACTGGCGCGCAAGGGGCTGTCTGTTGTGCTTCTGGAAAAAAATCATATTGCGACGGGCGATACCGGGTTTACAACCGCATTTATGACGCGTGTGCCTGATGCGTCACTTCAGGATTTGGTGGCGCGATATCGGGTGCCGCTGGTGAAGCGCTTGTTTGGTATTACGCGAACTGCTCAGGATGAGTTGGTGCGATTGATTGCCGATGAACGGATTGTTTGTGACTATAAAGAAATCGATTCGTATATCTGCGCGACTGCTCCTGAACAATTGGTGCGATTGCGTGCGGATTGGGAGATTGTGTCGCAAGTCGATGTCGATGCGTCTTGGGTGGAAGGTGTGGATGTGCCTCTGCAAGGAGCTCCGGTGCTAGGTGCGATCAAAGTCGCTCGCGAAGGACGATTTCATGTGCGGAAATTTTTATCCGGTTTGCTTGCGCGACCGTTGGCGCGTGAGAAAATTCGCGTCTTTGAAGAGTCGGAGGTGGTGTCTGTGAAAGTTGGTGAGCGGGTGGTAGTGCGCACGGCACAAGGTAGGGTTATCGCGCAAAAAGTGGTATTGGCAACCGGTTGGCCGCTCGAGGCGTTTGTAGAATTGCGTGCGCCGCTCAAGCCCGTGGTCACTTCGGTGGTCGCTGCACGCACGAGTGATGGTGCGCCGTTGCCAATCTCGGACAATTTGTTTTGGGATTTGGATGCGCCGTATCAATATTATCGCCGCTTTGATGATGTGACGATGATTCTCGGTGGAGCCCGTATCATTCAAGAGCCGCATGAAAAGTTGAGTGGATTTTTGGCACGCCAATTTCCGAGCGCTCATTTTGATGTGACGCACCAGTGGTCGGGCAGTTTGTTTGAAACCGCAGATGGGTTGCCGTATGCCACCGCGCATCCGCTGCATCCGGAAAAAGTGTTTTTGATCGAAGGCTTGAGCGGCAACGGGATGGTCATGGGCACGATGTCGGCGATGATTGTAGCTGATTTGGTGGTAGGTGTGGCAAATCAGGCCACGCCGCTGTTCTCGTTTTCCCGCACCAAGACGACGATCGCCAAGGCGCCTGCACCAGAAAACAAGACGTCTGAGTTGGTGAAAAATAATCCAATGGACCGAATGTTGCGCTGGATATTTCCACTGATTGGAGCTGCTGCGCTCATGTTCCCAGCGTATTTCTTTTTTTCTGCGCGCGGCGGGTTTACATTTCTCGATGGCGTGACACTGCAAGATGCGAGCGCATTGCTGTTTCCGCTCATGGGATTGTATGCATTTATCTTTGTCTGGCTCCAGCTGATGCTGGGTTCGCAGATGGCTCTGTGGCGCCGGCTGTACCCGCGTGTTGAATTGTTTCATCGCACCGAAGGGCTGTTCGCGTTGGTGTTTATTTGTCTGCATCCGTTCATGCGCTACATTGGGCTGGGTTTGAGTCCGATCCAATATCTCACTGCGCAAACAGTGCCATCTGAACTTGTACTCTATCTTTGGCTGGGGTATTTCCAGATTACGTTGTTGTTGACTACAATCACGGCGGCACTTTTGCGTAAAACAAAATTTTTGCGCAACCAGTGGCGCAAATTTCACGTGTTTAACTATGTCGCATTTTTTTCTGTCTTGATTCATGGCTGGTTTTTGGGATCAGATGTGCAGGCGACCGGGTTGCGCTGGTTGTGGATATTTTTTGGAATCACCGGCGTGGCGGCGACGGGCGGACGACTGGCACGATGGTGGCGCGTTCGTGCGTCGAACAACGCAGCTGTTGCTGACAGTGCGCCTGGCGAATTCGTGCGCGTGGCCTCAGTAAGTGAATTGAAAAACTCAGCCGCCGCACTCGTGTGTGTACAGGCGCGCGGTGTTGCTCTTGCGTTGTTTGCGGTTGATGGCGCATATTACGCGCTTATAAATTCGTGTTCGCATGCGGGCGGTCCTTTGTGCGAAGGCTCTCTCGCGGACGGCGTGGTCGAATGCCCATGGCATGGTTCGCGGTTTGATGTGAAATCTGGCGCTGTGGTAGCTGGCCCTGCGACGACACGTCAACGCACCTACCCAGTGCGCGTGAGCGGTGATGCGATTGAGGTGAAATTGCCTGTGGAAAACTAATCCCTGTGCGATTGCGCGCCCGTGCTTTTTTCGGTAGAGTGAAATCACTTTGTTCGTTTCAGAAAAATTGTTCTTTCAGGAAGTCGAGGTGAGATCCCTCGCGCTGCCGCGCAACTGTGATGCTTGAGTGTTGCAACTCAAGATAAGCCAGGTCCAGAAAGAACCCGCCGCTTTCGTGGTTGTCACAGAGGCGAGCGGCTCCTCGCGTGTGGGTCTGATGATGTGTGCTGTTTCGGCAGGGTGTCGAAACCGTTGAATCGAATTCTCCTCAAGTGAGGGGATTTTTTGTTGGAAAGGATGAAGAACATGATTAAAGCTGTTGATGCGATTCTTCAGTATCACTTCAGTCGACGAGAGGTGTTTCGATTGGGTGGCGGCGTGTTTGTGGCAAATCTGCTTGCGAGCGGATTGACTGCCTGTGGCAGCGCCTCAGAGGACATATTTAGCTCTCAGCCTGATGTGACTGTCGCGCTCAAGGATGGTGATTTGCGCAACACTACACAGTTCGATCTGCTGAAGAGGCATCTCGAGCAGCATCCAGAAGACAAAGGTCGTGAGTATTGTGTTGCGGTAGGCAGAACGGATGACAAGAACGTGGTTCATGAATCCCTGCTGATCACGCCGGATACGCGCAAGGGTGAGGATCCGAACTCGGGCGATTTTCAAGTGCAGGGAGATTATCGCAAGGAGAGGTGGCTGTATTATTTCGGAGGAAAGCGACACCAGTACAAAAACGATACGCTGTTGTATCTGTGGTTTTTGGAGAATTGATGGTGAGTGGCTTGGTT
>CAYNWW010000005.1:24810-61546 GCA_964401055.1 uncultured Candidatus Saccharibacteria bacterium | reverse complement strand
GTCATCACCGCGCACGGACTGGATCTCACCTACCGCAATCCGCTGTATCAACTTTATTTGCGCGCGTGCTTTCGGCCGACGCGCGTCGTGTGCGTATCAGAATTTACCGCAAGTCTGTTGCCGCGCCCCGGTTTTGCTTCGGTCGTCATTCCAAACGGAGTTGTGACGCCCGAACATGTTGAAAAAAAATCCACTGACGGCGCGCCTTTGAGGCTGATCAGCGTCGGCCGCCTCGTCCGACGCAAAGGCATCGCTTGGTTTTTGCGCCAGGTATTTCCGCTTCTCCCCGCATCCACACACTACGACATCGTCGGCGCAGGCACGGAACAAAAAAATATCGCGCGCATTATTCGTGAAAAAAAATTTGGCAATCGCGTGACACTTCACGGCCGCGTGGATGCCGACCACCTGAACCAACTTTTCGCTCACGCAGATATCGCCATCATGCCCAACCAGCCCTCTCCGCATCGGCCTGAAGGTTTTGGCATTGCCGCGCTGGAAGCAGGAAGTCACGGATTGCCCGTGATTGCATCGCGCATCGAAGGCATCCCGGGGGCGATTCAGCACGCGCACAATGGCCTACTCGTCACGGCGGACGATCCGTCGGCATGGCGTGACACAATCACCTCACTTGCTACGGACGCAACCGCGCGCAGAGAGCTGGGCGAGCGCGCACGCGCAACCAACGCCACGCATTTTTCTTGGCACACCATCGCCGCACAATACGCAAAACTTTATCAGCAACTCGTATGAACATTTCCCGCCTCGTTCGCAACATCGCGATTGGTCTTTGCCTCTTTATTCTCAGCACCACACTTGCCGCCATCGGCGGATATTTTACGCCCACGATTTGCGCAGCGCTTGGAGCGTGTCTGATTGGTGCACTCGGATTTGATTTTTGGAAACAGCGAACACACCCAAATCCGTCCGACGCACGCGACAAACTCGCGCTCGCGCTTGTCATCGGCTTGGGAATTTTTCACGCACTATTTGCCCATGATGTCCAGCTCGGCCGAGACGATTCGGTCTATCTCGCGTCAGCCGTGAAAATTTCCGAAACGCACTCGCTTGCGTTTACTGATCCACTCGTAATACCATTTCATGGATTTCGCGCGATCAACGCCGCAAATCCCGCTCGCGTCACCTCCCAATTTTTACCCGCGTACAGTGTGTATCTCGCGATGTGGAATTCGGTCGCGGGGATCAACGGAATTTTTGCCGCCAACAGTCTCCTCGTCGCGCTCGGATTTTTTGCATTCTACAAAAGCGTCGCTCTAGTGAAAAATTCCACCGCAGGCTTGGTTGCAGTCGTACTGTTTGCCGGATCATACACCGCGTTGTGGTTTCCGCGACGGACAGTTTCGGAAAATCTCATGCTGTTGCTGGTATGGCTGGGCGCATGGATTTTTTTGGAAGCCGTACAGACAAAAAAAATCGCCTTACTTGCGACAGGATTCCTGCCGATTTCCTTATTGCTTTTGTTGCGCGGTGAGGCGATTGCATTTGTCGTCGTGTATCTGGTGGCATGTGCGATTGCGTTGCGCGATTTCAAACAATTTCATCGCGAATGGCCAAAAACTCTTGCCGCGCTCATCCCGTCTGCCGCTGCAGCTGGTGGACTTTTGTTGTACACGCGCATCTATGGTTCGGCTTATCTTGCGAGTGGATTTAAAGAAGCGGGCACGGCAAGCGCGCATCCGGCGCTCATTGCAGCGGGCGTCGTCGGACTGATCGCAATCGGTGCGCTCCTCACTCGCCCTCGCGCTCAGCAAGAAAAAATTCTGCGCCTGACCGCAGCGCTCGGAATCGCGGCAGCCGTGGTCGGAGAAATCATATTCCGCGCATATCTTGCGCATCACGATCTCGTACGCTGGCAAGTGATCGAACAACAATTTGTACTGGATCGATTTTGGGATTATCTGCTCGTGCCGTTTATCGCGATCGCGGCGATCGGATTTTTCCTGCGCGCCTATCGCGCTCACACGGCATACATCCTCCTGCTCTGTGCGCCGGCGGCGGTGTTTTTACTTCATCCGTCTATCGCCATCGATCAACCCTGGTTTATGCGCCGATTTTTTCCGGTAATTATTCCGATCATCTATGCTTTGGCTGCGATCACGCTCGTGCATGTATTTCAAAAACAAAAACTGATCATCGCACTGCTTGCGATCAGCGCGATTCAGCTCAGTCTTGCGTACCCACTGATTAATTTCAAAGAAAACCAGGGCATTCGTGCGGCGTTCACAACATTTTCCGCACAATTTACCCACGACGATCTGGTGATTATGGAGCCCGGTTGGACGTGGCAGCAATGGGCATATGGATTGCATTTTATCAACCACGTCGACATCTTACCGTCATTTGAACACATGACGCCCGACACACTTGCACAGCTGGTCGGCGCGCATCGCCGCGTGTTTTTGCTCACGTCACAAGGAAGTAAGTATGCGCCGGGCTGGACGTCGTATGATAATCTCGAACGCCTTCCCAAAAGCGATCTCGCACTCCCCAATCTGCCTTCACTCGACCGCATTCGCTGGATCGCGACCGAGGTGGACAACCATGTGGAATCAGGCGAGCCGCTGTCGCTCACTCGACTGCAAACAGGATTATACGATATTCCACCGCGCACGGTACGCTTGGTCAATGAGCGTTATGATTTGTACCAGATAAAAAATCCCGCGCTCATCAAATTCACGCCGGACAATATTATTTTCTGATCACCAGTCGGACGACTTCCGACCATTCGCGCAAACCAAGCAACGTACTTGCGAGAAGAAAAACTCCGGACGAAATCACAAACACGCTTGCGAGTTGCACGATGTCTGACGCAGAAGCAATCATCGGCGCACAAACTGATGCGACCGCCAAAGAAATCAAACCGGCTCCGGCCATGCGAACAAACGGATCAGCATCGCGAAGGTTGAACACGATTCCGTGGCGCATAACTACGCGACAAAAATAACCAAGCGTTGCGAGCGCCACCACCGACCCACCTAGCGCAATACCGGCCACGCCCATCGAGGGCAAAAGCGCCGCATCAAGCGCAATCGTCGCAAGTGTCGACACCAATCCGATGCGAATAATCGCACGGGTTTCCTGAAGCGCGTACAGTACGTTGGTAAAAATAACCGCAAGACCGGCGCCAAGCAAAAACCCGAGCGCCAGCACAAATACATGCGCCGTTTCTTGGGTTGCGCGTGCATCAAATTGGCCGCGTTGGAACAGCACGCGTACCAGGGGCACCGATACCACGGCCGCGCCTGCCATAAACGGAAGTGATACAAATGTCGTCGCGCGCAATCCTGCAAGGAGCGAATCACGAAGCGCACGGTGATCGCGGCGCGCACCGTGCTGAGCCTGGGAAGGAAACAACGCTGTTGCAATAGTTGCACTGATGAGTCCCAGCGGCAGCATGATAATATTTTTACTATAACTAATCGCAGTCACGCTTCCCACGCTCGCAAACGACGCGAGATACGGCTCGATAAACAACAACGATTTGGTAAGCAGCGCGCCCAGCATGAGCAATCCGAAAAAAGAAAAAAATTGGCGGACTTCTGCGGTCTCTTCAGAAGACGCACGAGGCGCGTGCTCCCACCCCACGCGCAGCACATCAGTTCGATGCAATTCAATCACAAGCACCACGCACGCGATCGCCCAGCTCGCACTCAATCCGATCGCCGCGCTTTCGATTCCGAAGCGCGGCACCGCCACTACCACGATCGCGGTGGCGACAATTTTTTGGATAAGCAAGACCACTGATGCGGCGAAAAATCGAGCGCGAAGATAGAGCGCGCCCACCAGCACACTCACCACGCCGGCGCCGACCAGCGAAGGCAACGCCAACTGCGCAAGCCGCACCGTCAAGGCCTGATCTGCTGCGATCTGATGACCAAACACAACCGACCCACCTGCCGGCAACGCGATTATCGCACCGGCGCACGCGAGCGCGAGCGCCGCGAACAACACGCCGGCGATCCGCGCAGTGAATCCACGCAATCGCCGAACACCGTCAGCGGAGTCGCCAAACGCGAGCGCGCGCGGCACATATGCCCGACTTGCAGTTGCGGTCAAAATCCCGATCACCCAGCTTGGCAGCGAAGTCGCAAGCACAAATGCATCCAACTCGTGCGAAGCACCAAAGCGCGCGCCAAGGTAGATGCGCGTGACGACGTCGGCGGCATACCCGACGAGAGAAAACAAAAACACGATTGCGGCTGCGCGCGCGAGTCCCCTCGATGAAGATGAAGCAGACACACTGGTCACCGCGGTGGAACTTGAGCATCAACACGCGCACTCCGCGCACGACGCACTCGTACCAATTCGACAACCACAAACACACCGGCAACCACCACTGCCGGCACAAGCGCAAGCGAAGCGCGATTGAATTGCAACACCGCAAGCGCCATGATCACACTAAACACCGCAATTCCCGATTCGACCGCCAAAATCCCCCACGCCGACAACCCCAGCGAGCGCAGTCGATGCGCAAGATGAGTGGTGTCACTGATCTGAAGTAATCGCCGCGGATCAAGCGTCCGGTGAGTTCGTACCCGCGCCACAAGAACCCACGCCATATCCACCAAGGGAAATGCAAGCATGCTCGCCGCGGTTAACAATTTTCCGCTACTCACAATACTCAACACCGCCAGCAAAAACCCATAAAAAACATCCGTACCGGAAAACATGCGCGCGCGTGGCAGATTATACGGCAAATACCCAAGCATCGCACCGACCAGCACTGCACACATCAGCGCAACGCCCATATTCCCAAGCTTCATGTTGGCAAGCACCAGCCCAATCGCGGTCAAAAGCACAATGGATTCGCCAGCCGCATCCACAGAAAAAACCCAATTAA
This sequence comes from uncultured Candidatus Saccharibacteria bacterium, assembly GCA_964401055.1. Taxonomy (GTDB): domain Bacteria; phylum Patescibacteriota; class JAUYIX01; order CAYNWW01; family CAYNWW01; genus CAYNWW01. The sequence goes on along the minus strand of CAYNWW010000005.1, from coordinate 56,685 downwards.
TCGCATTTGTCAGGACCACAATCCAGACAATATTCAACACATCAGCCGGCAACACGAGCGACAGCCCCGCAGGCAACGCCAACCGCAGCTGATCCAATTTCAATCCGATCAATCCGATTTCAGTAAAACGCGTCCCGCCCATCACCACCACCAAAGCAGCTCCGACTTGGATCGCAATCTGTGCGGTGCCGGACAGATTTTTCCGAATATCTACGATAGTGTAGACAAGCACAATCACCAAGCCAACAGCCAGACACACCAGCTGCGTGAGCGAAAACACATCCGTCACCACGGCCACCATCCCGCCAAACACCAGCATGGGCAAAATCACAGCCAGCCCGCCAAGCTTGGGCGTCGGACGATCGTGAATGCGCGTCTCGCGGCCTCGTTCGCGCGTATCACGCTCAGCCCGTGGCTTGTCCACAAAGCCGGTCGCCCGAGCCAATCGCCCAAACACCGGCGCGAGTACCGCAGCCACTACAGCCGAAACTCCAATCAACGGCAACACATCTCGATATTGATGAAACAAATTTCCAAACATACACCTATTGTAATTCATCGCCGCGGCGTTGTCATTAGACCAGCTGCTCATGATATGATATATGAGTTATGCAGCCCTCCATCAAAAACCAATTTGTCCGCCTCGTAAAACGTATCAATATACCACTCCCTCGTCGGGTTCTTTTTGCAACAGCCTCAGTTGTTCTTTTTGGAATATACTCATTTCTTGCTATCCAATCGACGCACCAGTTCACTTCACCGGATGAAACCGCAAACTACTTTTTCGCCCGCACAGTTGCCACACAACACACCCTGCGCGTACCCCAGCAAACCGCAAGTGACATCGTAACCCCACGCAGCATACAAGCAACAAATGGATATTTGGTTCCCGCAAGTTTTCTTGGACTCCCGCTTCTCTACGGAATTATCGGAGCCGCAACCAGCCCGGGCGTGATTGAATTTCTCACTCCGCTCTTTTCAGTTCTCGCCATCCTTGCATGGTACGACACAATATGGCTGTTATTCGCAAATAAACGCGTGGCATTTTTTTCTGCAGCGCTGCTTGCACTTCATCCGGCATTTGTGTATTACACAGGCCGCGGATTATTTCACAACGCACTCCTGCTCGACTTGCTCTTGATCGCAGGTTGGCTGCTCGTTCGCGCAATCACATACCAAGCGCAAGGCCGACTTTGGTACTATGCGGCAGCCGGAATCACCTTGAGCGCCGCACTTGTCACGCGCACTTCGGAAGTCGTCTGGATCGCGCCGTCTTTGCTTGCTATTGCACTTATCTACCGCACCAAATTTGACTGGCGCGCAGGCGTCTGGATCGGCATAGTCGCGGGCATATGCGTGCTTGCATCACTCCTATTTATCAACAAATCACTCTACAACAATCCGTTTTCATCCGGCTACACACTCATCGAGAATGCGCCGCAAGATTCCGGAATGCACACCGGATCGTCCGATACCATTCTTGCGATCAAAGAGCTTGTTTCGCGCGCACTCTTTCCTTTTGGAGTGGATTTCAAACTCGCGGCTCAGACAGGCTGGACATTTCTTGTGGTGTTGATTTGGCCGTTTGCCATCCTAACAGGCATGAGCATGGCTCGCATTGCAAGAACAATAGCTTACGAACACTTCAACGCGCTCAAAAACCCTTGGGTCGTTTATACTTTCTTTTTCGTTGGCATTAGTATGTTTCTCGTTTTATATTACGGATCGTGGTACATACAAGACAATCCGATTCCTACGCGCCATGTTGGGCTTGAGCAGTCATATGCTCGATATTTTCTCCCGATTTATGCACTTGCTACACCGCTTGCCGCATTCCTGCTTTCCAAGTTGCGCAGTTGGCATATCGCGCTAACGCTCGGCGTGATTATGTTTGTTTCATTTCAAACCGCAGGCGCAAGCGATATCAGCGGACTTGCAAAAATAAAAACCAATACCATAGAATACAAAGAGATTTTACAGCAAACGCAAGCTGCACTCCCGCCGTCAGCTATCGTGGTCACCAATACATCCGACAAAATTTTTTTCCCAACATTTCAAGTGATTCGCACGCCCGGACTTTTTAGCCCCAGCATCGCCACAGAAATCAAACGCCTCCTCGCCCAAAACAAAATACTCTATCTCTACGTAGATGCGGCAAATCCATCAGATCCGCTTCTACTTACCTCTTGCAAAACCTATCACATCACAGCCACGCGCACGACGAGCCTTGCCGACGGCGACCAGCTCTATCAATTAACACTTTCCAAATGATGCGCAAGCCAACACTCCAGCAAGTTATCACCTGGGCAATTTGGACATTGCCTGTTGTGCTTATTGCATGGATCATCTGGCGCAACTTTGCTCCTACGGGCACTATGCATCTTTCCTGCACTGCCGACCGCTGCTCCGGATCGATTAGTAGCTTTGGTCCGCCCGATGCCGACCAATTGACGGGCACCACAAAGACAGGAGATCGCTATCGTTTGTTTGCGAAAAATCCCGTTGAACTTCCAATCCACACATTTAAACCATTTCAGCGCATCAAAGTTGACGTGACTTTTTCCACTCCCGAACCAACTGCAAGTCTTGCTATTGGGATAAAAAATAAACCAAAAATTCCTCCGTTCACCCGTACCGCATTTACGCGTACACCGCTCCTTACGGAGCTGAAAAATAATTGGCATACGGTGCGCGAAGGGTCGACAGTGCTCTATCAACGCACCAACGCTCCACAATTTTCAAGTGTTGCCGACTTTGTCGCTCATCCGCCGGCTCTTGACCATATTCGCACACTTGGCACCACATTTCGCGATCAGCATAAACGCCTCAACGATTACGCGCCAAGCACTCAAGCGCATACGATAGATCATGTATTGCGCGGGTCGCATGAGCTTCTCGCATACATCCAGGATGAATCACTCGATATCAATTTCGCATTTCAAGAGCTCAATCGCGTCGCAGGAGCGGATGATATTCGTGTGAGCATTACCGCGCCAAGCGGCAAAACAATCTTTGACACCACGCTTGCCGATGACGGTATTGCGGATAAAACAGGCAAGGCTGCCAAGGAAAAATCTTTGCCTATCGCACTATCCGGTCTCGAAAATGGCACGTATGCAATTCATGTGAAAATTCCCGAAGACGATGGCCTCATTCGCCAGATTACTACGCGCCAAACACGCCTCATGTTTCTTGATCACGTCTTTCTTGCAGACACCGACGAATACAAAGCCCTTGGCGTGAGCACAAAAGCAACCACGCTATTCGCGCGCGGCAACAAATTGACAGCGCGAACGTTTCACAACAGCGGCAAACAAAAAATTGAAGTTGGCGCCACTAAAGTTTCACTTGATGAAGTGCTCAAAACAAAAGAATCGCGCCTAGAGGGAGCAGATAAAAATACGCGTATAAAAATTCCCATTGGTGATGTGCTCCTTGGTGCAGATCAATTCTCATTTGATGAACATGGTTTTTTTCAACCAAATTTCAACCAAGCCGATCAGCTTGGCTCCAACCTCTCTGATTCAGCTTGGTATGTCCTTGCACTCGAACCTGCCGTCGCCATAAAAGATAATTGGATGGTAGCAACTGCAGAATTTTCAGGCGCAGAAGTGTATCGATCCGACAAAGACATATACAGCGTATTACTTGATAGCCCCCAGCTTGCCGGTCGCACCTTTGCCATCAAGCGCGTCGACATCACCTTGAGCAAAGAGCCTTACACAATTTCAAAACTATGGTCAAAATTGACCGCGCTTTTCTCAAAATAGCGATCAACAACATATTCCGTATTAGCCTTGCCTTGACCGTCGTGTTTTTTTGTGCGGATGCGCTTGTGCCCGGAATCGCCGCTGATGCATTTTCGCTTCCGACATTTGAAATCATATTGGCAACAACGCTTGTGACTGGAGTTTTGTATTCATTTGCACACCCATGAATAAACTTCTTCTGACTCGAATCGCCTGCGCACTGGTCACGCTTGGCGCATGCGGGTGGCTCACCATTGCATATGCGCATCCGATTGCGAGCGTCAGAATTCATGAAAACTTTATTAATTTCACGCCGCTGCAACCGAGCCCGCTGCCCAACGATGCCCTTATATATGAAGATAGTCGTGCATTTCTCCGCGTTGAAGAGCTTTATCTCTCTACATTTTTTCCTGCGCATCGAGCGGGTGCCTTTCGTCAGGCGCGCATCGAACTCGTGTTTGATCCGGGCGATCAGCTCGAATTATTTTTTGCGCCAAAGGCAGCAGCCGCCAACAATGCCAGTTCTTATCCCTTAATTTCAGCACTGGACAATGAAAAGCCAGAGCGGATTACTATCAATGGGCGAACCTTCGTACGGTTTGTGCATACGTTTGACATGCGCGAGATTTTTCAAGATCATGACAAGGTCACCTTCCTCATCCAAGCACCCGGACTTTCTACAGCCGGCGGGCGCGTGGAATTGCATTCACTTGATATTAAGCTTCAGCCATGACTGTGTTCAACTGGTCAATTTTTGTCGCTCTTGCGTATCGTGTAATAGATGATGCGATGCCGCATTTTATTTCGTTTTATTTTCCGGAATGGATGGTGTGGGTCGTGGTTGCGGTAAGTGCGATCGGCGTACTCACATCTTCGCGTGTCGCAGTGGATTATGCTCACAACCGATGGTTTTTTCGAGCACTACTTGTGGGCGGCGGCGGAATTCTTGCGCTCAAACTCCGCAATGTCGGACTATCACTTGCGGTCGTGTGCGCGCTTGGATCCTGTATTGGCGCGATTGCCCTGTTTCGCGTTTTGAACACTGACGAACAAACCCATGAAACTGTTTAACACACTCACACAGTCTGTCGAAATATTGCACCCGCTCCCCGGAAGCGACACGATCAGAATGTATACCTGTGGACCGACAGTTTATAATTATGCGCATGTCGGAAATCTGCGAAGCTTCGTCATTGCGGATCTGGTCAAACGCGTAGCGCGCGCCGACGGCTTGCGCGTGCGACAGGTAATGAATCTCACTGATGTGGATGATAAAACGATTCGCGACTCACAAGCTGCCGGACGAAATTTGCGCGAATTTACCGCTGAATACACCAAAGCGTTTTTAACTGACTGCGCCGCACTTGGCATAGAGCGACCCGATGCGGTGATCGCCGCAACTGATGCGATCCCTGATATGATTGATCTAATCTCGCGACTGCTCGAGCGCGGACATGCATACAAAAGTGCAGACGGTAGCGTCTATTTTAAGATTTCTTCGTTTGCGACATATGGCAAACTTTCGCGCAAGCCACTGGGCGAGTTACAGGCCGGGGCGGGCGCTGGCGAAAACGAGCGCGTCTCAAAAGACGAATATGAAAAAGATCAAGCCGCCGACTTTGCGCTCTGGAAAGCCTGGACACCGGCAGACGGTCCGGTCGGATGGGAATCACCGTTTGGACGCGGACGACCCGGTTGGCATATCGAATGCTCGGCCATGTCCATGCGCGAATTTGGCGCGCAATTTGAGCTGCACACCGGCGGAGTGGATTTGATTTTCCCTCATCACGAAAACGAAATCGCCCAGTCCGAAGCCGCAACGGGTACCTCACCCTTTGTCGCGCATTGGCTGCATTCCGAGCACCTCCTCGCGGATGGAGTCAAAATGGCAAAATCTTTGCACAACGCACCCGCGCTTAGCGAAATCGTCGCGCGCGGATTTGATCCGCTTGATGTGCGCTTTATGCTGCTTGCCGCTCACTATCGCAGTAAGATGAATTTCACAGACGCCGCGCTCGTGCAAGCGCGCGAGAGCCGAAGGCGCATGTTGGAAACAATCAATCGGTTGTTGATTCTTGCGGGCACTCAGTCGGCTCCGGCGGCGGCGATACCAGCACCTATCCTTGCTGCACTCACCGAAGATCTCGACACGCCGCGTGCACTCGCGTTGACATTTGAATGGATTCAGCAGATCAACACCGAGATTGATGCGCAGAAACTCAGCAGCATGGACACTGCTCGCGCACTTTCTGAGCTTCGTGCGATCACCACGCTTCTCGGGATTGACCAAGCGACATCAGTCGACGACGTACCGGAAGAGATCATCGCACTTGTACACGAGCGCGAACAAGCGCGCGCAACAAAAAATTTCGTGCGCGCGGATGAAATTCGCAAAGAAATCGAGGCGCAAGGCTTCGCGATCACCGACAAACCCGAAGGCATTGCCCTATTCAAACAACAAAAATTTCTCAGGCTCGTCTCGCGCCATACGTAGAAAACGGTGTTGACATATACCATCCTTTTACCCCGATTGACACACCCTTTCAAACACTGATAAAATTCAAACTAATTATCTAAGAATACACCGATATGTTCAATGGAAAATCTATCCTGATTACAGGCGGAACTGGGTCCTTTGGAAAAAAGTTCGCTTACAGAATTTTAAAAGACTTTAATCCCGAAAAAATCATCATTTATTCTCGCGACGAGTACAAGCAGTACTTGATGAGAAAAGAATTTGCAGCACATGACAATAAGCTACGTTTTTTCATTGGAGACGTACGCGATAAGGAACGATTGTATCGTGCATTCGATGGAGTTGATATTGTCATTCACGCCGCGGCACTAAAACATATTACAGCAGCAGAGTACAATCCCATTGAGGCGATAAAAACAAACATTGAAGGGGCAAAAAATGTCATCGATGCTGCAATAGATCGAGGGGTTGAAAAAGTGGTTGCACTTTCCACGGACAAAGCATGCAACCCCATCAACCTATACGGAGCTACAAAACTTGTTTCCGACAAGCTTTTCATCTCGGCGAATGCATATGTCGGAAAACGAAAAACGACGTTTAGCGTTGTTCGATATGGAAATGTTGTTGGTAGTCGCGGTTCGGTTATTCCATTCTTCAAAACTCTTATTGATCAAGGCGAACAGGTGCTTCCCATCACCGATCTTCGCATGACACGATTTTGGATTACTCTTGACCAAGGGGTTGATCTCGTATTCAAAGCGATACAGGAGGCGAAAGGCGGAGAAATTTATGTTTCCAAAATACCGTCAATCAAAGTAAGTGATCTTGCGCTGGCCATGAAATCAGATGCTGAGCTGAAAGAAATCGGAATCCGTGAAAGTGAAAAATTGCATGAGGTCATGATTTCAGAAGAAGATGCTCGGTCAACCTATGATTACGGCGATCATTATATTATTTATCCAACGTTTGACTGGTGGTTATTTGATAAACACTTCAAAAAAGGCGGCAAACGCGTTAATGATCGTTTTCGCTATGCATCAGATAACAATAACCAATGGTACGATATCCCCGAAATTGCAAAACAGTTAAAAAAAATAGATATTGTTTATTAACTAATGCATTGCAATGCAAGACTTTATCCCCTACGGGAAACAGTGGATTGAACAAGATGATATTGATGCGGTCACGGCAGCATTGCAAAACGATTTCTTAACCCAAGGCCCGACGATTGAAGCGTTTGAAAAAAAGATAGGCGAACTAACGGGCGCCAAATACTGTATCGCGGTTTCCAATGGAACGGCGGCGTTACATATGGCGGTTGCAAGTCTCGATATCGAGCCGGGCAAAGCCGGCATGACTACCCCGAATACGTTCGTCGCATCCTCAAATTGCTTTTTGTATAACGGACTGAGGCCGGTATTTGCAGACATCAATCCCAAAACATACAACATTGATATCGAACAAATCAAAGCATCTCTAACGGATGACGTGAACGTCATTGTTGTCGTTGATTTTGCAGGTCAACCCGCTGAAATGGAAGCTATATACAACCTTGCACAAAAAAAGGGCATAGCAATCATTGAAGACGCAAGCCATGCAATCGGGTCAGCGTACTCGAACAAACAACAAGTAGGGAGCTGTACATACTCCGACATGACAGTATTTTCTTTTCATCCAGTAAAAACAATCACAACTGGGGAAGGCGGAGCAGTAACCACAAACAGTGAGACACTGTACGAAAAGCTTAAACTGCTTCGAACTCACGGAATCACAAAAGATAAAAAATTTTTAACGCAAGTTTCGGGCACTTGGTATTACGAAATGCAAATGCTGGGATTCAACTATCGACTCACTGATATCCAGGCGGCACTGGGTCTTTCGCAATTAAACAAATTGCAAAAATTCGTTGATCGCCGAAGAGAAATCGTTGACATGTATAATAAATCATTTGCGGGAATGCAACATGTCATTACGCCATTTGAAAACCCAAATGTTCAATCGGCATTCCACCTATATGTCCTCCAAATCAATTTTAAGGCTATTGGAAATACGCGAGCGCACATTATGGAGCAACTGCACAAGCGGGGTGTTGGAACACAAGTGCATTATATTCCCGTTCATATGCAACCGTATTACAAGGAAAAATTCGGATATAAGCAAGGTGATTTCCCCATAAGTGAGGCGTATTATGAAAAAGCGCTCAGCATTCCTCTGTACCCGAAGATGAGCGCCGGCGACGTTGAACACGTTATTAAATCAATCAAAGAAGTATTGAATAGCCCAATCCAACCAAGACCATGACGAATCAAAAAAACCTCGCAATTATACCGGCGCGCGGAGGCAGCAAGCGCATTTTACACAAAAACAGGAAAGATTTTTTGGGGGAACCGATTATCTGCTACTCTATCAGAGCGGCTCTGGAGGCAGCTTGTTTTTACGAAGTAATGGTTTCGACTGACGATGCGGCGATTGCGGAAATTTCAAAAAAAACCGGCGCAAGTGTACCTTTTTTGCGTTCGGAACAAACATCAAATGACCACTCTCATCTTGCAGAGGTGGTTGAGGAAGTTTTGAATGAATATCAAAAAAAAGGCGTTGGGTTCGACAACGTTTGCTGTATTCTCCCCACCGCTCCATTTGTGACGCAAGAAAAGATAAACGCGGCATACAGGCTCCTACAAGAAAAACTAGTGGATTCCGTTTTCCCCGTCATTCAATTCAATTATCCAATTGACCGAGCGTTACAAATCGATAATGGCTTTGTAACTCTTATTAAGCCAGAACATTATACAACTCGATCTCAAGATTTACGCCCCGCGTACCATGACGCCGGACAATTTTATTGGGTAACAACGGCTGGTTTTCGTGCAAATAAACGATTATTCATGCCAAAGTCGTGCGCGATCGTCATTTCCGAGACGGAAGCTCAAGATATTGACACCATAGAGGACTGGACGATGGCGGAATTGAAATACAAGATACTAAAAGGTTATACTAAATAAATAATCACTAATTCAGAGGGTCACGTATGGCAACATTTAAAACGGATCAGGAACAGTTTTGGGCGGGTAATTTCGGCAATGACTACGCATCGCGAAACATGGGGGAATTATTTTTGGCAAGTCAGGTTAATTATTTTTCAAAGATACTCGGACGAACGGATGGCGTAAATTCAGCTCTCGAGTTGGGCGCAAACATCGGCGTGAACCTTCAAGCCATCCATCTATTACTACCTCAGGCCAAGCTTACTGCCGTCGAAATAAATAAATCGGCTGCAGCTAAAATACCGAAAGTGGTAACGGGTCCAGTAACCGTCCACAACAAATCTCTGTTGGAATTCACCTCAAAATCACAATGGGATTTTGTTTTTGTGAAAGGCGTGCTTATTCATATAAATCCAGAAAAGCTTACTCGCGTATACGACTTACTTTATAAATCAAGCAAAAAATATATTTGCATCGGTGAATATTATAATCCCTCACCGGTGGGCATAGATTATCGCGGACATAAAGATAGACTATTCAAGCGAGATTTCTGCGGAGAAATTATGAAAGAATACTCAGATCTCAGTTTAATTGATTACGGTTTTTCTTATCATAACGACCGAAATTTTCCTCAAGATGACATCACTTGGTTTTTATTGGAGAAAAAATAAACTATCATATTAACGAATTTCCCATGAAATATTGTAAATCCTGCGTGATGCCGGATTCAAAACCTGATCTTATGCTTGATGAACATGGCATTTGCAATGCGTGTCGCAGCTTCGAACAACGAAAAGCGGTAGATTGGGAAGAGCGTAAGCAAGAGCTCACAAAAATCTTGGATAAATACCGCTCAAACGATGCGAGTAAGTGGGATTGCATTATCCCCGTAAGCGGAGGAAAAGATAGCACGTATCAGACGGTACGCATGCTTCAACTTGGAATGAATCCATTGTGCGTGACCGCAACCACCTGTCACCTTTCAGAGATTGGACGCAGAAATATCCAAAACATAAAAAATCTCGGCGTGGACTACATGGAATTTTCGCCGAATCCTGTAATCCGTCGAAAGCTAAATCGAATTGGCCTGACACAAGTTGGCGATATCTCATGGCCAGAACACGTAGGGATTTTTACAATTCCTGTTCGAGCGGCCGTACAATACAACGTTCCTCTGATTATCTGGGGAGAAAATTCTCAAAATGAATACGGCGGGCCCGCATCTGACAGCAAAAATAACGTACTGACACGGAAGTGGCTTGAAGAATTTGGCGGACTGCTCGGCCTTCGAGTTTCAGACGTAATAGGGCTTGAAGGAATAGAAAAAAAGCATCTGATCGCCTACACATATCCAACTGATGAAGAACTAAAGCACACTGAAGTGAGCGGTATTTTTCTTGGCTATTACCTTGGCTGGGATGGGTACGCAAATGCACTTCTTTCCCAAGCGTTCGGATTCACAACCACGCAAAACACTGTCGAGGGTTCAATTGTCAATTATGAAAATTTAGATAATTATCAAACGGGTATACATGATTATTTTAAATTTTTGAAATTCGGATTCGGTCGCGCAAGTGATATTGCGTCACTTCACGTCCGTCGCGGACGCATCACCCGAGAAGACGCTGTTGAGCTTGTAAGACGTCACGACGGCAAATTCCCATGGACATATCTTGGTAAGCCATTAGAAGAAATACTTGAACCGCTCGATATAACAGTTGATGAATTTGTTAAAATCGCGGATAAGTTTACGAATAAAAAAATATTCAAAAGTGATGCGCGAGGAAACCTTGTGAAAGACAAGCAAGGTAATTTAGTTGGATTATTTCCTCTTAAATAACATTCATGCAAACTGCAATCATTGATTATGGCATGAGTAACCTTTGGTCTATCAGACAAGCCATAGAAGAATGCGCCGGAAATCCACTTGTGGTGACCAAACCCTCGGAACTTGAACTTGCTACCCACATCATTCTTCCCGGGGTTGGATCTTATAATGACGGGATGGAAAATCTAGACAAGCGTGGGTGGATCGGAGCGCTGAGGAAAGCGGCCATTGAAGACAAAGTGCCTTTATTGGGGATCTGCTTGGGCATGCAATTACTCAGCGATCTCGGCCATGAGGGTGGCGAAAAAAAAGGCCTCGGGCTTATTCATGGTGAGGTTAAAAAACTTGTACCGAAAGATTCCTCGGAGCGTATTCCTCATGTGGGATGGAATGAGATTGTGATCAAACAAGAAAGTCCTTTAGTCGAAAACATTCCATCGAACACCGACTTTTATTTTGTGCATAGCTATCATTTTGTTGCGACAGAAAAAGAGTCTATTGTCGCAATAACTCCCTATTGCGGTGATTTTGCATCAATTGTTAGCAATAAAAACATTTATGGCGTTCAATTTCATCCTGAAAAAAGCCAGCGTCCCGGGTTCCAACTTTTGAAAAATTTTCTTACTTTGTAATGTATGCTTAAAGTCCGAGTTATACCTACGTTACTTTGGAAAGACGTGGGTCTTGTGAAAGGAAAGGGGTTTGATAGTTGGAGACGAGTCGGAAGTATTATGCCTGCAATAAAAGTTTATAATACTCGACAGGTGGATGAACTCATTCTTGTCGATATTCGCGCAACGCAAGAAAAACGCTTGCCCGATTTTGATATTATTTCCGAAATTGCTTCGGAATGTTTTGTGCCGTTAACCGTGGGAGGCGGTATCAAAACAACGGATGACATAAAAAAGTTGCTCCGCGCTGGCGCGGACAAAGTTGCAATCAACAGCGCATCGTATGAGTCACTCGAGTTTATTTCAGAAGGTGCGAAGTTATTCGGCACCCAATGTATTGTTGCAAGTATTGACGCAAAAAAAACGACGGATGGGTACGAATGTTACAGTAATGCTGGCACAAAACCCACAGGGCACTCCCCTGCTGAATGGGCTCTTGAAATGGAAAAAAGGGGCGCGGGAGAAATACTCATCACATCAATAGACCGTGATGGACAAATGACGGGGTACGATATTGATTTAATCAAAAAAATCACAGGCAAGGTCTCAATTCCGGTTATTGCCTCCGGTGGCGCGGGCACATATGAAGATATGCACCAAGCGATATCAGTCGGAAAAGCTTCGGCGGTTGCAGCGGCAAGTATTTTTCACTTTACCGAGCAAACCCCCATGGAAGCAAAGCAATACCTGCACACAAAGGATATTCCCGTACGCATAAATCTGCCTTCATTGTAAATGCGTTTCCATGACTCAGAGCGGCACAAAAAAAGTTATCATCTTGACCGAGGGAAGCAAAGAAATCGGTTTTGGTCATATTTCACGATGCATAGCAATCGTTCAGGCATTTGCTGAGTTTGATATTCAGCCGCACTTTCTTATTAATGGCGACGACACAGTCAGCTCATTGCTTCAGGAAATCCAGCACGAGACATTCAATTGGCTGAAAAACAGAAAAAAATTGTATGAACTCTGCATGAGTTCGGATGCTATTATTATTGATTCTTATCTTGCCGAAAAAAACTTTTATAAAGATCTCAGCCGCATGACAAAGTTACTTGTTTCGCTTGATGATAACCACAGAATCAACTATCCTCCAGGAATCGTGCTGAATGGAGCGATGAACGCCCGAGTCTCAGACTATCCTCAAGATACAAATATTACCTATTGTGTTGGTGGAAAATACGCACTTCTCCGAAAACCGTTCCTGACGACACCGCAGCACAACATACATAACTCAATTCAGTCAATATTGATTACCCTTGGCGGGACGGACATTCGCAATCTCACCCCTTCAATCCTTTCCATTCTCCAAAAAGAATTTCCCAATACGATCAAATCAGCTATCGTGGGAGGTGGTAATAGGAGTACCGCCGCCATTGAAGAGATTGCGGATACGCATACAATATTAGTATCATCACAGCGCGCCGATCAAATGAAACAACTTATGCTTGAAAGCGATATCGCCATTTCAGCGGCAGGACAAACACTGAACGAACTGGCCGCCACTGGCACGCCCACGCTTGCAATTATCATTGCGAGTAATCAAATCAAGCAATTGGAAAATCGACCCGAAAAAGATTTTCTTATAAAAATCGGATCTTATGATGATAAAGACCTCTTGAGCAAGATGCTTGAAGGCATTATCAGCTGCTCGGACCGACACGTGCGTGAACGCATGTCGCGCGCGGGTCAAAATGCCATTGACGGCCAAGGCTCTCGACGTCTTGCTAAGCTCATACTTAATAAGATATCATGACAAATAAGCACGTAAATTTACACCTTAACCCTTCCCAAGTGACATTGCGTCTTGCAAAAGGCATTGATGCAAAAAACATATTTGACCTTGCCAATGACCCGGTTGTGAGAGAGAATTCATTTAACCATGCCGACATTGCATGGGATGATCATAAAAAGTGGTTACTAGAGAAGCTTAATAATCAAAACTTCCTGCTATTCCTTGGAGAAGTGGACGGTAAATTTGCGGGTCAGACTAAGTTTGAACGCACGTCAGGTGAGGTTGTTATCGGCATCAGTGTGGCGCCTGAATTCCGTGGACGAGGCATCGCAACCATTTTAATCAATAAAGGGTTGAATGAAGCGAAAAAACTGTGGCCCCAAATCAGCGCAGTCAATGCCTACATACAAGAGACAAACATCGCATCCATCAAATTGTTTAAAAAATGCGACTTCCGTTTTGTCAAAAACCTGACCATCAATGAACATCCTTCCGTATTTTACCAATATCATTACTAATCTGCACATATGGAATACGCCATCGCGGGTCGCAAAATAGGAAAAAAATCGCCCAGTTTCATCATTGCTGAATTATCCGCTAATCATTTGCAAAAATTTGACTTGGCCGTAAAAAGCATTGAAGCCGCAAAGAATGCCGGAGCAGATGCCATCAAATTCCAAACATACACTCCAGACACCATCACGATTGATTCGAATCAAAAATATTTCCAGATTAAGCAAGGTACGATTTGGGACGGGAAAAATCTATATCAATTGTACAAAGAAGCGTATACTCCATGGGATTGGCAACCAAAATTGAAAGCGATTGCAGATAAACTTGGGTTGATTTGTTTTTCGTCCCCTTTTGACAAAACGGCAGTCGATTTCCTTGAAAAAATGAATGTGCCCGCTTACAAAATAGCTTCTTTTGAAATCACCGACATCCCCTTGATAACGTATATTGCAAAAAAGAAAAAGCCGATGATCATTTCAACCGGCATCGCCGAGATTGCTGATATTCGCGAAGCGGTTAATGCATGTCGCAAAGCGGGCAATAATCAAATTGCCGTACTTAAGTGTACGTCTGAGTATCCTGCACCGTTTGAAGCGGTAAACCTCAATACAATCCCAGATATCGCGAAAAAATTTAATGTCATTCCCGGATATTCAGATCACACATTGGGAATAGCTGCCCCTATTGCAGCTGTGGCGCTCGGCGCACGAATTATTGAAAAGCACTTTATTATAGATCGCAAATTGGGCGGTCCCGACAGCGCATTTTCTCTTAATCCGGAAGAATTCAAAGCCATGGTTGAATCGATTCGCAATGCGGAAAAAGCACTGGGCAGTGTCACCTATCAGCTCTCAAAAGTCGGGAAAAAAAGCCGAGAATTATCCCGTTCACTTTTTGTTGTAGAAGACATTAAAAAAGGTGAAAAAATTACCGAGAAAAATGTTCGATCGATCAGACCAGGATTTGGCTTACACCCGAAATATCTACCAAAAGTCCTCGGCAAAAAAGCAAAAAAAGATATTAAGCGCGGCACCCCCCTTTCGTTAACGCACATTGGGTAGTGCATTATTTAGATTTGAATTGAGTGAAACACCTTATCGGGAAATTAGTTCGTTCCCTGCTTCAAGATTATTATTTTGATTGCTACTATTGGTTTTTCTTTTTCAGAAAATGGCCCATGGTACCAGGTGATAAAAAGAACATTCTCATCATTAATCACTTTTTCGAACAAGATATTGAAGCACTTCGACTAGAAAATACCGAGTTTAATTTCATCATCATAAACGCACTTATATTGAGAGATGTTGGTACAAAAGTTTTCCCTCATGAAGTCGAAAGTTACTCCTTTTTCAATGATGAAAAAATCAATCCAATCAAAAAACGATACAAAAAAATAATTGATCGATTTGTATCACGCTTAATCAAAAAATACAATATACAAGCGATCATTTCCCCTTCCGATAACTTTTTCTATATTCGCGAATTGGTAGTCGCCGTTGAGTCGCGCGGAATTCCGTTTATCGTTATTGACAAGGAGGGAACTATATGTCCCGCGTATTTCACTCATTTCGCCGACTACATAAAGGAAAATTGCCCGCTGCTTGCAAATAACATTCTGGTTTGGAGTGAGCGACAGCGTCTTTTTTGGGAGAAAAGTGGGGTTGCACGAGAAAAAATTACGGTTGTTGGTCAGCCACGCTCGGATTTCTGGAAACAACCTTATCGCTGGTTTTCAAAGGACCAATTACAAATCCACGGACTAAGAAAAGATCACAAGCTTATACTATTCTTTACATATGACCCGTGGGCGTATACACCCGAATACATGGCTGATGAGGGCTTGATGCATTGGGATGCATTGCGGAAATCAACTCATAATATCCTTTTCAAGTTTGCGAAAGATAACCCGGACTGCGATATTGTTTTTAAAGCGCATCCACAACAAAGAGACCTCAAGGAAATTCAACAAGCAATAAATGATTCGGGAGCTCAAAATTTGCATTTGACGGGCGGTTCAACTCTTTCAAGTCAATTTATCGTCAACGCAGATGTAATTATTGGCTTCCAATCGACAACGCTCATCGAGGCAATGATTACAGACAAGCCGATTATATATACATTCTGGGGTGAAGCGCGCGAAAGATGGGCAGAAGATCTAATTCCCTTTCATAAAACGGAAGGTGTTTACACAGTTAATTCACCGGAGGAGTTGGATCAAAAGCTTAAATGGTCACTTTCGAATTATGCGTTATCAGAGAGCATAAAAAAAGCGCGCCAACGCTTCGTTATTGAATATTTTTATTCAGTTGACGGACAAGCTTCAAAACGAGCCCTTAAAGCAATCAGTGAGATACTGAAAAAATGACGGCACAAAAAAAGATAATTTCCAATACGTTCATTAATATTCTGAGCACGGCCATCGCCTTTGTCAGTGCGTACGTCATGACACCAATAATATTGAATAGGATGGGTAGTGAAACATACGGCATCTGGATATTTATTAATATTTTTTCAGCAACGGGTTATTTTTCATTGCTCGATTTCGGTCTCCAGGGCGCCGCAATAAAGTACATTGCCGAGTACAAAAGCAAAAATGATATCGAAAGACTACAGTCAATTGTAAGCGCTACAATTTCATTTTTTCTTGCTGCAGGAGTGCTTGCGGCGATTATACTCCTTGTTTTCAACTCATTCTTTCTTTCGCATCTGTTTGAAATACCGGCAAATCAGGCGGGGAAGGTGTCATTTCTTATAGATATCATCGCTATTACATTTCTTTTTCAGTTTCCCGCCATTGCATTTTCCGCCTTTCTCGAAGGATTGCAACGCTATGACTATCTCAAAGGCGTCGCGATTGCGGCTATGATCATCAGTAATATATTCATCTATCTTTTTTTGCGTTTCGACAACAGCGTCTTATTTATGGTTATTGTTTCGTCGGCTACTTCCTTTGGTATGATGATTTGCTACGCGCTACTCGCCAAAAAAATCCTTCCCGAGATTCGATTAACAGCATTCAAGGCGAAAAAAGATACCTTTGGCATGCTATTTAACCTGTCAACAAAATTATTCATATCGAAAATAATCGGCCTTATCTTTAATAACACAGATAAAATTTTAATCGGGATCTTTCTTACTTTCAGCTTTCAAACCCAATACGATATTGTAAACAAGCTTCATCTCATACTTCTTTCGATACTCAGCATGTTCAACCAAGCAATACTCCCGGCAACATCAGAGTTTTTCGCACGAAATAACCACGACACACTGAAAAAGCTGTTACTAAAATCGACAAAATATGTATCCGTTGCTACACTTCCCTCATTTATTTTTATCATGTTCTTTGCGCCTAAAATTTTATCCATATGGATAAACCCAAGCTTCGCTTCTCTGGCGCCTCTCGTCAGACTTTATTGCAGTCACATTATTATTACAATGCTCGTAGGAATAAGCTCGACAATGCTCGTGGGGATGGATAAAGTAGGACAGGTACTGAAGATATCCGTCTTGGCGGCAGCTCTTAATCTTTTTATCAGCATCGTCACTATTTCCAAATTGGGCATCTTCGGACTTATATTGGGAACTGCTGTCTCCTATATCATTTCTTCTGTGATATACATATTTGCAACGAATCGAATTTTTGCCATTACAAATACGGAATTTTTCCTTCGTGTGATTGCGCCAGTAATTCCTGCATCTGCTGGCGTTGTGTGCTTTTTTCTGGGAATCTCATATTTCGTCTCCCCTGGCACATTCCCACAATTGCTCATCCTATCGATGAGCGGCTACATGGTATTTGTGTGCATTTTTTATCTCAGTGGCCTAGATAAAGAAGAAAAAAACATGGTAAAAGCGGGAATAGCGGAGCTGAAGACTAAACTGCTCATAAAATCATCCTAAGCCGGAAATCTATCAAAAAAGTGTTTTTCAGTGTAAACTATTCAGGTATTCAGCTAACGGCATAACAAAAAAAAATGGGAAGTTCTGATGCGCATAACGCGGAGTCGCTAAGTCGATCCAAGACAATGAAAAATTGGATTCAGGCGCTTTTTATTTTTCTTCATATTGCAGCGCTATGCGCTATTTTTCTTTATGCACTGCCGCCATATCCGACCGGATGGGACGCGCCATATTATATGAATCGCATCAGGTACCTTATTGAACAAAATGTTCTAAGCAATCGAGTCGGCTTTATAGCGCTAATGGCTGCGGTGCATTCAATAACCGGCATATCCATTATCACATTACAATCATTTGTTCCCGCTGCCACAACAACACTCCTTGCGCTCAGCTCGGCATTATTGGCATCACGTATTTTTCGCAAAAGCACCGTACTGTTTCTTCTTACATTCAGCCTTACATTTTGGTCCCAAGCATATTTAACATTGAATATTTTGACGACTGACAACGTAATAGGTTTGTCATTTGCACTATTTACGCTATATGTACTGAGCTTGGGAATTTCAAATTGGAAATACGCATTCCTATTTTCCTTAACAACCACCATGGTTGCGATTTCACATTTTGAATCTTATGTTCTGCTTATATCCTGCCTCGTTTTCTACTTCCTATTTCTGCTTATTTTGGAAAAATGGTCGCTAAAAAAAATAATTACCGATAATTTTCGAGTTATTTATGCGATCATCTTAACAATGGTAATCGCCTATCTCAACTGGGCGGATGTTATAGTCGTAATCTTAAAAGGACACACTGACAGAACGGGCTCCGCCGATAATGCCTCCATACCATATGCTCACGCGACTACTTTGCAAGAAATATGGACATATCTGACGACGGGCTTATCCACTGAAATCCATATAGCATTTTTTATTCTGGGAATGATTTTTATAATCAAGACCTTTTTGAAAGATAAAAGTAAGCCGGCCGCCATATTACTCGGGTATATCATCACTTGCTACATCATACTTCTTTATTCAATTTTAAAATCAAGCATCCCGATAAATCGCAGCGTTCTATTGCTGCCGGTTCCACTCATTATCGGTATTGGAATTTCCCATCTCATAATATTGTGTAAAAATAAATTCAGGATGCCGCTTTGGCTTCTGATTATGTTTATTCCGTTGCTTATTTCGTCCTCCATCCCAAGTTACATCGAGCGATTGCGGCAATTCGGATACTCAATACAACCTCAAACCTATCAAAGCTTTTTGCACCTAAACGACTATCTCAAAGAGAAAAACATTCGAAATTTCATTATTGTTACGAACACCCCAACCAATACGCTTGCAGCCAGCGCATATTACGGCTTATGGAATAATTGGGCTCTATCGACGCTACCGCTCCCCGACAAAACAAGACATATGTGTATTTATTTCGGCACGCTGAACAATCTCAATAAGAACCTGCCGACGGTGCGAGCGGGTAATCAAGAATATAATGACACAAGCGCCTACACCTTGGAATGCATAAAAACCATGCCTTCCGATAAAAAAGTCTTTATTATTAAAGACTTATACTCGGCAAACAAAGAGGCCACATCGGATTATGCCGTCATTCGTCAAATTGGAGAAAACATCAGCGAGGTGGTATGGCTTGATCCGCGAAGCGACCGAAAATAAAATCCATAATGCTTTTCAAAATTATTTTTACGGGAATATACCCGTTCTTGCGAAAACAGCGCCATGAAAAACCGAGACAGTAATAGAAAATAAACGTCGGCAAAAATAACACCCGATTCAGCGGCCGAGCATTCTTTTTCATAAATAGGAGTTTATTACGAAGAAAGTAATAAATATAATGAGGCGGATACGTTGCCGAACTGGCGGATTTATGGTAAATAACGGAGTGATCCGCATAGCCCAATTGATATCCCGCTTTTATTGAGCGAAAACAAAAATCGACCTCCTCACCATACAAGAAGTAATCCGGATCAAACCCTTTAATGGAGGTAATGACCTTTGTTGAAAAAAATAATGAGCACCCGGAAATATAGGAAAAATTTTTAGGGATAAATGAACTGCGGGAATCGATTTTGGCACCCCACAGATAATCAATTCCCGTCCATAAATTCATTACGCCGCCGCCGAGACAGTAAACGAGATCGGACTGCCAATATTGAATATAACTTCCAACAATCGCTCTATCGGGATTCTGTTGAACATACTTTACCAATTCAGCCAAGGCATCGACATGCACAACGGTATCATTATTAAGAATCCAGAAATGATCCGGGTGGTATTTGTTTCTTGCCCGATGAATGCCTATATTATTCCCTTGCGCATACCCGTCATTTCGAGAGTTCTCAAAAATATCAATATTACTTGAAAATTTTTCTTTGAGCCTCGCAACGTCATTACCGTGAGAAGCATTATCAACGACAATAATTTTAAATCGGTCATATGTTGATTGCAGCAACGAGTTAATGCATTCAATCGTATCATCAACGCCATTCCAGTTGAGAATTATAATTGCTATCAGCGGCTTTTTTTCATTCAGTTCAAGCGACATATGTTTGTTCAATTTTTTCCATGGTTTTACGCGCAGTCACATCCCAAGAAAATCCCGAAGCTTGCAATATCGATTTATCACGAAGTTCTTTTATCCATTCGGAATCATGCATAAGACGCAGCATGATATCGCTGATGTGTGAAATATCCGTAGGGTTTACATATACGGCCGCATCTCCCGCGACTTCAGGTAATGAGGCGTATCTTGCCGTAACGGTTGGAGTTCCCATGGCAAGAGCCTCAAGAACAGGCAAGCCAAAACCTTCATAAGCGGACAGATAAAAAAATCCGGTGGCGCTTCTATAGAGCGAAAGCAGTACGTCATCATCAATGAATTGATAGTGAATAATGGCTTTTCGTTTATAGCGATTATTAATCTCGCCGATCATATGATCGATATCGATAAATGGATGCGTTTCATTTTTTCCGCTGATGACAAATTGCGCTTTGGAATCTTTGCTTTTATTCAAATAGATATCGAACGCATTGAGCATTTCAGCGACATGGCGGCGATTAAAAATCTTACCTACATATAAAAAATACTTCCCCTCGATATCTGCGTTTTGAACTTCTTTCATCTCAGGTGATCGCCTGAATCTTTTATCCACCGCCAACGGAATAACTTCAATCTTGCCGGGAGCCAAGTGAACATATTTTATTATTTCCATTTTTGAAAATTCCGACATCGTAAAAATAATATCGGATCGCTTTGCGGCAAATTTGCAATATATATCGGTATAAATTTGATAAGAAAGCGAAAACCATTCGGGATGCGCAAGAAAAGAAACGTCATGAATTGTCATGCTTTTCTTCATCTTTCCCAGAAAAGGAGGAAGAAAATAGTCCGGCGAAAAGAAAAAATCAATCTTGTCTTTTTTGATCGCCCGGGGAAGTGAAAAATTATACCACAAGAAAAATGAATTCAGATTCATCGGTCGAGGGATTTTTCGAGGGACGATATGGCTAAAATTTTTGAACA
This sequence comes from uncultured Candidatus Saccharibacteria bacterium, assembly GCA_964401055.1. Taxonomy (GTDB): domain Bacteria; phylum Patescibacteriota; class JAUYIX01; order CAYNWW01; family CAYNWW01; genus CAYNWW01. The sequence continues at coordinate 35,283 of CAYNWW010000005.1, read as the reverse complement.
AATCTTCATCTTCCGCGGCGAGTCGTTCATTTGAAAAATAAACAAAAAACTCATGCTGCGGCACTTCTCTCGCCCACACATTCAGCAGGTTGATAAGGTATCGCCCGACACCGGTCTTATTTTGACCGAGATGCCTGCCGTTTATTCCAATTCGCATAAATTCCGTATAATTTTTCGTACTGATTTATTTTCTTCCAATCGGAAAACTTCTCTCGCTCACCCTTAAGCACATCTTTCATCTTTTCAGCCAACAACCGATGTCCCAATGAGGTAAAATGAATCCCATCACGAGAAACAAGACTCGCATCATAGTCTTTAAAAATCTCACCCATGTCCAAATTGACGATGTTTTCATACTCCTGAGCGACATCGCTCAAAATTTTATTGTACTCACGAATACTTTTTTGAGTTCCTGGCGCATGCTTTTCCGCCCAATCAGCGATCGAAGGCATATTCACAAGTATGACCTTTTTCGCCGGCGTATCGGAAAAAATGCGTTTTATGATATCTCTCATCACAAACTGAAAATCTTTCGGCTTAAGCCAGCGCCATTTGATTCCGACTGAAAAAAACATCTTTTCAATTGTGCTTTTATACATTTTTTTCGCAACAAATTTAACACCGCGTAGAATTGAACCGTTATAACCTTTTTGAATTACGGAATTATTCCACGCATTCATCGAGAAAAAATTTTGAAGCCGACGTGACCTGGCGCGATATGTGCATTCAACAATCCCAAAATGAATGACGACATAATCGGGAAAATGTCTAATACACTCATCTTCCAGATATTTGTACATATCGGAAACCATTGCGGACTGTTTGGAACCGTTGATGACGACATAACCCATTTCACGAAGATGTTCGTCATACGTCATCTCCCGGGCATTTTCTCTCGGTGGCTGTATGAGCAGTGGAACGGAATTACCTAAAATGCATACAGTCTGTTTTGTCATAATGATGAAGCTATTCTTAATAATCTATCGGTATAGCCGGACTTATTCAAAAAAACATCAATAACAAAATCCAACTCATCGTCTCTTCCCGGCAAAAGCTCGTTCTCACTTAAAAAGTTGAAAGAAACTTGCTCGCCTTTTTGGCCGGTCGAACGCTCGGTAACGAATTTAAATGGTATCATAAAACCAAAAAAGAAAAAATATGCATATCTGCGAGATTGCATAATAACCTTTTCTTGATCAAACAGATCGCCACCACTCCCAAGAATTCGAATATATTCACCGGAAGTTTCAATATCCGTGGTAAAACCCCGGTCGCGATAATGCGTCTTGCCAGAAACAACAACTCGTTTTCCCATTACTGCGGCTTCCAATCCGGCAGTCGACGAATAAACAAGCACCTTATCCGCCAGCTGGATCAACGGAAAAGAACTTATATTACTTGTCGGAGGAATCACTATGACATTTTCCGGCAGCCGAGGAAATTCTTTACGCAACATATCCTCAATTTTATCCGCACTTTCAAGAAAATCCGGCTTTATTTCAGCGGGATGCACTCTGATCAGTAACGTTTTCTCGGGAAATTTACCGTAAAATCGTATTGTTTGCTTAATCCAATCCAATTGGCTGCTGAAGGCGATATCGCAGTCCGTCAAAGCGGAATCCCAAAGCAGATTTGTAAATAAAATATCGGGAGCCGAGCCTTCGGGTAGTTTAATTTCTTTTTTTATCTTATCGTAATCGAAAATAGGATTGTCCCAGTAATCAAAAACACAGTCCTTACCAAAACTTCTGACTTTGAGATATTCATCAAGCCTCTTATTCTGCGCATCAGTCAATTTATAGGAATAAAATTCTTGCGGTAAATAACTTGCCATTGGAAAACTGACAATTGGCTCATTGATACCGAGCATAATCGAATTTATCATAAATCCCGCTTCAAAGGTAATCGTTCGAATGCCGAACTTTTTGCCTAAAGCAAGCTGAATCTGGCTGTCCAAAAATGATCCGTTGAGTGTACAAACAATATCCGGCTGCATGATATCATACGCCTTATCGATAATGTCATGCAAAATAATCCCGATCGCCAATAAATCTTTATACGCTTCAATGATTTTATCCGACTCGGCATCCGCACTGCATCGAAAATAATGAATGAGTTGATTATGAGCCATTTTTCCAATCGGCATTTCCTTGTACATAAAGCGCTTGCAGTCTTGCATATTAAATGCGGCGACTTGCTTTCTATAATCAAAAAACTTCTTACCGTCCCCGAAACGACTGTAGGGGCGCACGTCAAATGAGAAACCGCTCAGTAATGAATTTGTGTATAGATTGTAGTAAGAATTCACAAACGATTTGTCTTCCACGTCGTAATAGAGAGCATTCATTGTCGGAAAATGCAAATCTTGCGGCATAAAAATGGATTCATGCCCGCGAACATTGAGGGCTTTTGCAATAACCGTCTGCCATGCAATCCCCCGATCAAGATAAAATACGGTCGGGAAAAGTATCCGTTTCTTTTCCGCCGGAGGTAAATCCACATGTTCGGTTTTGACAATGCGCGTTCCATGAAAAGTAAATTTGTTCCGGCCAAAAAGCTTGTCGATATAAAACTTGGAATACAAAACAGGGCGATTTTTAATCAACGAAGAACGTGTTAATTTTTGTAATAACTTATCCGTCATAACAACTTTTTATCCTCCGCCGATAATTCCAACGATACTAAAAATATGATGGCACCCGCAAAAACGGAAATATACGGAGCTCCCTCCTCAAGCGCTCGCACATTAAAAAACGTAATCAATCCGGCTGTCGCTCCTGCGCAGATTGCAACAATAGCATTTCTCCGAATTCCCGTATGTTCAACTTTAATTTCTTCTTGCCAATCTTTATAAAAAACCGCCATGAATACTCCGCTTATAACGATAATCAAAAGCAATATATTCAAATTAAAAAAACTTGTTACAAATCCGCTATAATAACTTTCCACGAAATGAAAAAGCAGATATGAAAACAAAAAAACTTGAAAAATTTGAAAGAGGAATTTCCCATTTTCATTTCCCGCGTACTTTGACAACTTATTTACTCGAAGCTCATCTTGCATTGACTGTTGCCGCCATTTTTAATAACATAAAGAAAGTATTCGGCGACATTTTCATAGCTGCACGCCTCATGAAAAAAATCATTTTTTACACGCTCACCATCATGGGAATCTTAACCGTGAGCAGCGTTCTGCTAAGTACGCAAGTCCCCCCATCGAGCGCATTTCGCATCATCTTTGGCGGAGCATTTGTGCTTTTCTTACCCGGATATGCATGGAGCCATGTCTTATTTGAGCAAACGGCCATACAATCAACCGAGCGAATAGTTATTTCGGCGATACTTTCAGTAAATATTGTACCTCTTGTGATATATTTACTCAATAAAACCGGAATGCCGATCACCCCCCTCTCAACTCTTGCGGGTGTTACCGTAAGCATTTGTTTCGCAATCGGTATTTTATTGTTTACCCGACCAAAAAACTCAAAGCAAGTCAATACGCTCAAATTCCACCAAAACTAATTCAACGGCTTATCTTTTTTATTCTTATCCAAAGCAAGCTTTCGCACAAACTCGGTTATTTCTCGCGCAATGAATTCAGCCTTAACATACATACGAAAAACAAGATAGAACAACAGCACGATGGCACCGTATACAACGGCGTCAATACCCCTGCCGATTCCGATATCCTGCGCAATTCTATCCAACAATTTTGGGATCCATACCACAACTTCAATCGCTCCCCAAATAAAAATCCAAAAAAGAAATTCTCCAAGTCTTATATTGCCGTCTTTGTAACGCAAAACGGCTCGCGAAATTGAAAATGCCACGAATACGGTTATCAAAATACCAATAAGCATTTTTCTCCACCTTTCTTCGGTTGCAATTATTTGATAAATTTGCCCAGCAAAAACTTTACTGCAATTTTGATGGCATCGATGGACTTCTGACCCTTTTTAAGGGAATAATCACTGTACGATACCAACACGGGAACTTCAACAAAACTCAATTTATGTTTTTTTATCTCATCAAAGATCTCTGATGCATGCGACATTCGATCCTGTTTGATTTGTATCTTCCTTGCCGAATCAACGGAGAATGCGCGCAATCCGTTATGCGTATCGGTAATGGGAATTTGTGAAAATACTCGTGTAAACAACACGCCCGCTCGCAATACAACGCTCCGAAGAAAGGGCATATTTCCGGGAACTCCGTTTAAAAATCGCGACCCCAGCACCACATCAACTTCCCCTCTTTCTATGGGCGCCGTGAGACTTGATATCTGCGAAGCATCATGCTGCCCGTCAGCATCAAAAGTAACAATAATATCTGCGCCATTCGCAACCGCGTATTGAATGCCGGTCTGCAAAGCCGCTCCTTGGCCACGATTGATTATATGAGTGATAACATGCGCTCCGGCTTGTTGAGCGAATTCTCCGGTTTGATCACTTGAGGAATCATCGATGACAACAACGTGAAAATTTTGTTTTTTTACACTTTCCACAACCGGTGCGATTGCTTGCGACTCATTGTATGCCGGAATAACAACAAATATATGTTTCAGATCGCTCATGCTTTTGTAAATATAGAATACTTAGCGCGTACTTTTAACTTGATCCCAAATTGTAAAATCTTTTCCTGAAATAAAATTAAACCACGCGTTCAACGTTATTACATTCAGCAATAAAAAGTACTGTAATATCGGTAGGATAAAAATCCGCTTCTTTACAAACGAACTGAGCAATGCAAGCACACCGACTGCTATCTGAAGATAGAAGAATACCTCAAAGAAAAGGCTCTCGGAATAAAGCAGGCGCGTGGTAACAAAGAGAAAAATCAACAAAAACGGCGACAATAACGGTAGTATCTTTCTTGATGGCAAGATAATCGTTGAATACAAACCATACTGGAAAGAAATCAAAGAGGGTCGACCGAACAAAGTTTGAATTGTCATTGTAACGGTTTTGACTTTTTGCTTGAACAAGTCGGATATGTTATCCGGGGCGGGCTCATGAACCGACGCATCTGAAGCGTACGCGATTCTATATCCTTTTGTAATAATATACAAACTCAGGCTGAAATCATCGGCCTCCCCTTTTTTATACCAATCTTCGAGCCTTACCCCTTGAAAGATCGCACGACGAAATGAGCATATTTCCCCGCTCATGCCGATAACGGAGTGAAGTTTAGACTCGGAGATGCGCATTATTTTTTCCATTTTCCAATAAAAACTCCCACCGCTTGAAGTTGCCGTTTTTGATTTATCAATCTGCGTCATAGCTCCCGCAACACCACCGACTTTTTCATCGGCGAAATAAGGAACGATTTTTTTTAATACATCGGATGCGAAGTCGGCGTTTGCATCGGTACAAATAATTATTTCACCTTTTGCTTGTTGAATGCCGAAATGTACCGCAGACGCCTTACCCTCACGCTTTTCCTGAACAAACAAACGCACACCGCTTGATTCGAATTCGCGAACAATGCGCTGAGTGGCGTCACTCGAATTACTGTCAACCACCATAATATCAAGCTTGTCTTTCGGGTAATCCAAACGTAATGTATTAGTTATCTTTTCACCTATAACCTTTTCTTCATTATATGTCAAAATCACAATCGAAACGCTTGGCAGATATAATGGATCCGCAATAAACTTTCGGTCAATAAAAAGAGTTAGAACAAACAGAAAAACCGGATATCCGATATATATCCAAAATAATAAAAATAAAGTCACAAAAAATAAAACTTCTAGAGGCATTCGGATCTTACAATACTAAGTTGCGACCTTTTCAATCCGATTTTAATTATATCAAGATTCCAATATAATTCCAGCAATAATCAGAGCCGCGCGCCGGACACCAACTTATTACGCCAGAATTCTGACATATCGGCAAGTGTTTGCTGCAACGAAATGGATTGCTTCCAATTTGTTGCGCTTATCAGCTCCTCAGCGCTGCCGCAAATCACGGAAACGTCATTTGCTCGAACCAATGAGGGATCGCCGGCTATTTCAACCTTACCGACGAGATTATGCATCTGAAGTAAAATTTCTATTATTTCTTTGAGTTTATGAGAATTGCCCGAGCATACATTGTATATCCGCTTTGCATCATTCAAGCGAATAACCGCCAGCACGGCTTGCGCGACATCACGTACATCCGTAAAATCTCGCGCAACATCAAGATTCCCCGTTGTCATGCGAGGCTTACGCATATTAAGAGAAATTTCAACCGCTTGTTTTACAAAAGAACTGACAGCATATTGATCCGTTTGACCGGGACCGAGTATGTGAAAGAAACGCAGAATGGTTGTTGGGATATCGAGATAGAGCATGGCAACTTTTTCCTGTGCATACTTTGAAGTCGCATAATGCGTCAAAGGTTTCGGAGTTGAGGCTTCGGTCAACGGCAATCGTTCCGGATTCCCGTATACCTCCGACGTGCTGATAAGAATCACTCGCGACATGACTTTCTCTTTGTGCAAGGCATCATACAAATGCTTTGTGATTTCAGGATTGAGAGAGTAAGACTTTTCCTCGTCCTCCGCTTCTTCAGGTCGCAATTTCACTTTTGCCGCCAGATGCACAATCACATCCGGTCCGATCTCGGCTAATATTTTTCTTACTTGCAAAAAATCTCCCAGATCGCATGCGCGATAATTCTCTCCGGATTCTTGCGCACGATCGGTCGTCCATACCTCCAAACCGCCCCCCCTTAAGGCTTGAATTAAAAACTGAGCGATAAAACCCTTTGCTCCGGTTATCAATATGCGCATATTATTTTCGCTTACCGTCAATTAATTGCAAATCCGATTCAACCATCATTCGCACCAGCTCGTCGAATGAAACTGTTGGTTTCCACCCTAGCTTGCTTTCCGCTTTAGACGGATCCCCGATCAATAAATCAACCTCCGCGGGTCGAAAATATTTCGGATCCACTGCAACCAATTCCTTATTCGTCTTTCGATCAACGCCGCGTTCGTTCACGCCATCACCAACCCATTCCAGATTAATTCCCGCGACAAGAAATGCCTTCTCGATAAATTCGCGCACGGTATGAGTCTCACCGGTGGCAACAACATAGTCGTCGGGTTTCTCTTGCTGAAGAATCATCCACATGGCCTCCACATAATCCTTCGCATATCCCCAATCTCTTTTTGCATTCAAATTACCAATACGCAACACATCAAGTTTTCCGGCCAACATGTTCGCCAAACTCAAAGTTATCTTCCTGGTCACAAAGTTTTCACCTCGACGAGGAGATTCGTGATTAAATAATATTCCATTGCTTGCGAACATGTTATAACTTTCACGATAATTCACCGTAATCCAATAGGCAAAAAGCTTTGCAACGCCGTAGGGACTGCGCGGATAAAAAGGTGTTGTTTCTTTTTGAGGAGTTTCTTGAACTCTCCCAAACATTTCACTTGACGAAGCTTGATAGAAACGTGCGCTCGTATGAGTTGTTCGCAGCACATCCAACAACCGCAGCGTTCCGATACCCGTAACATCCGCGGTATATTCCGGCATTTCAAAACTGACACCGACATGACTTTGAGCCGCGAGATTATACACTTCGTCCGGCTTTATTTTTTCAACCAAGGCCGACAATGAACGCGAATCGGCCAAATCGCCGTAATGCAAAAAAATATTCGGTTTTTTTTCCGACTGCTCGAATAAATGCTCAACTCGGCCCCGATTATATGTGCTTGTACGACGAACTATGCCGTGTATTTCATACTCTTTTTCCAACAATAATTCGGCTAAATATGATCCGTCTTGACCAGTTATACCGGTGATTAATGCCTTTTTCATATGTCTATTAAATTATGTACGATACACGCTTTATTTTCTCTCAAATATCAATTCGTCCGGCAACCTAAAAAGTCCCTCATCATTCTTCTTTTGCTCCATGAAATGAGCGATAAAACCGACGCTTCGAGGCATAATAAAGCAAGCGTTGAAGAATTCGGTCTCCGTACGTTCGCGTAATTCCCGTGCTGAAAATTCTTCATACTCCGTAAAAATATCAAGCGCCAGAGCTGCGATGGCACCGTCTATATTCAAAATCAGATTTCCGTTTTTTGCCGTCGTCAGCTTCTCGACGCTTCGGGCAAAATCATAATACGCATGCGTATGAAAAAGTGTCGTAAACGATGCCAACGCGTTCAGACGAGGATCCGGAACCCCGACTCGATACTTGCGATGACCGATGCCCGGAATCAAATTTCCAGAACTCGACGCGCCATCAACCAAATCTCGAGCATTCTTCCCGGATACAACGGCATCAAGCCAGGTTTGTGCCGCCGCATTGACAGCTCCGCCAAATCGAGGGCCAATTGTTAAAAGTCCGGCCGCCAATGACGAGACCATATCCTTGCCGGCACGAGCCGTAATCATTGTGTTTACCGCTCCAGATACATTGCCGCCGTGATCGATCAATAATCCGAACACAGCCTCCATAAACGCGACGGTTATCTGCGATTGTATCTTTTTCCCCAAAAGCGCTTCGAGAATCGTCCGCGTCAGCGAATCACTCGTTGTATGCCGAACAATTTTCCCGCTCTTCACCGGTACCGATACCGAATCCGTATCAACGACGCGGCGCGTCGAAAGGATGCTTTTTTGTCGCTTGCGCAAATCAATCAGATCAAATTCAATCGGATCATACGTCGCCTGAGGCAGTTTTGCGATTTCTTTGATAAATTCTTGAAACGTATCAGGAACCGATGCACCAGCACTGCGCAATATCTCCCGTTTTGAACGCGCACTTTCAGATTTTTTTGAAACCAACGCTTTTGCGTGTCCGAATTGAATATGGTCGTCAAACGCTTCATCGATAACACCCGCAATATAGGCACAAATCGGTTTTGAATAGCCATTTTTTTTGATGTACTCACCCATCAAATACTCATCGATTCCACCCAACTCTCCAAAATAGACAACGGCTTTTGTACAAGGATCAAGCTCGGCCAATGTAAGCAAATCGATAATCGACGCTACGGGAAATCTATCGCCTCCGATTGAGGCGGCAAATGAAACGCCTTTTTTTGCATCAACAACGGCACGAATAAGCTCATTTGTCATCCCGCCCGAAGTTGAAATCACGGCAACCGACCCCTCCACATTCAATCTTCCTTTTTGAATCTGCAAAAGTTCAACCCCGCCGATTGCACCAAGCTTAAGATGTCCGGGCACAAGAACGCCGACTCCGGATGGCCCGACAATAAGATATTTTTTTCCAAAACGTTCGGAGATCTCTATCGCATGTTTCTCCGGAACATTCTCAGCAAAAATGTGACCGCCCAACGCATGAGGAATTTTTTCAAAAAAATCGATCGACGATTGAAGTGCATTTCGACCGGATTTGAGATTTAATGACCAAAAAGTTCGCTTACGGATCATGCTCGGAATTGCGTCGATAGTTCGGTAGCAAGGAAGTAAAACCTCCTTTGTTCCAAAAAAATATTTTTCCACCTTCTTATTAGATGCGATGATACCAAGAATCGAGGGCGCTTTTTTCCCTGAGACAAAATCAAAATCAAGTATGGACTGGATAATTGCCGGATGGCTTCCAATCACGAGAATATTCGTCTTTCCTTTTCTTATCAGATCAATAACATTCATACACTTATTCTTGAATATAATGAGCCGCTTCATCCACCGCTTTTGTAATCAGCGTTTCGGATCCGTGCACCGAACCCAACAAACCTTCTTGTTCGAGAAAGTTTCGTATAAGCATAAGACCTTCCTGTTCATGCGGCCCGCCGCGTCGAACAAAAACCTTCACCCGTGCGCGACGCAACCTTTCCGCAACCTCGGATAGGGCATCAATAATTCCAAAAAAGGTCTGCTTGATATCGGTAAAATTGGCGATTCCGCCCGCAATGACAAGCGCTTTTCGTTTTGCATTTGATTGCAACAACAAACTCAATACAGCTTGCGCATACAAAAATGTCTCTTGTCGCGTGGGTCCTCCGCTGTATTCTCCATAATTTCCAATCTCTCCTCCAACGCCGCGCATCTGAGCCTCGTCAACAACAACGATGCTTCCTCCGCCACCGGACAAGAGAAAGAAAAGAGACCCGTTCGGATTCAACAATTTTAATTTAAACGATGCGGATGAAGTTTTCGCAAGCGCCTCCACCTCTTTTTCCGCAGAATACACCGAATCAAGCTCAACAATATCTTCCTCGCGCCAATTCGGCGCAAGAAATCCAGCAACACTATCAACCAAAACGGCTGCGTCAAGCGGATACGCACCGCCGTCCTTCGCACTGATAATAAGCGGATTTATTTCCAAGAAAGAAAAATAGTTTTCTTCAAAGATATCTGAGAAAGTCCAATAGCTATAGCCCTCTACATAACCACGGGCCTCCATGACAGTTTTGGCAATGTAAGCCGCGGCATAAGGCAGGTCATGGAGTTCATCGAGCGCCACGGCGACAGCCGATTCAGCGACGCCGACGCCGAGCA
>CAYNWW010000005.1:5639-24800 GCA_964401055.1 uncultured Candidatus Saccharibacteria bacterium | reverse complement strand
GAACCGCCGTCCTTCGAACTGTTAAAAAGCGGATTTATTTCCAAAAAAGAAAAATAGTTTCTTTCAAACACGCGACAAAGTTGCCGCATAAAAAAGAGTGGGATATTTATTTTTTTCGAGATCTCGTTAAGATTTTTTTCTCCGGTAACAATATATGTTTCAATATGTTGCTTTATCGACTCAATATTGATTCCACCGGATTTTGCATAGATAAGCGAAATCCCCTCTTTTGTTCGTTCAAACGACAAGTACCGCTCTTCATTACTCGAATGCGGAATAAACGGTTCCACAAGAAACTGCGAAAAATTTTTTTTTCGCATCTCCCTAATGGCGTCGGGAACCGAAGAAATATCAAGATCGATATAAACCAATCCCCTTTTCATCCGATGCTTTATTCCCTGATCAACTTTTACGACATATCGAGCCTTACGATCCGTTTTTCGCAAAGCCCCGGTTAGAGCTTCACCCGATTCACAAATCGATATACCGCCATACATATCTCCAAGCAAAAGTTTTTTCGCTCGATATTCACTGAGTTTAACTCGCGGCATTGCATTGTAACAATGTTAAAAACCTAAGCCTAGCTTATCAAGTAATACAAAAAGAGACAAGGCGAGCGCTGACCATATAGCAGCACTCTTTATTCATCAAAATAACCGGTTATGAAAATTTATGGTAAACTACATGCACACTTATTACAATCCTATGGATGCTATCAATATCATCACTCAAGCGAAGAAGCGCTCCTCGCGCGTCACCGCGCCGTCCGGCGCTCACGCAACCCCCTCCGACGCCGCCCTCCTCCCGCCCCAAAACCTCGAAGCCGAATCCTCCGTCCTGGGCTCGATCCTGCTCGACCGCGACGCTATGATCAAAATGGGCGACGTACTCACCGCGGATGATTTTTATTCACAGGCACACGGACGGATTTACGAGGCCATGGTGTATTTGTTTGAGCACCGCGAACCGATCGACGTACTCAGCGTGTCCAACAAGCTGGAAGAAAACGGCGCGCTCACCCAAATCGGCGGTCGCAGCTACCTCGTATCGCTGTCCAACGGCGTGCCTACCGCGTCCAACGTCTTGCATTACGCCAAAATCGTCCAGAAAAAATCCCTCCTCCGCCGCTTGATCGGCGCCTCACGCAACATCAGCGAACTCGCCTATTCTGAAGACGAGGATGTGGAAAAAACGCTCGACCAAGCCGAGCAAGAGCTCTTCAGCGTGTCGCAAAAATCACTCAAAAAGAATTTCGTCCCAATTCCACAGATCCTCACCGAGACGTTTGAACGCATCGACCAACTCCACCAGCAAAAAGGCCAAATCCGCGGCATCCCGACCGGCTTCACCGACCTCGACAACCTCATGGCCGGCATGCAACGTTCCGACCTGATCATCCTCGCCGCCCGACCCAGCATGGGTAAAACAGCGTTTTGTTTGGACATTGCGCGATTTGTTGCTGTGAGCGCCAAAGTGCCGGTCGGCATTTTTAGCCTGGAAATGTCGAAAGAACAGCTCGTCGACCGCCTCCTCTGTTCGCAAGCCGGTGTCGATATGTGGAAAATGCGCACCGGCCAGCTGTCGCACCAAGGTGAAGTCAATGATTTCCAAAAAATCGGCGAAGCCATGGGCGTGCTTTCTGAAGCACCGATCTTCATCGACGACACGCCGGGCACCAATATTATGCAAATCCGCACCAAAGCCCGCCGCCTACAAAGCGAGCACGGACTTGGATTTATCGTGGTGGACTACCTCCAGCTGATCGAAGGCCGCACCAACAAATCCGACAATCGCGTCCAAGAAGTCTCCGAAATTTCCCGCGCACTGAAAGGCATCGCCCGCGAACTCAACGTGCCCGTGCTCGCCCTATCCCAGCTCTCCCGCGCGGTCGAAACCCGCAACGAGCCCATCCCCCAGCTTTCCGACTTGCGCGATAGCGGTTCGATCGAACAAGATGCCGACGTAGTCATGTTTATCTACCGCCAAGCAATGTACAAAAAAGATCTCGACGCCTCTCAGCGCAACATCGCCGAAATCCATGTGAAGAAACAGCGCAACGGCCCAACCGGCGCGGTCAACTTGTTTTTCGACGACACGCGTGTTACGTTTAAGAATCTGGACATGCACATGGCACCCCCAATGCAATAACCTATTATCTAATCACGAAGGAATATTATTATGTCGATGTTAGGAAAGCTCAAACAATTCAAGGATCTTCGCAAGCAAGCAAAAGAAATCCAGTCTCAGCTCCAAAGCATTAGCGAAACCGGTAGTGCCGAGTCAGGAAAAGTCACAGTGACCGTAGATGGAAGTCAGACGATCAAAGACGTCATGATTTCAGAAGAGCTGTTGACTCCGACAAACAAAACGCGCGTACAAGAGGCGATCAAGTCCGCCCACGCTGACGGCATCAAGAAAATCCAAAAAATTATGGCGGAAAAAATGCGCAAAGGCGAGCTTGAAATGCCCGACTTGAGCGCGATGCAATAATTCGCCTTCGCCGCACTCGACCACATGCAACACATTCTCCCGCAGCAAATCCGCCTGCTCATTGCAGAGTTTTCAAAGCTGCCCGGCATCGGACCCAAATCCGCCGAGCGGCTGACATTTTACTTGCTCAAAGACACGCGCGCAGATTTGGACGCATTTGGTGATGCGGTCAAAAACCTCCGCGCCAACATTCACACTTGCCCAACATGCTCAAATTTTACCGATCGCGATGCGGCCTGCGTCATCTGCACTGATCCTGCGCGGGACCAATCACAAATTTGCGTCGTAGAAGAAGCGCTCGACGTCGTGGCCATTGAAAAAACCAAAGGCTTTCATGGCCGCTACCATGTACTTGGCGGCACGATCGCGCCGCTTGATGGCGTAGGCCCCCAAGATCTGTCAATTGATGCTCTCCTGACGCGTATCGAAGCCGACACGCAGCTTCAAGAAGTCATTCTCGCCACCAATCCTTCGCTCGAAGGCGAAGCGACAGCGCTCTATATTATTCGCAAAATAACCCGAGCCGATCTCCGCGTCACGCGCATTGCGCGCGGCCTGCCGGTGGGCGGCGAAGTGGAGTATGCCGACGAAGGCACGCTGAGCCGAGCCATGGAAGACCGCCTGGCGATCAAACGCTAAGTGCCTCGCGGATTGACACACTTCTTTTGTTGCCCTATAGTTGAGGGCACCGTTCAAAAGGAGGTCTCTCATGCAAATCGCCCATGGCGAAAAGCGTCTTGTCATACTCACAAGGCGCTTCGCGATCAAAATGCCACATCCACACCATCTCGCAGACGCATACGTATTTTTTTGGAAGCTTGTACGAAAAGGAAATTTGCGCCCGATTCCCGACCAACTACGCTTGTTTCTTGAACAGTTCTGGTAAGGCGTTCGAGAAAATAGACGAGAAGCAAAGACATGGAAGGCTTGCAGAAAAAAATTTCTTCCACAGACATTCCTCAGCGTTGGGCTGGTTAACATTCAGGCGCGGCACACAGGCAAAGTTCCAGAAAAAGGTTCGCTCGATGCTCGTTTTGCCGCTCTCCCGCTCGATGCTCTCATAGAAAAACATCGACTGCGCATTGCCGGAAATCACGCCTTTGATCCGCAAAATTTTCTCGAGCAGCCAAATGGACAGATATATATGGTGGACCATGGAGGAGCTCCCGCGTTTGTTCAAAAGTGGCAAAATGATCTCAATCGAGTTCTTGGTCCGCCCGAGACACCTTGGTAACAGGTGTCTTTTTTTATCGAAGGCATACACACAAAAAGAAAAAACCTTGGCAGAGTGGAGGTAAACCCGCCAAGGTATGAGTTACACAGCAACAGGTCGCAGCTCAGGCATTGCGCGCCGACGCCTGACGCTCAAGTTTTCTTGAGGATTCAGTAAAAATCCCTCCCGCACATCAGCAGAAACAATCGGACTAAGAGCTTCAAAGGAGTTTTCCTGAACAACGTAAATCGAAAAGTGCTTTCGTCCGATATTGTAGTTGCGCCGCTGCCATTCATCAAGCAATAGCTTGCCTGATGGAATAATTGCAAAATTATCCAACTCAGCAAAACGAATCCATTGAAAACGCCCCTCGGAACAGGGCTCAGGCACATAGGCAGTGTTAGAAAATTTGCCCACAAAATAGCACACGATGATTCGCGCCCGACTGCACCCCACCGAAGTCTGACCTATTTGAAACAGAGAAACCCCCTCGATCCCAGCCTCTTCGCGAAGCTCTCGCTGTGCGGCCACAAGCACGTCCTCCCTTGGCTCAACTCCACCCCCGGGAGCAAGCCATAAATTAGGGGCGAACGGCTTGGTACTCGCTCGGTGCATCCCGAGAAACTGACGAGGGTTCCTGAGCCGATCCACTAGTAACGTGACAGTGTAGACACCATTGTGCGTTCCACTCACGCCTTCCCTCCTGAAAAAAGTTAGATGACATCACTATCATATCACGGACCGTTTTGACCCAACAAAAAAGCCTCATCGTCAGAAGAGGCTTTTCCACAATTTGTTTCGCGCACGGATTTAGATCGTCTTGATTTCAATCACTGTGTGCAGCTGACGATGACCATTTTTGCGGCGATAGCGCACTTTGTTCTTGAATTTCGCAATAATAATTTTCTTATCTTTTCGCTGCTCCACTACCGCGCCCTCAACCGTCTTGCCGGCGATGTAAGGCGCGCCAAGCTGCAGATTTTTCCCATCTTCTTCTGATACTAACAACACGCGATCAAACGTGACTTTGTCGCCTTCGTTGACCAAAAGTCGCTCGACCGCAATGCGCGATCCAACCTTCACCAAATACTGTTTTGCACCGGATTCGATAACTGCGAGCATAAAATTCGCTTCCCGATTACGTGAATAATGATAGACCTAGAATAGCAAAACTCCAGCAGACTGTCAACTCCGAGCGCCGCCCGCATTCCCAGGCTGGCGTTTCTTTTCAGTAATCACAAACGCCACTTCCTGCCCAAGCATCAGGCGAGTTTGTGCGTCAATCGATGGCAGGCATCCAAACAAAATCGTCGTCACAGGAATAAGCGCCCATTGCAAGCCGGTGATATACCACGGTTTTGTCCGCGCCGGCGATTTCGAGGAAGACATAAGTAGGCTAATAATCACACAGACAAACAAACCAACTAGCGCGGCCGTTGTGAGTGTCTGAGCGACAGACAGAAAATTTTGCGAGAGCACATTGCGTTGAAACTCTTCTCCACCCAACAGGGACGGCAGCCATCCGCCAAACGAGATCACAAGCGCGGCAGTAGCCCAGGTATAATTTGCCTCAAACAATCGCCATACAACCAAAAACTTTTGCAGCAAGGAGATGCCGGGATGTTCCGGAAATCGCGCAACCACGTAGGGGAAATTTTCCACCCCCCACGCCCATCGGTTCATCTGTTTGTACTGACTCTTGATAGTTCCCAAGAAACTTGTGTGAGGAATCGCATCCATCGAGACAGTCACGAACATCGGCTCGACACGATAATCCCCTTCATACGCAAGGAGACATCGGTAAAAAATACGCGAGTCGTCTGACACCACATTGGTTGGATAAAAATCAACATCGACAAGCGCGCGAAAACTCATCGAGTGACTCGAAAACGTACACAATCGCTCCGGGCGCGAGGACTCAATCATATGCCAAAAGCTGTGACCCACCGCTACCACGCGCATCAACGCCGAGGTATCGTGGATATTGTTATCATACAGAGGAATCGGCTGATAACTGGTGCGCGTCGGCTTATCACTGGACAAATATTGATATGCAAGGCAGCTAAAATACTCACTGCTTGGCTGAGTATCCGCATCAAACACCGACACAACCACATCCTCATATGCCACGCCCCACTCATCCACCAACTCTTTCACTCGCCGCAATGCATACGTCACGTTTGCGCCTTTGACTCGAGCTTCTCCCGGAGTGTTTGCCGGATGAGTTGTCACCACAAATTCTCGAAACAAATGTGCATATTTCTCACGCAAAGCAGCAGCATTGGCACACGCAAGATCAAGGAACCGCTCCTCAGTTGCCAGCACAAACACCATGCGCTTCAGCGGAAACGTGGATTGCGCTACGGCCGCAAGCGATTCATCCAACACGGCGAGTTCTTCTTTTGAAGTTGGAATGACAAGTACTTGAAGGAGATTATTCCACTCTTTTGTGGTGACACCGGTTTTACTCAAATGATCAATCCGCACATATTCCTCGGCCACTGTTTTATATGTGGCAGCGCCTTGAGTCCGTGCGCTCTCAAGCTCCTCTTTCAACTCGCGCAGATACCGAGGTACATCGCGCAGCCGATCCAGCCGCCCGAGCCAATTGACCCGCTGATCCCGCATCAACCGTTTGTACCCGCTAATCAAATGCACCGACACCACAACAGCCTTCAGCAACCAATACACGTCGTAAACCAAAATCAAGAAAACTACCAACGAAGGCTCGACAACCGAGAGCACAACAAACAGCAGAAATGTCAGCCACACAGAAAATCCGGGGATTATCTTAAGTACTGATTCGCGGCGACGAATACGCTGATCTTGCGTCATGAATTTACCGGTAAATTAATATAATACACAGTTGCTACACTGATAAGCAAACAGATCTGAAATACCAAGGCCATGGCCGCGAGAAATTGGGCGGCAAGCGGCTCTTTGCGAAAAAAAATCACTCCAAGAATCAAGTGTACCGCAATCACCACCAGCCCCAACGCAGGCAGCCCCATCACCGTCCCCCACGTTCCATACACGTCCGGTCCATATAATGGGTTATAGTGAAGTGCGATCTGGGGCGGCTGTCCGGCCTGTGGTTTTTTTGCAAAAAACACCAGTGCCCATGTACTGATATTTGTTATCACTGCCGCCGTGCTCACCGCGAGCACGAAGCGTTTGCGAAAAAATGGCGCTACAAGCGCGCGCAACGAGTGCAAAATCATGTGAAAAGTATAGCCGATTATTTATAATACGCCCAGTTCGGCACACGCAAATCAATATACTGAATTCGCTTGCGCTTATCTTTGATCTCTTTCGCCAGCAAGTCAGACAAAATACTTACCTGGTCTGCGGCGTCACGAGTAGGATCAACATAGACAACAAACCCTTCGGTCATATGAAGATGCACCTCACCGGCAGCCGCTGACGGTACACTTATATCACGAATCACAAGATTGGTTTGCTGCGGAATAAGCGCGGCAATTTGTCCCACAAAAGTTACCAACTGCGAAGAAGCGACTGTTTCTTGCAATCCAAATGTTTGATCCAATTCATCGGTAACTACAGGCAACTTGATCGTCTCTGCTTGCTCAGGGGAAATTTGCACCACGGCTCGGCCGAGAATATCAACTACATACCAATCACCTTTACTCGTCCACAGCAGCACCGGCTCATACTCAGCAACTGTGACCGCAATACGCCCTGGCAGTTGACGATCAAGCGAAACGCTTGCAATCAACGGAAAGGCACGACGAAGCCGATCTGCGATCCGCGAGCGCGGAAACAGCAAAAATGAATCTCGCGGGATCAATCCCCAGACTTTTTTACCGGATTCTTCCGAGATGATCGCGTTGATTTCTTTATTTGTGACAATTTTATTCCCTACAAGCGACACCTCACGAATACGCAACAGCGGAGAGAAAAAAAGTACGTAGACACAGGAAGCGATCAAAGCACCTACTCCAAGCAAAAATACGATGCGCTTGAAATATCCCGTCGTTAACCTGCGCGGCTCCTGACGGAATACCACTCGACCGCCGCGCCGAATTGCTGCATTTCTTTTTTGTTTGAACCGCATGTATTCGTTATTGGCGAATCATTTTCCAGTCAAACCGAACAAGAGCACCGAGTACAATCACATGACCAACCCACAAAACAAGCACCTTAACCAGCCACCCCACTACAGGAATACAAGAAATCAGCATCAAGACGAATACAACAATGGCACCCAATAAAGCGGCCCACACCAAATGAGTGCGAGAAATATCCTGACCCTGCTGAGATTTGAGCGAAGGCAAAAGCATGACAAGCACTTTCCATCCAATGAATACGCCAAACAAGGCAAGTGCCAAATAGAGAAGCGTCAAATACATGAGCGTGCCCATAGCCGCAAGTGGCAGCCCTATTATTGTCACAGCTGCAGCAATCAGGATAAATGGAGTAAGAAACAGAAATCCGGCTCCGAATGCAAAAGAATTCCACATATGCATACGCGCATCCTGAATGACGGCTGACACCTTTTTAGGCATCACGCAAATGATCACAATGCTCGTCACCAATAATGACAAAGTTAGAGCAAGCGACCAAAGCACCGTCGCCATATTTCCATATTTCGCACTCCACGAGGTTGCACGAACTGCTGGATCCTGATGTTTCGTAGTAACACCGTGTACCAATGCGCCCTGAGCAATCACGGCGTCTTTCTGCGAAAAATAGTCCAAATTTCCCTGCAGACGCGCATCACTTGCGAGCGTAATCACTTCGCCATGCAACTCAGTATTCCCAACGACCGCACCCCGAATATCGATTTGCTGCCCTGCTACACGAAGACGTTTTTCAGTCATTCCGCTGAATTCGAATTGACCAGCAGTGCCAGATACATCGCCTCCGATAGATACGCCCTCGCTCACACGCACTGTGCCGCCGGCAAAGGTAAGGTTATCGCCAATCTTCTTGGAGTCGATCGTCACTGTTCCACCCGCAATAATAACATCATCGGAAACGCTTCCCTTGATGTGCACAGTTCCACCCATCACAATGAGGTCTCGCAATACGTCTCCGGAAACAACAACATCACCGCCCGCAATGTATAAATCACCGTCTACTGTAGAATTTATTTCAATCTGACCTGCCGCAATCATTGTGTCATCAGTCTGAGGAGCATTTTTTTCTGTGACAACTTGATCGCCGGTTTTAAATTCGGTGGCATGAACCAATGCTGGCGCAACAAAACTTGCCAAAAAAATTGCACCTGCCATCACTACAGCTATTCCATATCGTTTCTTCATGAGCGTGGATTTAATTTTGAAGACTTATACTTCTCAGGATGAAATGCATCAAGGCGTTTTACCTCAATTTCCAGAGCATTGTCGCGGATATACTCTTGCAATAGCGATACAAAATGCGTCTGATCATAGCCAAGACAGATAATATCCGGCTTGATCTGAGCCACTACTTCCATCTTGTCTCCCGTCCCACCAAGCACAGCTCGAGTCACGCACGCAAGCTCCTGGACATGCTGGAGACGAGTCGACTCGGGCTCAAGCGCCGTATGCTGCTTGACCTCCTTCACGGTCTTGTCGCGCGCAATCACCACAATAAGCTCGTCGCCAAAACTTCGGACCTGCTCGAGAAAATGCCGATGACCTTCATGCAACCGATCAAATGTCCCAAATGCCAATACGCGTTTCATAAGTATCTATAATCCAATCTGCGACGCAATTTGTTGCATAGCGCGCAGAGAAATTTCCAAAAATTCACGCAACGAGAGGCCAAAAGCCTCGCATGTACTCATCATCTCACGGCTGGCGCCTTTTGCAAAGCCTTTGTCCTTGAATTTTTTCAGGAGCGAATCCACTTCGACGCCGGCGAGTTTTTTGTCCGGCTTTACCAATGCGGCCGCCACAATAAATCCAGTTACCGGGTCTGCGGCGTACAGCGCTTGATCAATCAGCCGCTCAAACGAGCTCTTGTTACGATCTTTGTTGTGCGCAACAATCGCATGAACCACGTGCGGATGAATACCCAGTGCTGCAAGCTCTTCGGCTGATTGAAGCCCATGTCGTTCGGGCGTTTGCGCAGTGTCTTCATAATCCAAATCATGCAACACACCCGCGACTTGCCACGCGTCAGCCGATGCGCCTGCGCCCAAACGCTCCGCCAGCGCGCGCATGACCGCGCCCACCGACACTGAATGATTGGCCAGATTTTTATTCTTGAGCCGAGCCGCAACGCGCTCGTGTGCAGCAGCAACCGACATACCGGCGTCAGCGATTGCTTCTTGAGAAATCACCAGCGCAGCGCCAGGCGCTGCCTTGGGCTTCATCAACGGAAACAAAATCACTTCGCGCAAGGTATGCGAATTGGTCAACAATGCCACAAACCGATCGATTCCAATACCCCAACCTGCCGTCGGCGGCATAGCGTATTCGAGCGCTTCCACAAAATCCATATCCACAAATTGCGCTTCGTCATCGCCGCGTTCACGCTGAGCTTGCTGTTCGCGGAATCGCTCCAGCTGCTCCTGCGGATCATTGAGTTCGCTATATGCCTTGAGGAGTTCTTGCCCCATCACGACCGGCTGAAATCGCTCCACCACACGCGGATCGCGCTCGCTGCGCTTGGCAAGCGGCTCCATTTCCACCGGATGGTTGATGAATATCGTGGGCTGAATGATGAATTTGCGCACAGCATCTTTGTACAAATCATCGACTAGCTTGAGATAACCTGCGCGCGGATCCACTTCGTATCCGGCCGCCTTGATCGCCGCCGCAAGCCGCGCCTCGTCTTTCAATGCAAAAATATCAATTCCTGTTTTTTCTTTGATCGCATCGCCGATCGACACTCGCGGCCACGGAGGAGTAAAATCAATCTCGTGCTCGCCGGCCTGAATTTTGTACGAGCCTTTAATTTCTTTGACGATTGACGAAATCATCTCTTCGGTAAATGTCATCAAGCCTTCATAATCCTGGTATGCCCAGTAAAATTCGCACGAGGTGTATTCGGGATTGTGAGAAAAATCCACACCCTCGTTGCGAAACGAGCGGCCGAGTTCGTACACGCGCTCAAAGCCGCCCACGATCAACCGCTTCAAATACAATTCTGGCGCGATACGCAAGTACAGATCCAAATCATACGCATTGATATGGGTGATAAATGGACGCGCGGACGCGCCGCCCGGGATTGTTTGCAGCATGGGCGTTTCCACTTCCATGAAGCCATAGCTCTCGAGGTAAGCGCGAATTTTTTTGATCACCAGGCTGCGTGTTTCAAAAATCGCACGCACTTCATCGTTCATAATAAGATCAACATAGCGGCGGCGATAGCGTTCGTCCGTATTCTTGAGCCCGTGCCATTTTTCCGGCAGCGGCCGAAGCGACTTGGACAACAACGTCCATGCATGCACTTCAAGTGTTTTTTCTTCTTTCTTAGTCAAAAAATACACGCCTTCGGCCTGAATCACATCACCCACATCAATCGAGGTGGTGAAAAATGAAAACGCCTCAGCGCCAGTTTGATCCACACTCAAAAACAGCTGAAATGCGCCTGAGCCATCTTGGATATCAACAAAACAGGATTTGCCATGCAGGCGAATCGAACGAATGCGACCCGCAAGAGTTGCTGCGGCGCCAGGAGAAAATTGAGCATCGGCCTCAGTCGCGGTTGCGGTGCGATGCGAACGGGAAGGGTACGGATTTACGCCCATTTGACGAATCGCCGCAAGCTTTTTGCGGCGATCTTCAAACACGTTATCAATGGGATGCGCGGAATCGCTCATTGGTGTTAGTGAATTTTTTTGATCTTATACGTCACAGTGCCGGCAGGAATCTTGACGCTCACCATGTCTCCCGGTTTTTTGCCCAAAATTGCCCGGCCAATCGGGGATTCGTTGGAAATTTTGCCGCCCATTGGGTCAGCTTCACTCGAGCCCACAATGCTGTAAGTCATGTCTTCGCCATCCATATCAACCGTCACCGTCGCGCCCAATCCAACTACATCGCGTTTGCCTTCAGTGCTGATAATTTCCACATTTTTCAGCATTTCGTGCAGTTCCATAATACGCCCCTCAGTCACCGACTGAAGGTCTTTTGCGGCTGCGTATTCGGCGTTTTCCGAAAGATCACCCTGCTCTTTTGCCACCTGAATCATTTTTGAAACTTCCATCCGACGGGTATTTTCAAGATACGCAAGCTCTTCTTCAAGTTTTTTTACGCCTTCCTGACTGAGATATACTTTCTTTTGCATGTAAATTTATGAGAAAATCGAATGACTCCATACTACCAAGCTAACAAGCGAGTGTCAACGCGAAGATTTTGACGCAAAGAGCCCACGAATGACCACTTGTTCGAGTAATTTCGCGACAGTAATCGGCCCCACTCCACCCGGCACTGGGCTCAATGCGGATGCAACCTGCTCAATACCTCGAGTGTCCACATCGCCGGACAAACGGCCACCCTGATCACTTGCGCCGGCATCGATCACCACCACTCCCGGCTTGAGCATGTCTGCCGTAATAAGACGCGCTTTCCCTGCTGCTGAAATCACCACATCAGCCTGGCGGGTGTATGTGGCCAGGTCAGGAGTTGCAACCGTACAGGTTGTAATTGTAGCGCCTCGGTCAACAAGAGCACTCCACAAGGGTTTTCCGACCAGACGACCGGCGCCGATCAATACAACATGCTTGCCGGCGAGCGCGATCTGATGCGCTTCAAGCAAATCAATAATTGCAGCCGGAGTCGGCGGCAATGGCGAATAGGCACCGTCTCGAGCATCATCCCCGCGAAACAATTTGCCGTAACTCACCGCGCTCAGGCAATCCACATCATGCGAAGAAGGAATAAGATCCAACACGACAAACTCATCAATTGGTGCCGGAATAGGAAGCTGCACAATCCAGGATCCGGGCTGAGCCGCAATCGCCTGGGTGAGTTCGGAGACAATAGCGGATTGACCGCGCGTGGGGTCAAACCTAAGGAGTGAAAAATCAACCCCGACCGCGCGCGCGGCTTTTTCTTTCTGAGCAATGTAGGATAACGAAACCGGATCCGAGCCGATCAACACCACGTTGAGACGAGGCGCCGGAGCACCGGCCGCGCGCGCGGCGGCAACTTGCTCGGCTAGAGCAGCGACGATGGCGCGCGCGCGAGTTTTGCCGTCCAACAACATCATGTTATTTCAAACTATTTTTATAATCTGTAAAGTACCATTGAAGCATGTCGCGCGCAACCGGCACCGCGGTTTCATTGCCTTCGCCGCCGCCCTCCACCATCACCACCAGCGCAACTTCCGGCTTGTCAAAAGGCGCAAACGCCTCAAACCACGCATGCGTGGACGCGTTGTTGTCAAACTGTGCCGTACCGGTTTTCCCTGCGGCAGAAACAGGAAGCGTGTTGAGCAACCGCCCGGAACCGCTTGTGACAGTTTGCCTCATGGCATCGCGAATAATTTGAATATTTTTTTCATCAACAATTTGACGAACAAGCTTGACCGGCTGCACCTCCTGCACCACTTGACCGTCAGAATCAAGCAGCTGCTTTGCTACATGTGGCTTGTACATCGTTCCTCCATTCGCAATGGTTGCGGTATAATTTACAACTTGGAGCGGCGTCGTCAATAAATCTCCCTGCCCGATTCCCACATGGTAGGTGTCGCCAAGATACCATGCCTCGCCCTTTACGCGCTGCTTCCATGCAGGAGACGGCACCAAGCCGGCTGATTCTTGCGGCAAATCAATCCCGAGCTTTGCTCCCAAACGAAACAGCGTAAAATAGTGCAGCACTTTATCCGCGCCCAAGCCTTTTATTTTTTCAAATCCACCTGCAACGGTATAAAAATAAATATCCGACGACAAAGCTATTGCAGAATAAATATTCATAGGCCCCAAACCTTGTGGCTTCCACCCGACAAACCGATACGTTATTTTAGAATCATATTGATTTGGCACCACAATCACACCCTTATCAACAATCGTGGTTTGAGGCGTTACAATTCCCTCCTGAAGCGCGGCCGCTCCAACTACCGGCTTGATGGTCGAGCCGGGTGGGTAAATACCGGCGATTGCGCGGTTAAACATAGGGCGATCTTTGTCCTGCAATAATCGGTTATAGTCATCAGAGCTAATGCCTTGCGCAAACAAATTATTGTCATAACTTGGCAAACTCACCAGTGCCAACACTTCACCATTTTGCGGATTGAGCATGACCGCACTTGCCTTGGAAGATCCCGCCTTATGAGCGGCTTCCGCCAATAAATCCGTGAGTTTTTGTTGAACATCGCGATCAATAGTCAGCACAACGCCCTTGCCCGACACCGGCTCCTTGCGCGCCAATACATTTTCCACTCGACCCAGCGAATCCACTTCAACTTGATTTTTTCCATGTTCGCCGCGCAGATCCTGCTCGTACGTCGACTCAACACCCGTTTTGCCGATTGGATCAGTCAACAAATAGGGATCGCCCGCGTCATTTTTGTGCGTATCAAATTCCAGCTGTGTTATTTTTCCGGTAAACCCAAGAATATGCGCAAACAATGGCCCATTGTCATATTCGCGACGAGAAGAATTTTGCACCACAATGCCGGGAAATTTATCATAATTCGCATTGAGAATCATGGCCGCCTCGCGGCTGATATTTTCCTGAACAGACACAGGGGCCGACGAGTAGGAAATCAAATTCGCAAATACAGACGCAACGTCCTCCGGTTTTTTACCAAGCACGCGCGCAAGATCAGTAATAAGACGATTCCGCTCTTGGTCGTCTTTGGGCAAATCAATAGGAACCGCCGCTACGTTAAAACTCGCAACATTGTGCACGAGCGCACGTTTTCTTGCATCATATACCAATCCGCGCGGAGCTTGTTCGGATTGAATACGAATTCGATTGCCCTGCGCCAGATTGTCATACGTTTTTCCGGACACAATTTGTAAAAAAAATACTCGTCCGATAAGCAGTACAAAAATTCCAACAACCAGCACCAGAGAAAACCGCATGCGCTTAGTCAGCATCTCTCGAGCCTCGCCTGCGGTTTGCGACGCATCGCCCTGCAAAAGAGTTTCTTCAAAATTAAGAAACGCCTGGCGATGCACTTCGATGCCCGCTTTTGGCTGAATAGGGTCAAAAATTCCTGCCGTACGCGAAAAACGTGATTTTGGACTCATATATGTCTTTTGATGGTTCCCAACCCCCCGGATCCTCGGCCATATGCCAAGAGAATTTTGACATACCAAGAACAAATGGGAAAGAGCACGCATGCAAGCAGTCCTTCCGCGATCGCCGCAAAAACCGTAATTCGAATTGCTCCGGCGTCAAATTGCGACCCTGCCAGCAGCTGCGCACTCACGATCAAAACCTGATACACAAAAAATCCGCTTGCCGTAAGCAGTCCAACAAGCCATACCGGCTGCTCTCGAAAAAATCGCTGCGTGATACGCTCCATGATTATACAAAGAAGTAAAAAAACCAATGGAGCGACGCCAAACAATATGCCTGAAAAAAGCTGCTCAATCAACAGCGCACCCACCACGGGCAACGCACGCTGCGCCCCCTTGTCTTGAGTAATCGCCAGAAAAAATCCCAGCGCCACAAGTACACTAAGGCCTGACAATCCAACACTCGGCAAAAAACCAATATCACACAATACAGAAAACAAAAGACCTATTGCCCAAAGTGCCTTTCTCATACGCCTTTCACAATAACAAACACCACATCAAGATCTCGCAAATGGAAAAATGGCTGGATCGCCGCTTGTTGAAACAGTGCATTTTCCGCCTGAGTCACGTCTTGTATTTTGCCGATTACCAAACCGTTGGGAAAAATACCCCCGAGACCTGAAGTAACAATCACGTCATCTTGCTTGAGCGCTTCGTTTTGCGGAACAGTATCAAGCGTCAATCCCAAGCCATGTTCGCCATGCAAAATCCCGCTTGCGCGCGTTTCCTGCGTAGTTACGTTGACCCGACTGCGGGTGTCTGTAACAAGCAGCACTCGCGCAGCGTGATCAAATGTTTCACTAATGCGCCCGACCAAAATCCCGGAGCCCACAACAACCGGCATATCAACTGCAATACCATCCGCACTTCCTTTATTGATCGTAATTTCATTTGCCACATTTCCCGGATCGCGCGCAATCACAAGCGCGGTCGCAAGATCATATGCTGATTTCTCTTGAAGCTTCAGCTGGTCACGCAACGATGTGTTTTCATGCGCAACCTCTTGCAGCGAAGCATTTTTTGCTGCGAGGACAACAATCTCCTGACTCATACGCGCATTTTCTTTTGCAAGATTGCGCACGCTTGCAAGAAAATTCACCGTGTCGCTCAGTTTTTTTCCTATCACAATAAACGGTCGCGTCGCCATTCCAATTATTTGAACTGCTCCGCTTGCAATAGGGCGATCCAGCCGAGCCGCATGAAGCCCCATCAACACGACGATTCCAAGTGCAGTGAGAAAAAATTTATTTCCAAAAAACTTTCTCCACATATGCTATTTTCCCTGTCTCGGACTCTTTTTTGCCTGAGTTGATACAAGTACATCCTTGAGCAATTCCAAATCCTCGAGCACAAATCCGGTGCCGCGCACCACGCACGTAAGTGGATCATCGGCTACATGCACCGGAATCTCAGTTTGTTCGGCAATCAACGTACCCAATCCGCGCAACAATGCACCGCCACCGGCGAGCATGATACCGCGATGCATAATGTCAGCAACCAACTCCGGCGGAGTCTCTTCAATAGTGTCACGAATGTTATTGACAATAATACGCACCGATCGCTGCAGCGCTTCCCGGATCTGATCATCATTGACTACAATTTCTTTAGGCAGGCCGCTGAGCAAATCACGACCGCGCATGGATGCGATCAATTGTTGGTTTGGCTTGAGCGCCGACCCGACCGCGATTTTAATTTCTTCCGCCGTGCGCTCGCCAAGGAGTAAATTAAACTCTTTGCGTGCGTATTGGATAATGTTTTGATTGAGTTCATCGCCCGCGATCCGCAACGAGCGACTCGCCACGATTCCACCAAGGGAAATCACCGCCACTTCAGTCGTGCCGCCACCGATATCCACAATCATACTCCCTTGCGGATCTTGCACCGGCAGTCGCGCGCCGATCGCCGCCGCCATCGGCTCCTCGATAAGAAACACCTGGCGCGCACCCGCATTCATGGTCGCATCTTCGACGGCGCGCTTTTCCACTTCGGTCACGCCGGACGGAATTCCGATCACCACGCGTGGCCGCGGAAACAACGTAAAACTTTCCTGATGCACTTTTTCAATAAAATACTTGAGCATTTGCTCGGTCACCTCAAAATCCGACACCACACCATCCGACAACGGCCGCGTTGCCACAATATGCGCCGGCGTCCGCCCGACCATCCGCTTGGCATCGTTGCCGATCGCGAGCACCTGATTTGTTTTGGTGTTGATCACCACCACCGAGGGTTCATTGATGACAATACCCTTTTGTCGGGTATACACCAGCGTGTTTGCCGTGCCCAAATCAATCCCAATATCTTGCGAAAATTTCCCGAAAAATGAATCAAACAATCCCATCGCCGTTTCCTTCCATCAGTTCATAAAAAATCGTGCGACGTCTCGCACTGTCACGAGCACCATCAACCCCAACAACAAGAAAAATCCGATTTGATGCACCCAGCCTTCCGCAGTCTTGTCCAATTTTTTTCCGCCACGAATAAGCTCAATCACCACAAACAATGCCCGCCCGCCATCAAGTCCGGGAAACGGAAACAGGTTAATAATTGCCAAGTTAATACTCAGCAATGCAGCAAACTGCAGCACATACACAAATCCCAAATGCACCGCCTGGCCCGTCAAGACCGCGATTCCCACAGGCCCGGACAATTCCGCCTTCACGCGTCCAGTAGCAAACAAATCTCGAATAATTCCAACAAAAGATCCGACAATTGCCTGGGTAGTGATCCAGGTCGCGCGCGCGCCCTGCACAATCGCGCCGCCAACACCATATTTCACCAAACCAACACGCACCGGACTGATGCCCAGCGGACCATCGCCGGCCGGCGGATTGACGCGTGGAGTGACACGAATTTCGCGCTCTGCGCCATCACGCAACACCTTTATCGTGATCTCTTCTCCCTTATGTGCAGCAACCTGATCTTGAACGCCTTGAACAGTAGAAACCGGCGTCTCAGCAATCACGCGAATCTCGTCACCCAATTTTAAACCTGCGCTTTCAGCAGGCGAGCCCGACGACACCGCAACAATCTGCAACTTCACATCGCGCGCAGCCACATCTGTATCTGCCACCTCAGTCGGAAATCCGATCATAAACCCAATACTCAACAATACCACCGCGAGCAATAAATTCATCCCCACACCCGCTGCCAAAATCACCAGTCGCTGCCACACCGGCTTCACCGAAAAATTGCGGGGGTTTTGCGCCGCCCCTTCTTCGCCGTCCTCGCCGGCTATTTTCACAAAGCCACCAAGCGGAATCCAGTTGAGCGAATAGATCGTCTCACCGCGCTTCACGCCAAACAATCGCGGCGGAAATCCAAACCCAAATTCGTCCACCTGGCAGCCTGCTTTTTTTGCAGTCAAAAAATGCCCCAACTCATGCACAAACACGAGCAAGCCAAGGACGACAACAAATGCAAGGATACTGATCACCATACGCGCCTCCCGTTTTCAGGCAATTAAACAGTCAAAATTTCTTGTTCTTTCTTTGCTTTGATCGCATCAATTTCTTTATTCACCGCGGTCACACGTTTTTGCAGCTCCTCACGCGTGCGCTCGAGGTCATCTTCCGACACGCTCGAATCATCAGCGGATTCCATTTTTTTCATCTGCTTCACCACATCTTCACGCAAATTACGCACCGCAACTCGGCCAGTTTCCACACGCGTATTCACCACCTTGCGCAGCTCTTCGCGGCGTTCGCCGGTGAGATCAGGCAATCGCAAACGAATTACTTTGCCATCTACTGCCGGATTCAATCCCAAATTTGATGCCTGTAGCGCTTTTTCTACGTCTTTCATCAGACTCTTGTCCCACGGATCGATCATGATCGTTTTTGCATCCGGAACAGACAGTGTCGCGAGCTGCACCAGCGGCATAGTGGAGCCATAGGCTTGTACGGGCAATTGCTCCACAAGACTGGTGTGTGCACGGCCGGTACGAATCGCTGCAAGCTCTTCCTTGAGATGAGCAATTGCCTTTTGCGACTGAGAATCAAATTGAGACAGAAGCGAGGTGAGTTGAGATGATGCCATAAGTTTATTGATACAAAAGTCCAAGATAAATGAAATTCGTATTGAGCGGATTGATCGCAAGCGTGCTAATCGTGCGGGTGGTTGGCAGTTCTTGAATTCCCCACGTCTTACCCCCATCGCGCGAACGATAAAGCGTGTTGATCGTACTCACAAAGAGCACGTCAGAGTGATGCGGATCGATCGTGACAGACTTGAGCGGCAGCGCGCCCTTTGATAC
>CAYNWW010000005.1:0-5539 GCA_964401055.1 uncultured Candidatus Saccharibacteria bacterium | reverse complement strand
ATTGTTTTTGGAGTTGCGGGATCAATATCAAATGCACTAATGCTAATATTCGTGACTGGATCGGTATAGACATCAGCCCAGGTCTGACCGCCATCAGTTGATTTGAAAATTTTTCCTGCGGCACCAATCCGACCGACTGTGTAGACAGTCATTGAATCCGATGGATCGATGGTAATGCGATTGATGCGACTTGCTTGCAACCCAAGACGCGCCCAATTTTTACCGCCATCGGTAGTTTTGTACAAACTTCCCTCGCGCGAACCCGCATACACCGTATTTGCTTCGCGCGGATCAATAGTCAGCGCGATAATATTTGCTTTCGCAATGGTGTTTTTGTCATCAATGCGCACCACTTGCGCCCAACTCGTACCGCCGTCTTCACTCTTGAAGACGCCGCCATCAGCTGGCTTGGTGATTGTACTTAGATTGCAACTTTGACCCATCAATGCGAGGCCGATTGCGATGCCGGCGACTGCGAGTACGTTTTTATTCATACTACAAATTTAAAAGTAAATGCTCAAAAATCAATTTTTTATTCGCGGTGGTGGCGAGGAGCGCGCGCGCACGCTCGAGATGCGTGATCCGCTCGGCAAGAGATTTGGAGCGGGAAAATTCCACTTGCGGCGCGCTGGACGAAGTAACTCCATAGTGACGCAGCAGCAACTGGCGCATATCTCCCAGCCAATAGTCCACAATCGTTTCCGCATGCTCATCCTCGGACAATTTGGCCGCCTGATCAATTTTTTCATGAATCGCAAGCTTTGGCAATACGGCAAACAGCCGCTCAGCCTGCAGACACAATTGTTCAAGTCCGGGATCGCGCTTCCACGCGAGGTATTTGCCCGGCCGTCCACCAAAAAATCGCCACAACCGATCGATGTCTTGACTGGCGA
The DNA here is from genome assembly GCA_964401055.1 of uncultured Candidatus Saccharibacteria bacterium. Lineage (GTDB taxonomy): Bacteria > Patescibacteriota > JAUYIX01 > CAYNWW01 > CAYNWW01 > CAYNWW01. The sequence continues at coordinate 4,646 of CAYNWW010000005.1, read as the reverse complement.
GTTCGCGCTCCGCAAGTCCACGCGTGAGTGTCTCGCGATCCACAAATCCCAACTGAATCGCGGCTGTGCGCGACTTGATCGTGGCAAGCAACTCGCCCGGCCTATCCGTCACCAGGATAAATATCGAATGGCGCGGCGGCTCTTCGAGCGTTTTGAGGAGCGCATTGGCCGCTTCTTCGGTGAGAAGATGTGCGTTGTTGATCAGGCAGACTTTGCGCGACGCGGTGTGCGGACTCAGATTCATCGCGTGCTGCAAATCGCGCACTTGCTCAATCAATATCTGACCCGACTCGTCCACCACCAAGATATCCGGATGCGTAATCGCATCCGCCCGCTGTCCGGTGAGTTTGCCGGCAAACTGCTCAGCAAAAGCCCACTTCCCCACCGACTGCGGGCCGGTGATGAGATAGGCATGCGCTATGGCGTCCGCGCGCAACGCGGCGTCGAGCGCGGCGATTTGTCGTTGATGGCCGATGAGCGGCCGAGGTGGTGTGGGCATATGCGTGGAGTATAACATAAGTCGATATGTTGCTTTTCTTCAAAAACTCGTGTATATTGACACGAACCTTATTAAGGAGGGTTTTAGATGAGTTCTCAGGCGGATTCAGATTTAGATTCTATGATTGTCCTCGCTCTCATAATAGGAGTATTTATTTTTGCTATCGTCTTGTCGGCAGCGATACAAAAGCGCTTACACTCGAGAGTTGTGCACGTAGGGGACAACATGATTTTCACGGGAGAGCAATTACCCGCCAGAATATGTGAAAAAATTATTGTGGCGAATCCCGAAGGGATAGGAAATTGGAAGCTGGACGACGAGTGCCGAATTTATGAAGGCGGATCGATTTCAATTGTCGCAATTCCAAAACCGGAGGGACTGATGGATGAAATATTCGGTTCGATCAAGATCTTCGTACTCTACAGTCGCGAGAAAAATTTCTCACTCACCAACCCGAATTCAAGAGAGTGCCCCAATGGAACTCTGTTCCTCTGGAATGAAGATGACTTTGTTTTCCTCAAAGAATGGCGCGATGAAATAGAGACTCGCCAAAAAAACATGAAAAACCGCATGGAAAAGCTCCTTCTTTCAAGCATGAGACATGAAAAATCCTCGTAGTTGCTCCATAGCATACCTACTCACCCATGAGTAGGTTTTTTATTCGATATCAACTGAAATCTCGCGCAACACCCGCGCGCGTCTCTTCATCGACTGTTCCAAATCCGCCACTGAATGCGCATCCGAACTCAGACAGGTTTTATCACCGCCGAGCTCGCGGTACCGTTTCAGAATCTCAATCCCGGGCAACGGAAATTCTTTGGCCAAATTAATCTCGAGCAGCATATCTCGCGCGATAATTTCTCTCAATATTGGATCGATGCGTCCGATGATTTTCGCAGAGGTGTAGTTTTTCAAATATCTGCCAAAAAAATCCAAATGCGCGACCACCTTGAATAACCCAGATGTGATGCCGTTGAGCTGGTTCGCAAAATACAGATCGATCAATCCGTCTTCGCCGTATGTTTCCAACATATACGCGACATTCTCTTCAAATCCAATATGGATAAATTTTCGATCAGGGCTCACCGCGTCCGCATCTTCGAGATAATGACTACTGAGCGTCAGATAATCAAACCCAAGCGCGCGATACCCCGCGATTTCTGGTTCAAAATCCTTGGAATAATCCACTTCAAGACTTTTGTTTATTTTAATACCGACTTCTTGCTCAGCTCGCGTGCATTGCTCAAGCAGCACGGCAACGGTCGATGTTCTCCGGGTATATTCGGACGGGATTCGGTCAATAAAAATCGTATTTGTCTGGTCGGCGCTGCCGGGATTCGCAATTTTGAACGGCGAAATATGCTCCAAAATCGTGATCTCAGAAAAACCCAGCTCTTTGGCGCGTCGCACGAGTGCGAGAACGCTGTCGTTGGTATGCTGAATCAGACCAGAGTGAATATGGAAGTCTCGCGGCACGTTATTTCTTTTTCTGGAAATATGTCAAATAGACGATAGGCAAAATGCCGATCGTATTGACGAGCAGCAAAACCACAAACCATTCAATCTGGTTATTTCTTCCGGCTCGCCACAGCGCGATTCCCTTCCAGACCATTTCCCAAATCAGAACAGGGATAAGCCACAAAAAAATTGCTGTTTCAATGATGATATTATGCATATTATTTTGCCCTCATTTTATTTCCGCGCGCGTCATGGGTGACTTCGGCGAGGCCGAGCGCTTCCATGAGCGGCGGGATGTACATGCCAAATCGGCCGCGAAGACCTTTTTTCAAGCCATACCAGCCGCCGATCGGATTTTTGGGCGAGCGTCCCCATGCCTCGACCGTGCCTTCTTTGGCCGGTTTTTGTTCGTCCGCGCTTCCAAGCTCCATCCAGTCGCCGTGTTTTTTGAGCATTGCATGGAGATCGTCGATGCAGCGCGCATCATAGAGCAACGTCGTTTTGCCGACTACGCACACAATAACTTCTTTTCCATCTTTTTCCTCTTTGTACATTTCATAACTCGAAGTGAGTGGCGGCGTTTTGAGTTTCCAGGGATCTTTTTGGGTTCCTTTTGCCATGCGGTTGGATTACTATTGTTCGGCGGCTTTTTTCAAATCTGCGGCGTATTGTTCGAAGCTTGGTTTGAAATCCGGAAGTGATGGCTTGACCATCGGCAACGTGATACCTTTGAAGACTTCCACCATGGAAAAATCCGTCGACCCATCTGGAGCTGGCGCTACCGTATACGTGCGCACAGCAGAAAACAATGGGGCAAAGCCATCTTTGAGCACAAGAGTCGTAGGAGTCGCCGTCTCAACAAGAAGATTAAATGTGCGCTTAGGATCAAGCTTTGTAACAATTTTCACTCGCTCGCCCTGAACAAACTTACCCTCAACCGACACCAGTGTCGAGTTCCATTGAGTTGCATTCGTCGTATTAGTCAGCAAGTTCATCACTTTTTCCGGTGACGCCTTGATATTTGCAGTGACGCCTGTTTGCATTTGGAACGTGGTCGCGCTCGATGTTGTTTTGATATCAGACATTTAATTGATTTAGTAATAGGTAACTAAAAAGATTCCAGCGGATAAATATAAATTTATTTTATCACAAAAGAAAAAACGACAACAAAGATTGCCGCTTCAAACTTACCAGTGGTGTGTCTCACAAACAATTGCCGCAATTTTCGCCAGCAAAGGTTTTGTGCAAGCCGCAATCTTGCGAATCCCTTCCTGCACATGCGGATCAAGTTCAGCGAATTGTCGGTTTCCGCCTTCAATGACAAACGACTGAAGATGTATAATAGACCGAGACGTCAAATCAGCATAGGGAGAAAAGTTCCAGATGCCATTCCATGTTTCTTCAAAAAAGAATGTGCGCTCCGACCTTCCTCCGTGCATGGTGCGGGTGATAGGCGCAAACAACCGCAGCAAGCCCGCGCGCAATTCTTTGCACAACACACCACTCAAATCCTCGTTACACGCCGCGTACACCAACGCCCACTTATGATCAAGCGGAATGCGGCATCCGACGCGCATATCCGCCCTCACTTCGGGAACAATACCGATGACTGCAGCCCAGATTGCCCCAGTCATAATCGCAGAAACAAAATCAGATTCGGCCGGGCATTCGTCGCTCCCAATGCAGTGCGCGACCAGCGCACGCTGTAATTGTGAGTTTTTCTTATCGATATGCGGATCGTCTGCGGCCTCAAACCAGAGACCTTCGGCAGACGTCGGCGCCCACAGATGCTTCGCCGTTTCAAAGTTAGCGCCGGTTGGCGCAAAAACCGCAGCCTCCATCATCATCCCTCCTGGTTCATGTGTACACGCCCTGTGCGTGACCGTGTGTAGCGTAACGGATTTAATATCTAGCCGCAAGCAGAAAACAAGTATCGCTACAAATATGTCAATCTTTATTACGACGCAACAAATTGAAACAAAAACTCACTCGTCGACGTTTCAGTGTCATTTTTACATCGGATTACCGAGTCTTTACATTTCTCTGGACACTTGCGTACCATGCAATAATCAACAAGAAATAGCGGACCGGCGTAATTAAAGACCTATCTGAGGGTGTTTTTTATTATCCGCGCCATCTCCTCCGCGAACTCGCGCTCAAACCGCGCGGTGGCGAATTGTTCGGCGTGCGCGCGGATCACCGCCGGATCATATGACGACCGATGTTCGAGCATGCGGCGGACGCCGTCGGCGATGAGTTCTTCCATGGGGTAATCGAAAAATTCACCAGTCACGCCTTCGCGCACAGTCTCGGTCGCACCGCCACGACGAAACGCGAGCACCGGCTTGCCGCACGCCATGGCTTCCACTGGCGTGATGCCAAAATCGTCTTCACAGGCAAAAATAAATGCCTCGCAATTTTCATAATATTCGCGCACTTTGTCGTCGGATTGAAACCCGAGCATCTTCACGTTTGGTCCGGCGATCGCTTGCAGCGAGGCAAATTCAGAACCTTCACCGATCACGAGCAGAGGAAATTTGAGTTTGTTAAATGCCTTGATGACCACATCGATCCGCTTGTACGGCACCAGGCGCGAGACAAGCAAAAAATACCCCTTACTCTGCCGCGAACGCGCAAGCGAAAAACGCTCGACGTCAACCGGCGGATAAATCACGCGCGAATCACGAAG